>JBGPHH010000030.1:0-25585 GCA_041484265.1 Vicinamibacteria bacterium
AAGATCAGCTACACGAAGGTCAAAGGGCCGGTGCCGTCGGCCGAGTACACGGTGCCGCTCGGCGTCGCCGACGTCAAGCGCGCGGGGACCGACATCACGCTCGTGGGGACCAGCAGCATGGTCCAGGTCGCGCTGGGCGCGGCGACGATGCTCGAAGAAATCGGCGTCAACGCCGAGGTCGTGGATCCGCGCACGCTGTGGCCGCTCGACGAGCGCACACTCATCGATTCGGTCAAGAAAACCTCTCGCTGCATCGTCATCGACGAGGGGTACTTACGGTATGGTGTGACGGGCGAGCTGGCCTCGGTCATCGCCGAGGGCGCGTTCTACGAACTGGATGGTCCCGTGCGCCGGATCGGGGCGATGCACGTGCCCATTCCGTTCTCGCCGCCGCTCGAAGACGCGACGGTGCCCACCGAGCAGCAGGTTTTCGAGCTCGCCCGCACGATGTGCAATCGGTAACGACGAAAAGGGAGATCAAACAATGCCGGTGTCTATTCCGCCAACTCTGAGGACGATTCTGCAGGACAAGGCCTACGGCCACGTGATCACGAGAAACGTCAGCGGCTCTCCGCAGGTCTCGATGACATGGGTCGACGTCGAGGGCGACGAGGTCCTGATCAATACCAATGACGCCCGGCTGAAGGCGCTGAATCTGAAACGCGATCCCCGGGTGGTCGTCTCCGTGCAGGATCGCAACAGCCCGCAGTCCTATGCGATCTTCTACGGCCGCGCGAAGGCGATCGTCGATGATGTGGGCAACGCGCACATCGACAAGCTGTCCAAACGGTTTCTCGGCCTCGACAAGTACGTGTCGCGTGTGCCGGGAGAAAAGCGCGTGACCATCCGCATCAGCGTCGACAAAATCGGCGGCTTCGCACCGGGATACCAGCCCTGGGCGTGAGCCCAGGCTCCTTCACATCTAGCGCCCGCCGCGCGCGGGAGGCGGCGGCAGCGTGCACTACCCGACGCGCCGTGCGGTCTCGGCCTGTATGCACTCCGAAATAATGGACCAGAACTTCACGTAGCCGTCCGTGGTCACCACAAACGGGTGCGCCTCGCCCGTTCGACGCGCCTTGAGCTTCGTCAGCCGCTCCGGCGTCATGTCGAAGAGCGCGTGGTTCTGCACTTCGACATCGACCTTCATGTTCTTCGCGACGTCGAGGTAGTGGGCGATCGACTGCACGTACTGTTGCAATCCTGGCGCCGTAATGCGGTCTGCTGTGAGAATGGTGCCGCCGAACAGCCCGGCGATGTGCGTCTGCCCGCCTTCCTTCACCGGGAAGATGAACGCGAGCGCGCCCGGCGTGTGTCCCGGAATCGCGACGAGCGTCACCGTCATGTCGCCGAGTGTGACCGGCTGGCCTTCGGCCAGCTCGAGGTCGCGCTTCGGCCTCACCTGATTCACGTTCGCCGCGTTGGCTGGCGGATTCGCCGGATAGATGACGGCCCAATCCGCCGCGGTCGTCCCGACCTTCGTGCCGTAGCGCTCCTGGAAGTACGACGACCCGCCAAAGTGATCGCCATGGCCGTGACCGAGGAGGATGACCTTCACGCTCGCGGGATCAAGGCCGAGGTTCTTCAGCCCGTTCACCACTTCTGGCTCCACGCGGTCCGCATAGCCGGAGTCGATGAGGATGATGCCCTGCGTCGTCGTGATCGCGTAGACCGTCGCTTCGGAATTGCCGACCGCGTAGAGGTTGTCAAAGAGCTTCACCGGCTCCAGCGCCGGCGCACTTGTACTATTGGGCCGCGCGTTGCCCGCGACGCAGTAGAAATTGAATGGGCCCTGAAGCCAGGCATCGTTTCCAGCCAGCTTCCTCGCCGCCTCCACGTGCGCCAACGACTGTGCGTTGTCCTGCCTCGCGGTTTGACCGATTCCGAGCACGGCCGCCGTGAGCACGAAACCCAGTGCCTTCATAGTCGGTCCCCCCTTCACCGCGCGGACGAGGCCGGCGTCCGGCTGATTATCGTCAAGCAGGCGAAACCGGCAAAGCGAAATGACCCATTCCGGCCGCCGACGCTATACTTGGCTGTTCTTGAGCCGGAAAGAGCGATTCATCGATGCTCAACGCTACTAAAGGAAAGATACTCCCTACAGCGATCATTGGTTCGCTTCCGCGCCCGAGCTGGTACACGGAAAACCTCGGAACGCGTTCCTTCGTGGACGCGATGTCGAACAACAAATTCCGTGAGCAATACGTGGATGCGCTGTCCTGTTACCTGAAGGACCAGGAAGTGGCGGGTCTCGACGTGATGACCGATGGCGATTGCCGCTTCGATCAGGACGTGGGCGGGCAAACCTGGACCAGCTATCCGCCGCGCCACATGTCGGGTTTCGACGCCTCCCATCCCCAGCTTGCGCGCGCCGGCGCGGGTGGCATCGGGTTCCCTCGCGGACACATTCTTCACGACTATCTCGAAGCTCGCGTCATGCCGAAGATCGTCGGGCCGGTCGCCCCCGGGAACATGCAGTATGCCGAAATCTGGAAGGCCGCGCAGCGGCTGACGCCGAGGCCCGTGAAGTTCGGCACGGTCGCGCCCGAGTTGGTCGCGTATGCCGTCCAGGATGAGCACTACAAGGACCTTCCATCCCGCATCATGGCTCTCAGCGATGCATTCAACAAGGAACTGCACGACGTGGCGGATGCCGGTTGCCCGGTGATTCAGATCGAAGATCCGCAGTTGCACCTGCTTGCCGCGCGTCCCGTGCCGAACAAGGACATCACGCTCGATTTCATGCTCAAGGTCTTCAACAACACGGTGAAAGGCCTGCGCGACAAGACCGAAGTCTGGTGCCACACGTGTTGGGGAAATCCCTCCCAGCAGCGGATGTTCGCTCAGGTGCAGTCGTACAAGCCCGCGCTCGAGGTCTTGAATCAGGTGGATGCCGACCTCATTACGTTCGAAATGAAAAGCTCGAACGCGTTGGATCTCGAAGCCGTCTGCACGTCGATCACCGGGAGGCGAATTGCCATCGGTGTGATCGATCACCACACGCTGCAGGTCGAGAGTCCCGAAGAAGTGGCCGATCTCCTACGCCAGGCGCTGAAATATCTTTCGCCCGAACGCCTTGCCGTGACCACGGATTGCGGAATGGGCCGCGAAGGCATGAGCCGGCGTCACGCATTTTACAAGTGCGTGGCGCTCGTTCGCGGAACAAACATCGTCCGGAAAGAGCTGGGATCGCCAGAAGCGGAGTGCCTGGCGGCCGACCCGGCGTATTCGTTCATCCGCACGCCGGTAACGTAAAATCGATTGGCCAACGCTATACTCACCTTGGAGATCCCATGGCAATCAAAACCTACGGCACGATGGCGGTCGATTGGGAAAACCGCATCGACTTGGATCGGCTGCGCCGCGAACGGCTCGCGCGGATCAAAGAACACCTGAAGAACTCGGAGCTCGGCGCCCTGCTGTGCTTCGACATGAACAACGTGCGCTACATCACGTCCACCCACATCGGCACGTGGGCGCAGGACAAGGTGGCGCGCTTCACGCTGCTGCCGCAGAACGACGAGCCCATTCTGTGGGATTTCGGATCGGCGGCGCGGCATCACCAGCAGAACTGCCCGTGGCTGGGCGAGCGGTCGCGCGCCGGCATCGGGATGCTGCGCGGCGCGATGACGCCCGAGATGGGCCGCGCCGAGGACGTCGCCAAGAAGATCCGCGTCGAACTGGAGAAGCGCGGCCTCCACAAGGAGCCGCTCGGCATCGATGTCATCGAGCCGCCGATTCTCTTTGCGCTCCAGCGCGAGGGCATCACGGTCGTTGACGGCCAGCCGCTGCTCTCGGATGCGCGCGAGATCAAGACACAGGACGAGATTTCCCTGCTGACGCACTCGGCCATGATGGTCGACGCCGCGTACCACGAGCTGTACATGGCGATGAAGCCGGGGATGCGCGAGAACGAAGCCGTCGGCCTGGTGAGCAAGATCCTCTATGACGCCGGCTCCGAATACGTGGAAGGCGTCAACGCCATCTCGGGCGAGCGCTGCAGCCCGCATCCGCACGTCTTCTCCGATCGCGTGATGCGCCCGGGCGATCCGGCCTACTACGACGTCCTCCATTCCTATATGGGGTACCGGACGTGCTACTACCGCACGTTTTCGATCGGCTACGCCCCGCATGCCATGGTTGACGCCTATAAGCGCTGCCGCGACTACCTCGACGCCGCCATCGAGCTCATCCGGCCCGGGCGGACGACGGCGGAAGTAGCGGCGGTATGGCCAAAGGCGCAGGAGTTCGGCTTCCCGAACGAGGAAGCCGCGTTCGCGCTTCAGTACGGCCACGGCGTGGGCGTCGCGATTTGGGAAAAGCCGGTAATCAGCCGGCTCGTGTCGCTCGACCACCCGCACGAGTTCAAGCCGGGCATGGTCTTCGCGCTCGAAACCTTCTGGCCCTGCAGCGACGGCTGGCGCGCCGCCCGGATCGAGGAAGAAGTCGTGGTGACGGCCACCGGCCATGAGGTCATCACTCGCTTCCCTGCCGAGGAACTGCTCGTCGCCGGCGCGACGTACGTAACGGTCAACGGCCCGCTCTCGAAGATTCGAGAGGACGAGTCGACCCCGAACCGCGAAGTCGTCCAGATGATCGCCGCGGCGGCCAAGGGAGAGAAGGTCGGAGCGACCAGCTGATGGCGCTGAGCGTCGTGATGCCTGCGCTCGAGATGGCGCAGGAGACCGGCAAGGTCGTCGCCTGGAAAAAGAAAGAGGGACAGCAGGTCGCCAAGGGCGAGGTGCTGCTCGAGATCGAGACTGACAAGGCCGTCGTCGAAATCGAAGCGCTCGGCGACGGCATCCTCGGCGGCATCACGGCACGCGAAGGCGCCGTCGTGCCCGTGGGCCAGACCATCGGGTGGCTGCTCGCGCCGGGCGAGGTGCCTCCTGCCGAAACCGCCAGGATCCAAACCGGGCGGCGCACGGATTCAGATCACAGCGGTCGCACTCTGCCGGGCGCTGAGTCCAAGTCTTCGCCCACCGCCGGGGCCACTCCGAGCGGCCCCGTCCGCATCTCTCCCAAAGCACGCAAACTCGCGGGCGAACGCGGCGTGGACATCGCGACGGTCAAGGGATCTGGACCTGGCGGGGAGATCCTCGCGGACGACATTCTGAAAGCCGCTGAAGGTCCGGCTAAAGCCGGACACTACGAAGGCCAGGACGGATCGTCGACCATCGGGCGGCTGATGGCCGAGCGCACCACCCAGAGTTGGACGAGCGTTCCGCATTTCTTTGTGTCGCGCGACGTCGATGCGACCACGCTCGTGGCAGTGCGTGATCGCCTCGTGCCCTCGATCGAGAAGTCGCACGGCGTCAAACCGACACACACCGATCTCATCGTGAGCGCCGTCGGCCGGGCTCTCCGGAAGCATCCCCGGATGAACGCGAGCTGGACCAACGGCGCCATCCAATCGAATCCCGCGGTCAACGTCGGCATCGCCATGGCCGTAGATGCCGGCGTGGTGGCACCGGTCGTCCTGAACGCAGACACGGCGACGATCGCCGACATCGCGACCAGGCGGAAGGAGCTCGCCGAGCGCACGCGCGCCAACAAGCTCCAGCCGGCCGACCTGTCCGGTGGGACGTTTACCGTCAGCAACCTCGGCATGTATCACGTGGACGCTTTCACCGCGATCATCGTGCAGCCACAGGCCGGAATCCTCGCCGTAGGCGCGATCGTGGATCGTGCGGTGGTCGTAAACGGCCAGCTGGCCGTCAGGCCCATGATGACGGTCACACTGTCGTCGGACCATCGCGTCGTCGACGGCGTGCGGGCGGCCCAGTTTCTCAATGACGTGATCGAAAGTCTGAAGTCTGAAGTCTGAAGTCGAGGCGACTATGACACCACCAACCACGACATCCCCGACCGGCGTCACGCTGTCCGATTCGAAGCTCTTCCGCGAGGCCTGCTACATCGACGGCACGTGGGTCCGCGCCCGGTCGGGCGGCACCATCGCGGTCGACAATCCGGCGACCGGCGAGGTAGTTGGGACCGTGCCGAAGTGCGGGGCCGCCGAGACGCGCGAGGCGATTGAAGCCGCTGATCGTGCGCTGCCGGCTTGGCGGAAGAAGACCGCCAAGGAGCGCGGCGCCATCATCCGCAAGTGGTACGAGTTGATGTTGCAGCATCAGGAAGATCTCGCGCGGCTGATGACGACCGAGCAGGGCAAGGTGCTTGCCGAGTCGCGCGGCGAGGTCGCCTATGCCGCGGGCTTCCTGGAATGGTTCGCCGAGGAAGCCAAGCGCGTGTACGGCGACACGATTCCCGGCCACCAGGCCGACAAGCGCATCGTCGTCATCAAGCAGCCGGTCGGCGTCGTGGCCTGCATCACACCGTGGAACTTCCCGCTCGCGATGATCACGCGCAAGGCCGGGCCGGCTCTGGCGGCCGGCTGCACCGTCGTGCTGAAGCCCGCATCGCAGACGCCGTTCTCGGCTCTCGCACTGGCCGAACTCGGCGAGCGTGCGGGCATCCCGAAAGGCGCCTTCAATGTCATCACCGGCGCGGCGAGCGAAATTGGCGGCGAGATTACGTCCAACCCGACCGTGCGCAAGCTGTCGTTCACGGGCTCGACCGAGATTGGCAAGGTGCTGATGGCGCAGTGCGCACAAACCATCAAGCGCGTGTCGTTCGAGCTCGGCGGCAACGCCCCCTTCATCGTGTTCGACGATGCGGATCTGGATGCGGCGGTCGAGGGCGCCATGGCGTCGAAGTACCGCAACACGGGTCAGACCTGCGTCTGCGTGAACCGGGTTCTCGTGCAGGACTCGGTCTACGACGCGTTTGCGGCCAAGCTGTCCGCCGCGGTGAAGAAGCTCAAGCCGGCACCCGGCCTCGAGAGCGGTGCGACGCAGGGGCCGCTCATCGACGACAAAGCCGTCGCCAAGGTCGAGGAGCACATCGGCGACGCGGTGTCGAAGGGCGCGCGGGTGGCCGTCGGCGGGCATCGGCACGCCCTCGGCGGCCGGTTCTTCGAGCCGACGCTGCTCGTCGATGTGACGGCGGACATGATGATCGCCCGCGAGGAGACATTCGGGCCGGTGGCACCGCTCTTCCGCTTCAAGACCGAGCAGGAAGCGATCGATCTGGCCAATGCGACCGAGTTCGGCCTGGCGGCGTACTTCTACGGCCGCGACATCGCCCGCGTGTGGCGTGTCGCCGAAGGCCTCGAAGCCGGGATGGTCGGCATCAACACCGGTCTCATCTCGACCGAGGTGGCACCGTTTGGCGGCGTCAAGGAATCGGGCATCGGCCGCGAGGGATCGAAGTACGGCATCGAAGAATTTCTTGAGGTGAAGTACCTGTGCCTCGGCGGTATTAAGTAACTAATCAGCGGAGGAGACCACCATGCGCCACATCTTTATCGTCTGCCTTGTGATGTTGACCCTTGCGGCTTGGCCCACGTTCGCCCAGCAGCCGGCGGCCACGGCCAACGCGGCGGCTATGAAGCTGTTCGCCTCGTCTGCCGATGTCCAGGCGCTCATCGCGAAGGCCAAGGCCGAGCGGAAAGCCGATCAGGCCAACTTTTCGCAGCCGATCGTCGGGTTCGCTCCGTACAGCGCGAACCTCGAGTATCGCGCTCTGGTTGGCCCCGCGGCGGCCCACGACAAGGAAGCCGAGATGTTCTTCGTCGTCGAGGGATCGGGCACGCTCGTCACGGGCGGACGGATTGTGATGGAGACGCGTCCGAATGTGGATAACCGGACCGGCACGGCGATCGAAGGCGGCACCCCGCGGCGCGTCGGCAAGGGCGACTTCATCATGGTGCCCGCCGGCAGTCCGCACTGGTTCAGCACGATCGATGGCGTGCTGGTTCTGATGTCGCTCCACCTTCCGGTCGCCGCGCCGAAGTAGCGTCCGCCTAGAGTGTTCGCTACTTCGGCGGAATCGGATCCGGGACGTGGTTGGCGATCGGCGGAAGCGTCTTCAGGTACGCGAAGATCCCCTTGAGATCTTCGTCGGTCAGGTTCGCCTGCATGCGCCACGGCATCGGCGGCAGGATGTCGCGTGACGTCCCCATGTGCTTGCCCTTGCGGATGGCGTCGATGAACATCTGCTCGGTCCAGATGCCGATGCCGGTGTTCTGATCGGGCGTCAGGTTCGCCGTAAACGAAATCCCCCACGGTCCGGCCCATTCCGTGTTCGTGTCGCTGATGACGGTCGCCCACCCGGCGGGCAGCTTCGGCGGCATCTTCACGCCGGCCTTTTCGGGATGGCCAGAGAGCATCAAGCTGGGATCGGGGGCGCCGTCCTTGAACGGCGTGTGGCACCCGTTGCAGTCCATCACGGTGACGAGATACTTGCCGCGATCAACCGGACTTTGTGCCGGCGCGGGCGCCGCAGCGGCCGCGGGCTGAGGGGGCGGCGCCTGGTTGCAGGCGACACCGACTGCTACCGCGAGAGCCAGTCCTTCGACGATGAACCACCGTGACCGTCCGTACCGAACCATGTCACCTCCTTTATCTATCACTTTGCGGCGGGGCCCCACCCCCGCCGCGAACTTACGCTGATGCCTCGCCTCGGATTCGCATGTCCTCGGCTCGGCATGGCCGCAGGCGCTTTCCAATCACCAATTCAATCCGCAATCATCAATCATCAATCATCAATGTGAGCGTCAGGCCTCAAGTGGTTGTCCGCTGCGATCGGGCAGCGCCAGGATGATGAGCGCTGCCGCGAGAAAAAAGGCCGACGTCGTGGCCATCGCGAGCCCGATGCCGATGCCGGGAAAGGTCGCCAGCTTGCCAATCGTGTACGGCGCGACCGCGCCTGCCAGCCGGCCCAGGTTGTAACTCGTGCCCTGCCCCGTCGCGCGGACCGCGGTCGGGAAGAGCTCGGCGATGAAGCCGCCGAACATACTGAAGTAGCCGTGGGCCAGGTAGCCGAACAGCGGGCCGAGCAGCATCAGCACCATCGGGCTGCGGGCCATCTGCCCGTAGATCGGCACGATCACGGCGGCCCCCACCATGAACAAAATGAAAGTCCGGCTGCGTCCGAGCCTGTCGGCGATGAAGCCGAACGTGAGATACCCGAGGTACGCGCCAATCTGGAGCGGGATGATCCAGCCAATCGATCCCACGACGCTCATGCCCGCGCCCCCCTGGGCGATGGGCCGGGCGAGAAAACCCGGCAGCCAGAAGAAGATGCCCCAGTAGCCGAACTGGACCGCGGAGTTGAGCGCCACGATGAGGAACGTGCGCGCTCGGAACGTCGGGCCAAAAATGATTTTGAACGGATTGGTCCGCGGTTCGGCGGACGCGCGCCGCTCGAGCCACGCCGCCGGCTCGGGCACCGAGCGGCGGACCCACAGCACGAAGAGCGCCGGCACCGCGCCAAACGCGAAGAGGTATCGCCAGGCCTCGCGGCCGAGCCCCAGGGTGTCGATGAAGACGCCAGCAAGGATGGCCGCGAAGATGTAGCCGATCGCCCAGCCCGACTGCATGATGCTGATCGCCTTGTTTCGATGAGCCGCAGGCCACGTTTCGCTGACGAGCACGGCCCCCGACGCCCACTCGCCGCCCATCCCGATGCCAAGGATGGCGCGCCACATGAGGAGCTGAATGATCGTCTGTGACGTCGAGGCGCCGAGCGAGGCGACCGAGAAGATGAGGATGGTGGCCATCAGCGCGCGCGTACGGCCGACGCGGTCCGCCACGAAGCCGAAGATGATCCCGCCGACGGCCGACATCGCGAGCGTCACCGTGCCGAGCAGGCCCGCCATGGCGTCGTTGATCGAGAAGTACGCGCGCAGCTGGCCGACCGCCATCGCGTAGAGCATGAAGTCCATCGCGTCGAGCATCCAGCCGAGCTTGGCCGCCGCGAGGACGTGCCATTGCGCGGACGTGATGGTTCGATACCACGGAATCGACGGGGCGGAGACGACCGCCGACGCCACGGATACAGAGGGGCTGGACATGCCTGTTTCTCCAGCTGACAGAGTCGACCGCGACGTATATTAGCCTACGGTCACTGACATGCATAGCGTCCTGCGAGCGCACGAATATCACTTCGCCGAACCGATTCTCTTTGCGGGGAGGAGCCGCGGCTACACGCAGGCCGCCCTCGTCAACGAACGCCAGGGATCGGTGCACTCGGGCCTGAGCCTCAACGAGCTGGCCGCCGGCGGGACGATCGCCACCCACGTGCACGCCTTCGAAGAGGGCGTCTACATCCTGGCGGGACAGGCGGTCGTGACCGTCGACGGACATCCCGTCCCGCTCGGGCCCGGCGATTTCGCGCTGCTCAAGGTCGGCGTCGCGCACGCGTGGGCCAACCCGGGCAGCACGCCGGTGCGCTGGCTGCAGATGTCGGCGCCCCAGCCCAAGCCGACGGGCAAGGAGCGTGACACGTTCTTCCCCGCTTCAGGGCGCGCGTCAGGATCGAGCGAACCGCTGAGCGCGCACTTCGATCCCACGCAGATTCCACCCGAGGATGCGCGTCCCGCGGGGCTCGCGAAGCGTGTGTTTCTCAAATGGATGATCGACGAAGCCTTCGGCGCCGTCCATCATCGTCTGCTATTCATCGAGTACCAGCCGGGCGCGAGCATCGGCCTGCACGACCACACGTTCGAAGAGGCGTACTTCGTTCTCGAAGGCGAGGTGCAGGCGACACTCGATGGTCAGATCTACCAGGTCAAGGCCGGCGACGTGGTGTGGACCGGCGTCGGCTGCGTCCACGCGTTCGCCAACGTCGGGAAGGCGCCCGTGCGCTGGCTCGAAACGTTCTCGCCGCAGCCACCGCGAGAGAACGTGTTTCGATTCATGGCCGAATGGACAGCGCGGGCCGCCACGCTCGAGGGATAGCGGTCGCCAACAGTTGGCAATGCAAATTCTTTCGAAGATAATCCTCGGGCCTAAACTCGTGGCCGGCTCCTCGCGACGCTTCTCTTCCGCGCGCAGCTGCTGGCCGGATCGAACAAGGCGAACACGATCAACGTCCTGGCCGGATCGCACTCGCCGACCTCCGAGCTCGCCGCCCTCGTCAAGTCCGACGTGGTGCGCGCGCTGTACTAAAGTGCCGTTCTAGATTTTCACCGCGTCCTCAGAGTAAGCTGTTGCCCGACTCTGCGGCCCTAGGGCCGCAGAGTCGTAGCCTTACTCATACTTTGGAAACGTTCTTCTACTACCTCGCGGCGGCTAGCGTCGCAAGCGCGATCCTGGCTGTCACCCGTCGGAATCCCGTCCACAGCATGTTGTGGGTGCTCGCCCTCTTCATGCACGTCGCGGGGATCTTCCTGCTGGTTGGGGCGGAGTTCCTGGCCGCAGTCCAGGTCATCGTCTACGCCGGCGCGATCCTGGTCTTCTACCTCTTCGTGTACATGCTGCTCGATCTGCCGCAAGAGCAGGCCGGGGCGCGATTCGGGGCGCAATGGCCGTTCGCCGCGGCCGCCGGCATCGTGTTCGTGGGGCTCACCTGGTACGCCAATGCGCAAGGGCTGCTGCCAAACGTCTTGCGTGCGGCCGCCGGTCCACCGCGCGGAAGCCTTTCGGCCATCGGGACGGCGCTCTTCACACAGTTCACGCTTCCGTTCGAGGTCGTGTCCCTGCTCCTGCTCGCCGCTATCGTGGGCACGATCGTCATCGCCAGGAGGAGGACAGAACCCTGATGGTACCGGTAGGCGCCTGTCTCGTGTTGAGTGCGGTCCTCTTTGCCATTGGCCTCATCGGCTTTCTCACCCGACGCAACATTATTCTTATGCTCGTTTCGGTTGAAATCATGCTCAATGCCGTCAACGTCAGCCTGGCCGGGTTCAGCCGTCAGCTGCAGGACCAGCGCGGACAGATTCTCGCGCTGTTTGTCATCGCGGTGGCCGCGGCCGAGGCCGCCATCGGCTTGGGCCTGGTGCTCGCGCTCAACCGGAATCGCCCGGGCGTGAACGTGGAGGATCTCACCCAGCTGAAGTGGTGACGTCAGGCATGGATTCCACGCCCGTCTTTTCCATCATCCCGCTGCTCGCCATCCTCACGTCCGCGGTGGGCGCCCTGCTCATCGCGGGAACAGGAGAGCGCCGCGCCAACCTGCGAGAGTTCTGGTCGGTCGCCGCCGGCGTGCTGCAGCTCGCGCTCGTGGGGTCGATGGTCCCCGACGTGCTGGCTGGTCGCGCCCCCGGGCTCGTGCTCTTCCACATCCTTCCGGGCATCGAGATCGCCTTTCGCGTCGATAGCTTTGGTTTGCTCTTCGCGCTGGGGGCGGCGGCGCTCTGGATCGTGGCCTCGTTCTATTCGATCGGCTACATGCGCACGCTCGAGGAGCACGCGCAAACCCGCTATTTCTCGTGCTTCGCGCTGGCGCTCACCGCCACGATGGGCGTCGCGTTTTCCGCCAACCTGTTTACGCTCTTCATCTTCTACGAAGCGCTGACGATCTCCACCTATCCGCTCGTGGCGCACAAAGAGACGCCAGAGGCCAGGGCGGGCGCGCGCAAGTACGTCATTTATCTCTTGGGCGCCGCCAAGTTGATGGTCGTGCCGGCCATCATCCTGATCTACAACGTGACGGGCACGCTCGACTTCAGAAGCGGCGGCATCGTGACATCGGCGATGGCGACCGCACAGCCGACGCTGCTCTACATCGTCTTCGCGCTGCTGCTCTTTGGCCTCGCCAAGAACGCCGTCATGCCGATGCACAGCTGGCTGCCGGCCGCCATGGTGGCGCCGACGCCGGTCAGTGCGCTCCTGCACGCGGTGGCCGTCGTCAAGACCGGCGTCTTCTCGACGCTTCGAGTCTTCCTGTTCGTCTTCGGTCCCGTGGCCATGAAGCAGCTCGGCGCCGACCAGCTCGCGCTGGGGTTTGCCGCCGTCACGATCCTCGGCGGATCGCTCCTCGCCCTCGGCCAGGACAACATCAAAGCCCGGCTCGCGTTCTCAACCGTCAGCCAGCTCTCTTACATCGTCCTCGGCGGGGCGCTCCTCAACGCCAACGGCGTCACCGGCGGCATTGCGCACATCACCAATCACGCCGTCTCGAAGATCACGCTCTTCCTGTGCGCCGGGTCGATTTACGCATCCGCCCACAAGACCGAGGTCAGTCAGGTGTCGGGGCTCGCCAAGCAGATGCCGTGGACGATGGCGGCGTTTGCGATCGCGTCGTTGAGCCTGGTCGGCATTCCTCCGGCCTCAGGTTTCGTGTCCAAGTGGTACCTCGCGCTCGGCTCGCTCGACGCGGGCCATCCGTGGCTGGTCTTCGTGCTGCTCGCCAGCTCGCTCTTGAACGCGGCCTACCTCGGCCCCATCGTCTACAAGGCGTACTTCGAAGAAGCGCAAGACGAAGGGCACGGCCACGGGCACGAGGTGCATGAAGTGCCGTGGATGGTCGTTCCCCTGGTCATCACGGCCGTTGGCAGTCTCTTGCTGGGCATCTATCCGGCGCCGGTCCTGAAGCTGGCAGGGATGGTGTGGCGATGAGCTTTCTCGAGCGGCAGCTGGAAGATCCGGTCCGGTTTAAGCGGCTGAAGATCGCGTTTTATGTCGCCCTCTCGGTGATCGCGGTCGTGGAATTTGCGTTACCGCGTCTCATGCACGCGGAGAAAGCAGAGTTCTGGTTCGAGGACCTGCCCGCGTGGGAATCGGTCTACGGGCTGATCTCGTGCGTGGTGATCATCGTCGGGTCGAAGCTCATCGGCAAGCTGTGGCTCATGAAGCGGGAAGACTACTATGACCGTTGAGTGGATCCACCCAGGTTTCGTGCTGATCGTTGGCGCGTGGGTGCTGCCGCTGCTCAAAGGCACCCTCAAGAAAGCCGCGATGGTGCTGCTCCCGACCATCGCTCTAGGCCTCTGCCTTCGCATGTCGCCGGGCACCTACGGCACGGTGCAATTTCTCGGACAGCAGCTGGTCTTTGGCCGCGTCGATCGGTTGAGCCTGGTCTTCTCGTACGTCTTCGCCCTTCTGACGCTCATCGGCATGATCTACGCGCTCCACGTGGACGACGATGCGCAGCATGTCGTCGCGCTGACGTACGGGGGGGCCGCGCTCGGTGGCACGTTCGCGGGCGACCTGCTGACGCTCTTCGCCTTCTCGGAAATCATGATGGTGGCGGCGGTGCTGCTCGTCTGGCTGCGCCGCACGCCGGAGTCGGTCGCCGCGGGATTCCGGTACCTGCTCGTGCATGTCTTCGGCGGCCTGTGTTTGCTCGGCGGGTCGATGCTCATCTGGTCCCAGACCGGGTCGATCGCCTTCGGCAACATGTCGGCATTCGCCGGGAGCACTGGGTTCTGGCTGATCCTCGTCGCCTTCCTTATTAATGCGGCCGTGCCGCCGCTTGGGGCCTGGCTGCCGGACGCCTATCCGGAGGCCAGCGTGACGGGCGCCGTCTTTATGACGGCCTTCACCACCAAGTCGGCGGTTTATTGCCTGATCCGCGGATTTCCAGGGACGGAAGTCCTGATCTGGTTGGGCGCCTTCATGGCGCTCTACGGCGTCGTCTACGCCGTTCTCGAGAACGACGCCAGACGGTTGCTCGCGTACCACATCATCAGCCAGGTTGGCTACATGGTGTGCGGCGTCGGCATTGGCACCGAGATGGCACTCAATGGCGCGACCGCCCACGCGTTCGCGCACATCCTTTATAAGGCTGTGCTCTTCATGGGCGCCGGCGCTGTGCTCGAAGTGACCGGCCGGCGGAAGCTGGATGAGATGGGCGGGCTCTACAAGACGATGCCCGTGACGCTGACGCTTTACATGATCGGCGCGTTCGCCATTTCGGCAGTGCCGCTCTTCAGCGGCTTCGTCAGCAAGTCGATGGTGGTGTCCTCGGCGGCCGAAACCAACCGCATGGGGATTTACCTGGCGCTGACGCTGGCTTCCGCGGGGACGTTCCTCCACACGGGGCTGAAGCTTCCTTATTACATGTTCTTCGGCAAGGACTCGGGCCTTCGGGCCCACGAGCCTCCGACGAACATGCTGGTCGGGATGGGCCTGGCGGCCGCGGCCTGCATCGTCATCGGCGTTTTCCCGTCGCTCTTGTACGAGCACCTGCCGTACCTGGACGTTGCCAGGGAATACATGCCGTACACCGTGCGGCACGTCACCGATACGCTGGGTCTGCTCGGCTTCACGGCACTCGGGTTCTTCCTGCTGCTCAAGCAACTGGATCCCCATCCGAGCGTCAGCCTGGATACGGACTGGTTCTATCGGAAGGGCGTCGCGGTGCTGCTGCCCCCAATGAATCGCGCGCTGGCGATGATCGAAGGGGCCGTCGGTCAGGTGTACGAAGTCGTGATGCAGCGCGGGGTGCTCGGCACTGGCCGCCAGCTGCGCGACGTGGATGCCCAGGTGGTTGACGCTGCGGCAGTCGGCGTCGGCACGATGACAGAGACCCTGAGCGGAGACCTTCGCACGACGGTAACCGGCAACGCCCAGTACTCCGGGCTGATCATGGCCGTCGGCGTGCTGGTCGCGATTGCGTTTGCGGTGTTCGGGCGGTGATGACCTACCCCATCCTCACGGTGACGACCTTCCTGCCGCTGGCGGGAGTGGCCCTCATTTTCCTGCTCGGTGATCGGCTGGCAAAGTGGGTGGCGCTCGTCACGACGGCGGCCACGCTGGCGGTCTCCATCCCGCTCTACACGCAGTTCGACAAGACCTCGAGCGCCCTGCAGTTTGTCGAAGCCAGGCCCTGGATTCCGTCGTGGAACGTGGGCTACGGGATGGGCGTGGACGGCATCAGCCTGCCGTTTATCTTTCTGTCGGTCGTGCTGAGCGTCCTGTGCGTGGCCGTCTCGTGGACGGCGATTCAGACGCGTGTGCGCGACTTCTACGCCGCGCTCCTCATGGCCGAAACGGCGATGATCGGCCTCTTCGCCACAACGAATTTCTTCCTCTTCTACGTGTTCTGGGAGCTGATGATCGTTCCCCTCTTCCTCCTCATCGGCGTCTGGGGAGGGCCGGGCCGCACCTACGCGGCGGTCAAGTTCCTGATGTTCACGCTGGCCGGGAGCGTGCTGATGCTCGTCGGCCTCATTACGCTGCTCTATCAGACGAACACGTTGGATTTCCAGGCGCTCGCCACGGCCGGCTCCCGACTGGACCCCTCGGTCCAGGTGTGGCTCTTTCTCGCCTTCCTCGCGGCCTTCGCGGTGAAGGTGCCGATGTTCCCCGTGCACACGTGGCTGCCAGACGCCCACACCGAGGCGCCGACGGCCGGAAGCGTGATCCTCGCGGGCATTCTGCTCAAGATGGGCGCCTACGGATTCCTGCGCATCTCGCTGCCCGTCCTGCCAGCAGCCGTTCAAACGTTCCAGATGCCGATGCTGGTGCTCTCCGCCACGGCGATCGTGTACGGCGCCTACGTGACGCTGGCGCAAACCGACGTCAAGCGGCTCATCGCCTACTCGAGCATCAGCCACATGGGCTTTGTGACGCTGGGGATCTTTGCCCTCAACAGCAACGGCGTCCAGGGCGCGGTTCTCCAGATGGTCAACCACGGGATCATCACCGGCGGCCTCTTCTTGTGCATCGGCATGATCTACGAGCGCACGCACACGCGAGAGATCGCTGCGTACGGAGGCCTCGCGAAGATCGCGCCGATCTACTCCACGTTTCTGGCGCTCTTCTGTCTGGCGGCAATGGGCTTCCCGGGGCTCAATTCGTTCGTGGGCGAGTTTCTCATCATCAGCGGCGCGTTTACCGCACGGACCTGGCTCGGCGTGATGGGGGTCTGGGGCGTCGCGCTCGGTACCACCTACATCCTCTGGCTCTACTACCGAGTGGTGCTCGGCGAAGTCAATCCGGGATTGCGCGGACACACACTCGACATCAATGCGAGGGAGATTGCGACGCTCCTGCCGCTGGCGGTACTGGCCCTCGTCGTCGGCCTGTACCCTGAAAGTTTCCTCGGCTTCCTCCGTGTATCGGTCACGAATCTGCTGCGATCGGTGCCTGGAGCCACGATCGCGATGGGGGGCCTGTGACCGATCTCGCCCTTCTCGCTCCAGAGCTCGTCCTCGTGATCGCGGCGTTGGTGCTCATCGTCGTCGCACGCCGCGTCCAGCGCGCCCTGCCGGCCGCGCTCTTTGTGATCCTCGCGGCGGTGGCATCCGTAGGCGCGGGGCTGATCTTCTCGGGCCAGGGGATCGGATTTCAGGCCAGCATTTCAAACGACAGCTACACGCATTTCTTCAAAGTACTCTTTGCCGCGACGCTCGCTCTGGGGGCGTTACTCTCGGTGAAGCACCTCGATGCCGAGCACATTCGGCCGGCCGAGTTCTATGCGCTGCTGCTCTTGTCCTCGACCGGCATGATGCTGGCGGCCTCGGCCACCGACCTGCTGATCGTCTACCTGGGCCTCGAGCTGATGACCCTGTGCTCGTACGTCATGGTGGGGGTCACACGCGAGCGGTCCGCCTCGAACGAGGGCGCGCTCAAGTACTTCCTGCTGGCCTCGTTCGCCTCGGCGCTGTTTCTCTACGGGATCAGCCTCGCGTACGGCGTGACGGGCGCGACCGAGTATGCGGCCATTGCGTCGGCCGTGCAGCAGCGCGGTTTGACGGGCGATCCGCTGCTCCTCGCGGCCGTGATACTCGTGGGTGTAGGCCTCGCTTTCAAGATCGCCGTCGTGCCCTTCCACGCGTGGGCTCCGGACGCGTACCAAGGTGCCAGCACGCCCATTTCGGCCTTCCTGGCCTCGACCTCGAAGGCGGCCGGGCTGGCCGCGCTCGGACGGCTCGGGCTGATGGCGTTTGCTCCTGAGCAGCCGGTGTGGTCGGCGGTCCTCGTCTGGTTCGCGGGATTATCGATGGCGGGCGGGAGCTTGCTCGCGCTCTCCCAGACGAACATGAAGCGGATGCTGGCGTACTCGTCCATCGCACATGCCGGCTACGCGCTCCTGGGCCTCATTCCCGGAACTCCCGATGGCGTGTCGGCGACCATGGCGTACGCGTCGGCCTACGCCTTCATGACGCTCGGCGCATTCGGCGTGGTCATCGGACTAGGATCGCGCGGCGAAGAGCTCTCGAACTTCCGTGGCCTGGGTGCGTCGGCTCCGGGGACGGCGGCAGTGATGCTGCTCTTTCTCCTGTCGCTCACCGGCATTCCACCAACAGCAGGATTCGCAGCCAAGTTCGGCGTGATTCTCAACGTCGTGCGTTCGGGCCATACGGTGCTGGCGGTGCTGGCTGTCGTGTGCAGCGTCGTGTCGGCGTTCTTTTATCTGCGGGTCGCGGTCTTAATGTACATGACCGAGCCCCAGGGCGCCGCGCCAGGACGCCTTCCGGCCGTGGTGTCGGCGGCTCTGGCGGTTGCGGCGTTCATGACGATCGTCGGCGGGATGTTTCCCGAGACGTTCGCGGCCTGGACGATACCGCCGTAGGCCAAACATTTACATATAGAATGGAACTCTCTTGAGCGAATACATCGGCATCGTCATTTTCTTCGCCCTGACCGGGGCCGTGGTGAGCGTGTTCATCGCGCTGTCGACGTTTCTCGGCCCGAGCAAGCCCTCGAAGATCAAGTCCGAGCCGTTCGAGTGCGGCGAGATCCCGTTCGCCCTGCCGATGGGTCACGTGGCGGTCAAGTTCTATCTGACGGCGATTCTCTTCGTCCTATTCGACGTGGAAGTCGTGTTCCTGTATCCGTGGGCCGTGGCCTATTCAGGACTCGGCCTCACCGGACTGGTGGAAATGGTCATCTTCATCGTGATCCTGATGGCCGGGTTTTTCTACGCGTGGGACAACGGCGCCCTGGAGTGGAGCTAGGAACGCACGGTGTAAGTCTGAAGTGTGAAGTCTCAAGTCTGCCGGACTTCAGACCTCAGACTTCAGACTTGAGACTTAAGAAGGTGCACTGAAATGTCTGAAGCAGGATTCTTTACGAGTCGGCTCGACGAGGCGATCGGCTGGGCCCGGAAGTTTTCGATCTTTCAGTATCCGTTCGTCACGGCGTGCTGCGGGATGGAATACATGGCCACGGCCTGCTCGCACTACGATGTCGACCGCTTCGGCGCAGGCTTGCCGAGATTCTCCCCGCGCCAGGCGGATGTGCTGTTTGTCGTCGGCACGATCAGCCACAAGATGGGGCCGGTGCTCCATCGCATTTACGAACAGATGGCCGAGCCCAAGTGGGTGGTCGCCTTCGGCGTGTGCACCTGCACGGGCGGCTTCTACGACAACTATGCGACCGTCATGGGCATCGACACGATCATCCCGGTCGATGTCTACATCCCCGGTTGCCCGCCGCGCCCGGAGTACGTGCTCGACGGGCTCATGAAGCTACAGGTCAAGATTCAGGAGCACGGCGTGAGCGGCGCGCGCCAGGCTCCCGAGAGCCGGCCGGCGGAGCTCGTCAGATGAACGCGGCGGCTCTGATTCAGGCGGTCAGGGATCGGTTCCCGCATGCGGTCAAGGCCGCCCACGCGTTCCGGGGCGACGCCACCGTGATCATCGACCGGCCGTTCCTGCTCGAAGTCGCGAGTGCGCTCAAGAGCGACCCGGCGTTCCAGATGAACTTTCTCATGGACCTGACGGCCGTCGACTTCTCGGCATTCGGCGCCAAGCGCCCGTCGGCGTTCTTTGCGCACTCTGGCGTGGCCGTGAAGCCCTCGCCTGAGATTCCCGCTGAAGAGCCGTGGCCGGGCCGCCCCGGACCGGAACGTTTCGTCGTCGTGTCCCACTTTTTTTCCTTTCCGCTCAAGCACCGGTTGCGGCTGGAAGTGCCCGTCGATGAGGCCGACCCGGAGGTCGATTCGCTGACCTCGCTGTGGAAGAGCGCCGACTGGCTCGAGCGCGAGGTGTGGGACATGTTCGGGATTCGCTTCCGAGGACACCCGAACCTGAAGCGCATTCTGATGTATGACGAATTTGCCGGCCATCCGCTCCGAAAGGATTACCCGGTCAACAAGCGGCAGCCGCTCATTGGACCGTTGAATTGAAAATGCCACGATCGTGATTTCGTGGCTTCACTGTTACGCATGGATCGCATACAGCACAACATCCCGAGAGAGCCCGAAACCCGGGAGATGCTCCTCAACGTCGGTCCCCAGCATCCAGCGATGCACGGGATCATCCGCATCGTCGCCAAGCTTGACGGCGAGCAGATATTGGATATCGACGTCGAGATCGGCTACCTCCACCGGGGCTTCGAGAAGATGTCCGAGACGGTCGATTACAACGGCGTCATGCCGTATACCGACCGGCTCAACTACGTCTCGCCGCTCATCAACAACGTCGGCTACTGCATGGCGGTGGAGAAGCTGCTGGGCATCCCGGTTCCGGATCGCTGCCACTACATCCGCGTGATCGTGTCTGAGATCTCGCGGATCTCGGACCACCTCACGTGCGTGGGCGCAGGCGCGATGGAGCTCGGGGCGTTCAGCGTCTTCCTCTACATGATCAAGGCGCGGGAGTTTCTGTGGGAGCTCGTCGAGATGGTGACGGGCGCGCGGCTGACCGTCTCGTACTGCCGCGTCGGCGGCGTCAAGGGCGATCTCCCGGCCGGATTTGAGGAGAAGTGCCGGCACGCATTGCAGGAGACGCGAAAGGTCCTCAAGGAATCGGACTCGCTCCTGACGCGCAACCGTATCTTCGTGGACCGCATGTCGGGGACCGGCAAGATCTCGGCCGAGGATGCGATTTCCTACGGCATCACCGGGCCGTTTTTGCGTGGCAGCGGTGTCGATTACGACGTCCGCAAAGACTGTCCGTACGCCGTGTACGACCGGCTGCAGTTCGACGTCCCGGTCGGCACGCGAGGGGACAACTACGACCGCTTCCTCGTGCGCATGGAGGAGATGGAACAGTCCATCCGGATCATCGAGCAGGCCCTGCGCGACATTCCGCCAGGCCCGATTCAGACCGATACCGAAACCGGTCTGCCGATCCCGGCTGCCGAGATGGTCGACGATGCCAAGATGGGACATATCGGCATGATCGTCGGCCACCGCGCCGTGATCGATCCAACGCTCGACGGCGCGGCCAAGTCCCAGCACAAGGGGATCGAGGGGGGCGAGAAGCGCGTGTTCCTCCCGGCCAAGGAAGACACCTACGGCAACATCGAAGGGCTCATGCAGCACTTCAAGCTGGTGATGCACGGCCACGGCATCAGGCCGCCGAAGGGCGAGTCGTATTTTGCCGTCGAAGGGGCGAACGGAGAACTTGGGTTCTATGTGGTCAGCGACGGCACAGGCCATCCGTATCGCGTGCGCGTCCGGCCACCTTGCTTTGCTATCATGTCGGCTTTGCCGAAGCTCCTCGTCGGCGACATGATCGCGGACATCACACCAACATTTGGATCGGTCAACATGATCGGCGGCGAGCTCGATCGGTGAACCTCACAGTTCTCGAACCACAAGCCCGGGACATCATCCGGCGCTACGACCAGCCGCGGGCGGCCACGCTGCCTCTCTTGTGGCTCGTGCAGGAGAATTTCGGCTACGTCTCTTCGGAAGCCGAGCATTGGGTGGGCGGCTTGGTGGGCATCGCGGTCTCCCACGTTCGCGAAGTCGTGTCCTTCTACACGATGTTCCGCACGGCGCCCATCGGCCGGCGCGAGCTGCGCGTGTGCACGAGCACGCCCTGCATGCTGCGTGGCGCCGAACACGTGTTGAGCCAGATCAAGGAGCGCCTGGGCATCGGCCCCGGCGAGACGACTCCGGGCGGAGAACTGACCGTCACGGAAGTCGAGTGTTTGTGCGCCTGCGAAGTCGCGCCGATGGCGCAGCTCGACGAACAGTTTGTCGGGCCGTTAACGCCTGAAACGCTGCAGGCGCTCCTGCAAGAGGGGCTCAAGGCCCCCGGCACCTCTCGCCCGCCGGAGCCCGAGGCGTTCATCGCCACCGATGGACCGGTGCTCTCGACGCGATTCAAGAATCCCGAGGGGACCTGGCTCGACGCATACGTGGCTGATGAAGGGTACACGGCAGCCAAGAAGGCGTTCTCCATGACGCCGGCGGAGATCATCGACGTTGTCTTGAAGGCGAATCTCCGCGGTCTGGGTGGCGCGGGCTTTCCGACGGGAAGGAAATGGTCCTTCATCCAGAAGGACAACCCGAAGCCCAAGTATCTCGTGATCAATGCAGACGAGGGAGAGCCGGGGACGTTCAAGGATCGGTACATCCTCGAACGAGACCCACATGCCCTGCTCGAAGGCATGCTGATCGCGGCCTATGCGATCGGCAGCCACAAGTCTTACGTCTACGTTCGCGGCGAGTACTTCCGGCCGGCCCAGCGCTTCCAGAGAGCGGTGGACGAGGCCTACGCCGCCGGCTGGCTGGGCAAGAACATCCAAGGCACTGGCTTTGACCTCGACGTCGTCGTCCATCGGGGCGCCGGGGCCTACATCTGTGGTGAAGAGACGGCCCTGCTGAGCTCACTCGAAGGCGGCAAAGGGTTTCCCAAGCTGAAGCCGCCCTTCCCCGCCATCTCGGGCCTCTTCCAGTGCCCGACGATCGTCAACAACGTCGAAACGCTCGCGTGCGTCCCGTACATCTTTCGCGAGGGCGCCGAACGCTTCGCCAAGCTCGGCACGGCCAAGCAAGGCGGCACCCGCCTGTTCTCGATCAGCGGGCACGTGAACCGCCCCGGTCTGTACGAAGCGCCGGTCGGCGTCACGTTACGTGAGCTCATCGAAAAATATGGCCAGGGCGTGCCGAACGGCCGGAAGCTCAAGGCGGTCATCCCTGGCGGCATTTCGGCCAAGGTACTGACGGCGGCAGAAATCGACGTGCCGATGGATTTCGATTCGCTCATGGCGGCCGGCACGATGGCCGGATCGGCCGGCGTCATCGTGATGGACGAGACGACGTCGATGGTCGATGCGCTGCAGTACGCCATGAAATTCTTCGCGCACGAATCCTGCGGCCAGTGCTCGCCCTGCCGCGAAGGCACGGGGTGGGTCAACCGCATCATGCATCGCATGATCGACGGCGGCGGACGGCTTGGGGACCTGGACGACTTGCTCACCATCGCGCGTAACATGGAGGGCAAGACCATCTGCGTCTTCGCCGACGCCGCGGCGTGGCCCATCCAGTCCTACATCACGAAATTCCGCCCGGAGTTCGAAGAATTCATCAGGACCCGGCGGCCGGCGCCGGGCCACGCACCTGCGCATCAGGTGATTCCCCTTGCGGTGACCCGCTAATGGCGACGCTGACCATCGATGGCCAGAAGGTTGAGAGCCCTGAGGGAAGCACGGTCATCCAGGCCGCGGAGAAGCTTGGCATCTTCGTGCCCCGCTACTGCTACCACCCCGGACTCTCCATCGCCGGCAACTGCCGCATCTGCCTGGTTGATGTGGAGAAGAATCCCAAGCTCCAGATCGCGTGCAACACGCCAGTCGCCGAGGGCATGGTGGTCCACACCAAGAGCGAGAAGGCCGAAGAAGGCCGGCGATCGGTGCTCGAGTTCCTTCTGGCCAACCACCCGCTCGACTGCCCGGTCTGCGATCAGTCGGGCGAATGCGATCTGCAGAATTTCTACATGAACTTCGGGCTCTATGATCCGAAGTTCCGAGAGCAGAAGGTCAAGAAGAAGAAAGCGGTGGCGGTCGGCCCCCACGTGATGCTCGACC
Organism: Vicinamibacteria bacterium; assembly: GCA_041484265.1. Taxonomy (GTDB): domain Bacteria; phylum Acidobacteriota; class Vicinamibacteria; order Vicinamibacterales; family CAVVIG01; genus 2-12-FULL-65-11. The sequence goes on from JBGPHH010000030.1 coordinate 23,496, forward strand.
AGGAGCGCTGCATCCTGTGCTCACGCTGCGTGCGCTTTACCGACGAGATCTCCGAGACTGGAGAGCTGGGCATCTTTGACCGCGGGGACCGGGCGCAGGTAGCCACGTATCCAGGCCAGGCCCTGAACAATCCGTACTCGGCCAACGTCGTGGACATCTGCCCGGTGGGTGCCCTGACCGAGAAGGAGTTTCGTTTCAAGGCCAGGGTTTGGTACCTCTCGAGCGCGCCGACCGTGTGCAACGGCTGCGCCCAGGGCTGCAACGTGGACGTCCACTACGTGCTCGACCGGCCCCATTTGAACGACGGCGCGCGACTCCTGCGCGTGAAGCCCCGATACAACCCCGACGTCAACGAATGGTGGATGTGCGACGAGGGGCGCTATGGTTTCGGGTGGATTGATAAGGGACGCCTGACGAAAGTCCGCCATCAGGGCCGCGACTCCACCTGGGAGCAGGCGATTGCTGCCATTGCGTCGGCGCTGGCACCCCTCCGCAAGAACGGCTCGGGCTCGAAGATTGGCGTGATCGCCTCCACCCAGCTCACCAACGAAGAGCTGTTCCTCATCCGCGAGATCTTCCAGGGCGCCTTCGGAGCTCATGTGTCTGTCTTCGGCAGCAAGCCCGCGGGATCGAGCGACGACTTTCTGATCAAGGCGGACAAGAACCCCAACACGGCGGGAGCGACACTGCTCGGCTTCGCCGACGCGGGCGCGCAGGCGACGCGCATCGCGGAGATCGTCAAGCAGGCTGTTGAGGGAGGCCTCGACGCCTTGTGGGTGTTCGGCCACGATCTGACGGCCATCGTCGACGTGCAGACGCTTCAAGAACTCTCCAAGAAGCTTCGCCTGTTTGTCTTCTCAGGCACCAACGAGAATCCGACCGCTTCGTCCGCTCACTGGGCGCTGCCCACGGCCGCCTACGTTGAGAAAGACGGGACGTTTGTGAACGCCCGCGGTCAGGTCCAGCGGGTCGGCCGCGCGTTCCCGCCCCTTGGCGATTCGAAGGAGGACTGGCGGATGCTCCTCGACGTCGCCAGACAGATCGAACACCCGATCGGCTGGCGCAATCCCGAGGAGATATTCCTGGCGATGGCCAAGGCCGTGGCACCGTTCGCAGGTCTCAGCTACGACGTGATCGGATCTCAAGGAGCTCCGGCCAAGCCATGACGGAGTTGATGACCACCGTCGCCATCAAGTTCGCCGTCGCGTTCACCATGTTCTTTGGCGTGATGAACCTCGCCGGGCTTCACACCTGGATCGAGCGCAAGCAGTCGGCGATCATCCAGGACCGGATCGGAGCCAACCGCGCGAGCATCTTCGGCTTCACGCTGATGGGGCTGCTGCATCCCCTGGCCGACGCCGTCAAGATGTTCACCAAGGAAGACATCGTGCCGGCCGGGGCAGACAAAGTGCTCCACACCCTGGCGCCGGCCTTCTCAGTCTTCTTCGCGATGGTCGCCTTTGCCGCCATTCCGTTCGGCGATCGCCTCGTGATTGGGGGCCGGGTCATCGAGCTCCAGGCGGCCAAAGTGGACATCGGGCTGCTCTTCATCTTTGCGATGCTCTCCCTCGGGGTCTACGGCGTGATCCTCGCGGGTTTCGCGTCCAAGAACAACTACGCGCTGCTCGGCGGTCTGCGGGCGAGCGCGCAGATGATTTCGTACGAGATCGCCCTCGGCATCGCCATCATCGGCATCGTCATGGTGTACGGCACGCTCGACCTCCAGGAGATCGTGCGAGGCCAGGGTACGTACCTCCTCGGCGGCTGGATTCCCCGCTGGGGCATCCTCGTTCAGCCGATCGCCTTCTTCGTGTTCACGACGGCGGCATTGGCTGAAACCAAGAGGATTCCCTTCGACCTGCCAGAGGGAGAATCTGAAATCATCGGGTACTTCGTCGAGTACAGCGGGATGAAGTTCGGGATGTTCTTCCTCACGGACTTTCTCGAAACGATCCTCGTCGCTTGCCTGGCCACGACATTGTTTTTTGGCGGCTGGCAGATTCCTTATCTGATGCCGGACGGCTTTCACTTCCCATGGGGCGCGACGATTGCACTCTCCCAATGGACCTATGTCCTGCTGGGGATTGGCA
>JBGPHH010000031.1:0-25535 GCA_041484265.1 Vicinamibacteria bacterium
CGGGCTATTCGGTGCTCGTGGTGAATCCGTTCTATCGCGTCAAGAAGGCCCCGACCGCGGACGCCGGCAGCGCCACTCCCATCCAGCAGCTGCTGCCGCTCGCGCAGGCGCTCAACGAATCGACGCAGATGATCGATGCGAAGGCGTTCATCGCGTGGCTGGACCGGCAAGCGTCGGTGGCCAGGAACCGGAAAGTGGGCACGCAGGGGTACTGCATGGGCGGCCCGATGGCGCTGCGCACGGCGGCCGCTGTGCCCGATCGGGTCGGCGCGGTCGCCTCGTTCCACGGCGGCGGACTCGTGACCGACATGCCGAACAGTCCGCATCTGCAGGCGGCGAAGACCAAGGTGCAGCTCCTCATCGCGATCGCTGCGAACGACGACATGCGGTCGCCCGATGAGAAGAACGTGTTGAAAGAGACATTCGCCAAGGCGAACCTGCCCGCGGAAATTGAAGTCTACGCGGGCGCCGCGCACGGCTGGTGCCCGCCCGATTCGCAGGTCTACAACGAGTCACAGGCCGAGAAGGCCTGGAGCCGTTTGATCGCGCTGTACGGAAAAGCCCTCGCGTGAACGTCGAGTCGGCGTGGCCTCTCGTATGATCGCACCGCTTCCCTATGCCCCTCGCACCTGACCGTCGTCTCGGCGACTACAAGATACTCTCGCTCCTCGGCGCAGGCGCGATGGGCGAGGTCTATCGCGCGCGCGACATCTTACTCGGCCGCGAGTTCGCCGTCAGGATTCTGCCGGAGAATTTCGTTCGCGATCCCAAGTGGGTCGAGCGCTTCCGTGGCGAGGTGCACGTTCTGACGACGCTCGGTCACCCGCGCATCATGGGGATCTATGGCCTGAGCGAAGTGGATGGAACGCACTTCCTGATCCTCGAGTTCGTCCCGGGCAACACGCTCGCCGAGCGTCTGAAAGGCGGCCCCCTCGCAGTCGCCAACGCCTTGCCGATTGCCAGGCAGATTGGCGAAGCGCTGAAGGTTGGGCACGACAAGGGGATCACCCACGGGGATCTCAAGCCGGCCAGCGTCGTCTTCACACCCAATGACCGTGTGAAAGTGCTCGACTTCGGGTTGGCCAGGGCGATGAAGGCGGCGACCGGGCAGGCCGAGGGCCAGAAGGCCGACAAACGAACCGACATCCGGGCGTTCGGCTGCGTCCTGTACGAAATGCTCGCCGGCAAACCTGCGTTCGCCGGGGATGGAATCAGCGAACCGGACTGGTCGGCGTTGCCGGGCGACACGCCCGAGTCGATTCGAACCGTCATCAAGGGATGTCTCGAGAACGATCGCGAGCAGCAGATCGCCGACATGCCGACGGCGCTGTCGCTCATGGACAGCCGGGCCCCGGCCCCGGCCGCGCCAACATCTCAGAGGTTGCCCGGCCCCGATGTGATCCCCAGGGCTCCCCGGCCCCGGCCCGTCGCCTCGCACCCGCCCGGGGCGCCGGCCGCTGTATCAACGCGGTCTCGAAGCTGGCGGTTTGCGGCGATGGCGGCCGTGCCTGTGGGGCTGATCCTCATCGTCGGGACGTACTTGCTGGTCGGTCGCAATCGCGTGCAGCCCGACACTGCGCCCGCGCCGCAAGCGGAGGCGCCGGTAGTGCCACCAAGCCCTGAAGTGACAGCCACGCCAGGTCCCGGTTCGTCGGTCCTTCTATCCAATACCCGTGCGTCCTCCAACGCGCCGCCTCCGAGGCTGACGTCCGGCGCACTGGACCAGGCGTTCGCTCTGTTCGGCTCCGGTTCGCCGACCGAGGGCCTCCAGGAATTGGATCGGCTGGCGGAGGTGTCGAGGTACGAACGGAGCTACCGCGTGCCGACCGACGATGAGCGCGGGATCCACCGCCAGCTCTTTCTCGATCGCGCCGACCGCAATGTGAGGACCGACCCGGCAAAGACCGATGACAGCCTTCGCGAGCTCATTCGCGTGGACCCGATGTACTCCCCGCGGCTGGCCGCGGCGCTCCAGCAGCGTCTGGATGCGGTGAGATCCCGCGAAACCGGGACGCTGCAGATTTCAAGTCCCGTGGCGGGCTCGACGCTTCGTGTCGATGGCGCACTCGTCGGCATCGCCGGCTCGAAGCCGATAGCAGTGCGCGTGATGCCGGGCGAGGTCGAGATCCGCGCCCACAAGGACGACTTCCTGCGAGACGGCACGACCCGAGTCAGCGTGACCGTTGGATCGACCGTGGCCATTTCGGACATCGCGCCACGCCGCGTCGTCCAGCCCATCGTGCTGGTGGTCGACCGGCTCGATGCGGATGTCTACGTCAGGAAGGCCAGCGTCGATAGGACTGTCTACAGCCTGGACCCTCGCGTGAACTTCCCGACCGACGTGGTCTTGAATAAGGGCGTCGCCCAGAAGCCAGTGAGGCTGTCTGTCTGGAAGGCGCAAGCGCCGGCGCGAGCGGCGGCCGAGCTCGATCGCAGACTCGCGGCGATCGGGCTCGACCCCAATGGCGTCGGCGTGTTCGTGGTGCCGCAGGAGGCTCTCGAGTACAACCGGGCGATCCACGTGCTGTTCCTCAGGGAGTGCTACAGGTCGGACGGCAAGAGGATCGTCCTCAAGGAAGAATTTCTGAAGGCGAATGAAACGGCGCCGCTCTTGTGGCTGGACGACACGAGCGTCGTCCGCCTCGTGCCCGATCCCCTGACCGCCAACCTGCCACAATGTCGGGCGCTCAAGCCCTAGCGGGACTTTGCCTGGCCAAGAAGCGGCTTCACATTCCTGCTGACGATCTCAAAGACGATAAAACCGATCAGGGCGGCGGCAATCTGCTGAAGGATCATGAACGTGCCCGCATCCACCACGGGTCTGCGCGCCAACAGGCCAAACATGTTTGAGACGCGTCTGGTTTCAAAGAACCGTGAGACCAATCCAGCCGAGGACATACCGACGTAAAAGCCCACGAACTGGGCAAGGGCGTGTTTATAGAAGTACCGGAGAGCTTCTTTTCGGGTGGGGAGTTGCATGGCTGACGATTCTATCGGCGGATGTCAGGCCCGTCTGGAGTAGCGCGTCGACAATTGCCGTGCCTCGAACCTCGTTAGGTCATTTGCGATCGCCCGTCCGACGATGTTAGCGTCGTCCCGGCACAGTTCTGGCACCGCGGTCGTGTCATGCCACGCCCGTTAGCCGATCGAGTCGCCGTTCTGGAAAGTCAGATGCAGTCGCTGCAACAGTTACCAGGCCAGGTCGCCGCGCTCGACACGCGCGTGGCATCGCTTGAGGCGCAGTTTTTGCTGCTTCGGGTCGAGATGAATGATCAATTTCTAACGACTCGCCGCGAGATCGGCGGGGAGATCGACGGCCTGCGCGAGGAGTTAGGAGCAGTCGCAGCCGGCCTCCGGGAAGAAATTGTCCGAACTGAAGGACGGATGCTCGTCCGTCACGAGGAAGTGATCGCGAAGCTCAAGATCATCATCGACAAGTGACCGTCGTCAGCACACCTAGTTTTCAGTTGCGCAGCAGGACGTACACCGCACCCGGTCCTCCATCGTTTGGTGGGGCATCAGCGTAGGCGAGCACGGCCGGATGGGATCTCAGGCACTCCCGCACGCGGGACTTTAGGATGGCGACATTCCCTTCGGAGTGGAGTCCCCGGCCGTGGACGATGCAGACCGAGCGGTGGAGGCGGCGACTCGCATCGATGAAACGCTTGACGCTCGCGACCGCTTCCGCGGCCGTCTTGCGGTGCAGGTCGAGGCGGTTGCCTGGCGCGTCATCTCCGCGCTTCAGCTTGCGGAGCTCGCGTCGGTCCACGCCTCGAGCGACAAACGCAGCTTCTGATTCGTCATCAGCGTCTTGCCTGGCGGACGACGAATTGGACGTGGTGGCGGCGCGCGGTGGGTCGATGCGTGGAGCCGTGCGCACGCGCCCGCGGGGATCGGGCTTGAGGCGGACAACGTCCGCCATCGCGCGCGCGAAGTCCTCGGCGTCGGCGTTCTCACCTTTCTCAGGCCGCCTCTTCACGCCTTGATTGTACGGAACCTCGGGAACCTTGGGGAACCTTGTGAACCCCGTTAGGTCGTCTGCGATCATCGCTCCGACGATGTTAGCGTCGTCCTTCGACTTCGCTCAGGATGCCGGCATGAAGGACGAAACGCCAACAAGGCTTAGCCCGCCCTCCAGGGTCCGGTGATGGCGCCGCTCAAGGACGTGCCGTTCTTCAAACAATTCGCCATCCATCCGGAGTTCCACACACTGGTGTGGCCCAACGGGGCCGACTTCGCGCCAGAGTTTCTACACGGCAACGTGCACGTCACGGCTTGACAGGTGGCGGCACCCTGCGCCCTGCACCCTCGCAGCACCGCGAAACCATCATCTGGGGGGAAGCTCGATGACGGTTGGCTTGTGCACGACCCGGTACTGCTCGTCCACGAGGCTCACGTTATAGATCGGGGTCCCTTCGTAGTTGGAGTACCCGTGGCCATCGTGGATGTGCCCGCAGACCACAAGTCGCGGCCGGACCCTGGCGATCGCCGCCAACAGTTCCCGGCTGCCCAAGTGCTCGACCCTTCCGGTGCCGAGATCAAAGGCGCGGTCCCCAATCCCGTAGGGCGGTTGGTGCGACACCAGGATGCCTACGCCAGCCGGAATCGCGGCGTACACCGCTTCGAGCGCCTTGGGTGCCTTCATGAACGCCCACTTCATGAACTGATTGGACCAGGGTGTCGCCCACACCGAAATGGACTCGTCTCTCACGGCGACAGTTGTCTCCTCGTCAACGAGGATCTGAAGGCCAGTCGATGTCTTAGCCGGTCGGTCGCCGTGAAAGCTGCATGCCTGACCACACCAGTCGTGATTGCCCCAGGTCAGGAGCTTGTGGGTGGCCGGTGCCTCGGCGAGCCACGGTCGCACATGTCGATCGAACCACGATCGTTGCTGCTCGGGGGCGTGCATCGCCCAAAAGGGCCCGAATCGATCCGGGCACACATCGCCCGCGATGATCAAGAGGTCGCACGGCGGGATGTCTGGCAGGTGGCCGTGCTGATCGCTGAGCGCGACGATTCGCATTGGTGATTCCGCCACAGCAGTGTCCCATCGTCGGCCCTGAAGAGAAACTGTTGAGAAAGTTGACAACGGTTCGACGACGATGGCATCGTCGTCCGGCGCAGTTGGCGTTGAAATGGCGGGTGGCCTTCATCTGGTTATGGAAACGTTGCCGCTCAAACCTGAACAATTGGCCCAACTGGAGGCCTTCCGACGGCGGCGGGGAAAGACGGATTTGCCCGGAAGCCACGGCGCGATAGTTTGTAGGAGCGCTCGAAGCGACCTGGCAATTTCTGCGTACTGTTTTGCCCTAATCAACAGAAACGTTCCGGAAACGTGGCGGCATCTCGTTCGCATGCCCGTTCTGGCACATGGACAAGCGTTCAGCGCGTCGCGATTTCATTTCGGAGTGGATGCTCGAGTTCAGCGTCTTGTGGGCTGTCTTCCCGATGCTGGACCTGATGCTGACAGGACGCCTTCAGGCCTGGATTCTTGCGATAGGCTGGACGCTCACGCTACTATCGTTTCTCCTGGGGTTGTTCCTCAGGAGCCAGGAGGAGTGAAGTGGAAGGCGCGATCGCTTCAGGACTGATCGCTCTCTCCGTCGCGATCATCGGCCTCATCATCATCTGGCTGACCCCGCCCGGCGATTCGAAGAAAGGGTCCCGCTGACCCTCGCTAGGCACTAGCAACCTTCGCCTGCCGGAAGAAGTCCGCGGGCATCGGGCGCCTCAATCTCCAAACAAAGCTGATCGGCCGCTCGCCCTTATGCGACACGTAGTCCACCGGGCCGAGGAAGATGTACGGCACGGTGCGGCCGTCCTGCTTCTTGCGACCGCGCACGAACAGCAAGATATTGCCGCCGTGCTGCCCGTGATGGATATAGCGTTGGCCGGTCTTTGACTGCTGTGTGGTGGTGGACTGCGATTCCCAGTGAAAGAGCGTGGGCGAAATCGCGTAGTCCTTGTAAAGAGTGGAGGGGGAATACTCCCGTTCCGACTTCTCGAGCGTCACGAAGAACAGGTCCGAGTTCGTGCGGTCGTCCCGGATGACGCCGGTCTGCTTCCACGCCGTCTTGTCGAAGTCCAGCAGCCCAAACGCCGTCAGCACATCATCCACCGTATGCCGCGCATGCACGGACAGCGGCATTTCCTTATGTAGGGACGGGGCTTCAGGCCCGTCCAATGGATACGTCAGATGGTCCGACTGCTCGTCCAGCAGCGGAATCAACTCGCGCAACTCCTGGACGATGGCCGGATGCGCGTGGAGGAGAGCGACGGACTCGGCGAGCGACGAGGGTGCAATCCTTGAAGGGATAACGGCGAAATGGAAGCCGGTGACGAGGCGGCGCTCGGCGTCGGTCAGGGCATCGTTAACGGCCGATTCCGCGAGGCCCAGGAGACCCAGGAGACGCTGATAGGCCGCGAGCCGCAGCGGGTCGTCCACGTGGAGAATCCCGGACAACCGATCGCCGATCAGATCCTCGTGTGGTCCCGGCGCGGGCACCGTCAGGCCGGCTTCCCGCTGCAGTCCCGACCAGCACCCTCGCACTTCCCGCACCCTCGCACTTGTCGCACCTAGGCATTAGCCAGCCTGGTGCGCGTCGGCGAGAGTCCTGAGCTCTCTCACCATGGCCGGACGCCTGGAGGGGAGGGCGCTCTTCAGATTGTCGAGGACGATCTTCGTGGCCACTCGATCGAGCTGCATCGAGCAGCCGGCCGGCAGGAACGGAAAGCCAAGCTGCACCTGTTTTTCGACGTCAGTTCGCGTGGTCCCCGTGACGGCGCGATAGCGCAGGTCGAAGCGGAACCGCCGGTGCGACTGGCCGATGAAGTCGAGCACCGTCACGCAGTCTTTTCGCTCGTGGCGACGAAGTCCGCGTCCGAGCTGCTGGAGAAAGACGAGCGCGCTTTCCGTTGGGCGGAGAAACAGCAGCGTATCGACTTCGGGGAGATCGACGCCCTCATTAAAGAGGTCCACCGCGAAGAGCGCCCGCACCCGGCCCGCCCGCAGCGATGCCAGGGCGTCCTTGCGCGTGTCGCTGTCGGTGTCCGCCGACACGGCGAGCGACGGCAGGCCGGCGTCGGTGAACCGCCGCGCCATGAACTCCGCGTGCGCGATGCTCACGCAAAACCCGAGCGCCCTCATCGTCGCCGCATTGCGGTGCTTCTGCGACACCTGCTCCAGCACGAGCTTCACGCGCGCATCGTCTCCCGTATAGAGCCGCTCAAGCTCTGCCGTGTCGTATCCCTTGCGAGACCACCGGACCGACGACAGATCGGTGTTGTCGTGCAGGCCGAAATACTGGAACGGACAGAGCAGCCCGCGCTCGAGGGCGTCCCAGAGACGCAGTTCGACGGCGATGTGATTGTCGAAGTAATGAAGGATGTCGCCCGCGTCCGTGCGTTCCGGCGTGGCCGTCAGCCCCAGGAGAATCTTCGGGGTCAGATGATCGATGAGCTTCCGATACGTCGGCGCCGCCGCGTGATGGAACTCGTCCACGATCACGACATCAAAGGCGGACGGATCGAGCGCCGCCAGGTCCACCTGCGCCAGCGACTGCACGGACGCGAACACGTGGCGTCCTTCCTCGGGCCGATGGCCGTCCACGTAGAGCTCGCCGAAGTCTCCCGACCGCAGCACCTGTCGGAAGGCGCCCAGGCTCTGCTTGAGGATTTCCTGCCGGTGCGCCACGAACAGCAGGCGCAGGTCGCCGTCGCGGTCGCGCAGCCGCTTGTAGTCGAGCGCGGCGACGATGGTCTTGCCCGTTCCGGTGGCGGCGACCACGAGGTTCTTATAGCGGAGGTGCCGGTCGCGCTCGACGGCCAGCTTCACGAGCATCTCCCGCTGATGCGGCCAGGGTTCGACATCCAGGAACAGGAGCGGTGCCTCGAGCGCGTCGCCCTGCTCGGGCGCGACGGCCCGGTCGAATCGAGCGGCGTCTCGATGCGGATCGTAGGCCTCGTATTCCGGGCTTTCCCAGTACGTGCCAAACGTGGCGTCGAACTTCTCCAGGATGTCTGGCGACCCCACCTGCGAGAGGCACACGTTCCACTCCACGCCATCGACGAGCGCGGCCTTTGATAGATTTGATGACCCGATGTAGGCGGTGGAGAAGCCCGTGGCGCGGCGGAACAGCCACGCCTTGGCGTGGAGGCGTGTGGACTGTGTGTCGTAGGACACCTTCACCTGCGCACCGAGCTTCGCCAGCCAATCGAGGGCTTTCCGTTCGGTGGAGCCCGTGAACACCGTGGTGATCACCCGCAGCGGCTTGCCCGCGTTGCAATGCGCCACGAGCTCGTCTTCGAGGAGCCGCAGCCCGTGTCAGCGGACGAAGGCGCAGAGCAGGTCGATGGAGTCGGCGGATGGGATTTCGTGCGCGAGCGCGTGGGCCGGCTCGCCGCGGGCGTTGACCAGCAGATCGGACGCCGACAGTGGGACCAACGGCTCGACGATGTCGCGGTCGTCGGTTGGCGCGCCTGTGACCAAATGGATGGCGCGCAGCAGTGCGGTCGGGCTTAGGACGAGATTCTGCCCACTGGCGGCAGGCGTTATCAAAGAGTTAGGGCCGGGTCAGGATTTGACAGGCCAACCGCTCGTCAGCGACCATCGCCGCGGTGCCAATCAGAATCGACTCCAAGGCTGCGCGTCGAACACTGCTCCAGGCGGCGGCCCTTGCTGACAAGGGCGGGGCTTCGCGGGCATGGCAGGAACGAATTCGCAACCTGTCCCAGATTTGTGAAGGTGCGCCGAAGACTCACATCGCGTTCATGGGAACTGCTCTATTGGCGCGCGCAACAGATCAAAGGGCGGATGTCCATTCTCTTCACGCAAGAGCAAGGAGATCTGGCGCGTACTCTGCGAGAAGCCTCGCAAAAGACGTGCTGGTACCGGTTTCGAGGGAATTGCAGGTGCACCTCGGCGTCACGGGTCGGGAGCCGCTGAATAACCAGCCGTACTTTCACAACGACCTGGTAAGCAGGCGGATGAACGTCAAGGGGAGTGCCAAGGCGCCGCTCAATCTTGTGTGCGACCTGCTCGACGAGCTCTCTTCGATGAAGGATCGGGCGTCGCTCCTTGCCGCTTTGGCAGCATTCATTCATGTTCGACGCGGCTACTGGACGACGGCGCGGGACTACTTCGCGCCGGAAACCACGTTCGCTTTTGCTGATTTGCTGAGGCGCATTGATGATTTCGTCAGGATAGATTCCGAGGGCGGAAAACGTGCGCAAGCCGTGGCAGCCGGTCTCATGGATGTCGTCGAAGGCGAGGCGAACGTCGAGACCGAGCGCATTAACGATCCTGACAGGAACTTTCCTGGCGACGTCGCTGCCTTTACGAGTACGTCGGGCGGCAAGGAACGCAGAGTCGTTAGAGCCCTCGAAGTGCGGGACAAACCGGTGTCCGAAACAGATCTATTGGTTTTTGCGAGCAAAGCAGCTGCATTCGGTGTCGCTCGTGCCGGGATTCTGGCTGTGGCAGCGAAGCAAGCGCCGTTGAGCATTGCAGAGGCGCAGGCTGAAGCTGCTGCGGCAGGTGTCAATCTCGAACTGTTCATAGGGTGTACGCGAGCCCGTGCCGATCGAAGGCTGGAGAGAACGACCTGGCGATGGCGCTTCCCGCCAGGGAACTCGGTGATACGCGCGTACGCATCGGGTGCGTCCACGGCTGCACATTCGACATGGACGGCTATCAGACAAACTTTCCGATTTGTCGCGATGCCGGCATCCAACGAGGGCTGGACTATCTTGCGATAGGTGACACGCATTCATTCCGTGACGTCACCGAGACTTCGTCGGTCCCGACCGTGTACCCTGGTGCACCAGAGCCCACGAACTTCGACGAGCCCGGCGCCGGCTGTGTGGCACTCGTCGCTCTGTTCCGGCACGGGTTGCGGCCTCGCGTAGAGGCGGAGTCGGTTGCGTTCTGGCGGTGGATCGACCGGCGGTGTCGCGATATCAACGAGCTGCGCACGGTGCTGACCACTCAGGATCTCGATCGCCATGTCGTCAGGCTGCACTTGGACATGACGGTGTCGGTTGCGGAAGAGAGCGAGGTCGAGCGCATCGTGCGCGACCTCCAGGGCACTGACGCCACCCACGGCCGCGCTGGCGCCCTACTGGTCGACCGAACGAACCTGAGGCTGCAACCCGGTTCGGGCGGGGTCTTTCCAGACGATCTGCCGCCAGTAGTCAAGGACACGATCGCGCGCCTCGACCGCTTGATCGCGGACGCGAGTGACGAGGCCGAGAAGGCGAGGGCGACTCGGGCCCTCGCGCACCTGTACAAACTCCTTCAGAACCAGGAGGCCCTGGCAGGGCGAGCTCTGTGAGGCTCCATCGACTGCGTGTCGTCGACTTCGCGGCGATCCGGGACGCGAATATTGAGTTCGGCCCGGGCCTGAACGTTTTGTACGGCCCGAATGACCTCGGAAAGTCGACACTTGCAGACGCCATTCGATTGGCGTTGCTGCTTCCTCACACCTCGACGCACATCGAGGAATATGTGCCCTGGACGGGGGGCCGGGATCCCGTTGTCGAAATGACGTTCGAGACCGAGCCTCAGCGAATCTGGCGCGTCAGAAAGGAATTTCGAAAAGGCGGGACGGCGTTATTGCAGGAATCGAAGAATGGCGTGGATTTCGACGATGTCGAACGCGCACGAAAGGTGGACGGGAAGCTCCGCGACCTTCTGAGTTGGGGGATTCCAGAGCCCGGTGGGGCGGGTGGTAGCAAGGGCCTTCCCACAAGCTTCCTCGCGACCGTACTGTTGTCCACGCAATCAGATGTGACTTCCGTGCTTAACGACAGTCTGCAAGGTGATCCGAGCGGCACGGGGCGAGAGCGGATCGCAGCTGCGTTATCGGCGGTGGCGCAGGACCCGCTGTTCGTCGCCTTACTCAGGGCCACCCAGTCACGACGTGACGAAGCGTACACAGACAGGGGCGCGAAGAAGACCGCGAAGGGAAGTGTGTTCAAAGCCGCCGCGGATCGACTGAACGAAGTGAGGGACGAAAAGGAGACGCTTCAGAAGCTCGTCGATGACTCTGAAAGCGTAGAAAGGATGTTGCGCGAGCTCACTGCACGGCGAGGCCAGTGTGGAGAGGCGGTGGCCATGGCGGCTGAACGTCTCGGCACTCTAGAACGGCTCGCTTTGGAGGCCGTGGCTCTCGCCGAGGCTACGGAGCAGGTCCGTCTCGCTCAAGCGGAGGTAACTCGAATTCAAAGAATCGGCTCGGACGTGGACGCGGCGGCGCGAAACGTTGAGGATTTGTCTGGAAAGGCGGAGCAAGCGGAACAGACGCTGAAGCTTGCTGAAGGTCTCCAAACGGAAGCAGCCACGGTGCTGGAGGCCGCAGAAGAGGCTGTCCGGCCGGCGGGATCGGACGCGGCCATGACAGACACAGTCGCTCGCCAGCGTCTCGAGCTACGAAAGGCAGCAGCAGACCACGCATCGAGGGAGGCGCAACAACAGATCGACGGCGCCATGGGCGCACAAACACTCGTCGATGCCGCGGCCACCGCCGAGCGTGAACACCGAGCGCACCAAGCAGAAGCCGATGGCGCTCGCGTGATGCTTTCCACTGCGACCGCGAAGCAGCAAGTGGTAGATGATCAGCTCCGCAGAGTAGACGCACTCGAGCGCGCCCTGGACGCTCAAGTCGCCGACGAGCAGGCGGCCGTCGCCCAGGCCGATGTTGATAGGGATGCCGTTCTTCGAGCGCGCCTGGCAGCGGAGATAGGCGAACGCGAGGCGCTCGCTGGGCGACGTGCGACGATTACGGTCCCAGAGTCTGCTGCCCTGGTGCCGATGCGTCGGCTCGACACAGATCTCGCGGCTGCGCGCGGCGCGCTGAACGTCGGTCTCTTCGTGACGGTGACACCACGTGTCCCTGTTGACATCCGGGTACACAAGGACGGAACGACCGCCGATTCGGTATCAACGGCGAAGCCGATGGATATCGAAGCGAACACCGAAGTTGACGTCGACATTGTCAACGTGGCCACGGTGCGCGTCCGCGGTGGACGACGTGAGGCACAGAGGACGGCCGAGTCCCTAGAGGAACGCTGGAATCGCGAGGTCGCCCCGCATCTTGCCGCCGCCAACGTCAGCGATCTTGAAGGTTTAAGTGCAAGGGTCGCAGAGGCCCAAGGTCTGGATCTGAACATCAAGACAAAGGATGCGGAACTGGAGTCCCTGCACGGTGAAATCGCGTCGCTGGCCGACTCGGCGCGGGCGCTGCTCGAGGCGTCTGACCGCGCGAGGGTATGCCGTGCCGCGCTTAGAGACACACAGCCCGACACGCTCGCCGCCGAGCTGACCGGACTTGGCGCTGACCCGCCGGGTGCATTACGAAAGCGGCGACAACAGTTGTCTGGCGATCTTGAGATGGCGCGTGCGACAGCGAGCCAGGTGGGCACGGCCCACACCCTCGCGGAGGAGCGTGGTCGGAATTCCAGGTCAGCGCTCGACGCCGCGGTTGTCGCGCGTGATGCCGCGTTAGCGATGTTCCCTCAAGGAATACCGACGACTCTGTCCGCCGCTCAGGCCGCGCTTTCGGCGGCCTCCAACGAACAGGAGATGATCGCGGCCGAACTGGCGTCAATGGAGAGCGCGATAGCTGCAGAGAATGCTCGAATCGACGCCGCATTGCGCGGCGCTCGCGCAACTTTAGAACAGGCACGCGCTGGAGTCGACGTCGCACAAGCCGAGCGAACTAAGTCAATCGCCGAGCACGCGTTGCAGCTCGGTCGACTCGACGCGCTTCAACGACAGCGCGATGCCGAGGATCTTGCGACAGCTGAGAATAGGTTTCGGGACGCGGCAGAACGCCACGCGACTGTGCCGGTTCCTGAGCGGGTCGTTGCCGAGGCCGAGGTCCAGACGGCGCGGACCGTCACTGCGAGGGCGAAATTGGAGCTCGAAGGGATTGAGCGCGAGATCCAGCGGACACACGGTGCACTCGAACAAGTAGGCGGCGCCGTAGCGCGCGAGCGACTGCGTGATGCGATCGAGGCGTTCGAGCTGGCGGAACGCCAGGAGAGGGAGATCGAGGCAGATTACGAGGCGTGGCGGCTCCTGCTCGATCAGATGAAGGAGGCCGATGCGGCACAGGCGAGCAATTTAGGCCAGGCACTCGGGCCCGCCATCGCCGTCCGGTTTGAGGCACTGACGCAGCGACGCTACGAAAGCGTCCGGCTCACTGCGCAACTCGGCACAGAAGGCGTCGTGGTTGCTGGCGCCGTGAGGCCAACTGAGCGCATATCAGTCGGCACACGCGAGCAACTCTCAACGTTGTACAGGCTGTCGATGGCAGAGTACTTGCGCACGACCGTCGTTCTCGACGATCAGCTCGTCCAAAGCGACGACACGCGGATGGACTGGTTCCGCGCATTGCTTACCGAGAAGGCCCGCCAATTCCAAATCGTGGTGTTCACGTGCCGACCGAGCGACTATCTCTCTGCCAGCGCGATGGTGCCCAAAGGGAAGGCCATTCACAAAGACACAGACGGGGAGTTTGTACGAGCGATTGACCTCGGCAGGGCGTTGCGCCCAAGGTAGCTCGCCCAGTCACCGAGCGAGTTCAATGACGAGAACGACCGATCACGACTTCGACCTCAACATTGAGAAGGTGCTCGACGGTTGGACGGTGAGCCACGCTATCCGCGAGCTCATCGCAAACGCCTTAGACGAGCAGGCCCTCTCAGGTACCGACCAAGTCGAG
Source organism: Vicinamibacteria bacterium (assembly GCA_041484265.1). GTDB lineage: Bacteria > Acidobacteriota > Vicinamibacteria > Vicinamibacterales > CAVVIG01 > 2-12-FULL-65-11. Next base: position 13,725 of record JBGPHH010000031.1, read on the forward strand.
ATCATGCGTGCAGGCGAAGGCATTTGGCGCATCCGCGACTTTGGCCGAGGTCTACGGCACACGCACCTCACGCAGAACGAAAACGCCGAAAAGCGCGACCGTGAGAGCGAGGTGATCGGTCGCTTCGGCGTTGGGCTGAAGGACGCGTTCGCGGTACTCGACCGCCTGGGTGTCGGCGTCAGAATCCGTTCAGCCCACGGTGAAATCTCGCTCGTCAATCGTGCGAAGACTGGATTCTCTGACGTGACCACACTTCACGCGCGCGTTGGCCGTTCGCCGGAGCCGACGATGGCTGGGACAGAAGTCACCATCACCGGCCTCAAGGACGCGGCTGTTGAAGAGGCGAAAAACTTCTTCTTGCGTTTCTCGAACGAGGAAGTGCTTGAGATCACCGAGTTCGGTCAGATCTTACGCCGCACGGCGAGTCCACCTGCGCGGATCTACGTCAACGGTCTGGTGGTTTCCGAGGAACCCGACTTCGCCTTCAGCTACAACGTCACCGCCTTGACGCAGGCGATGCGGAAGGCTCTTAACCGCGAGCGCACGAACGTCGGTAGGACCGCGTACAGCGGGCGGGTAAAGGCGATGCTGGTCTCCGCGAAGTCGCCTGCCGTGGCGGAGGTGCTGGCGAAGGACCTGAAGAACCTCGCCGCCGGAAGAAGCCATGAGGAGGTGCGCATTTGGAGCGACGTTGGCGTCCTAGCGTGCCAGATTCTCAATGCCACTCGCCGATACGTTTTCGTCACGGACGAGCAGCTCGTAGCGGACAAAGAGATGGTCGACCGAGCGATCGAGGACGGCCGCGAGATCATCACCGTGCCGAGGACCATCGCCGCCAAACTCCGGACGGTCACCGACGTGGCGGGAAACCCGCTCCAGTCTCTTGGACAGTTCGGAAACGAATGGTCGGCGAGTGTCGAGTACCAGTTCGTCTCTGAACGCGATCTCACGCCCGCCGAACGCGCGGTCTACCAACTGTGGCAGAGGATCGCCGACCTCGCCGGAGGACTTCCGCGCGAATTCAAGGAGTTGAAAATATCGGCGACGATGCGGCCCTCAGTCATCGAGGGGATGAAACCCGCCGGATTCTGGGAGCCAGCGACCGGGCAAGTGATCGTGCACCGACCAGCACTGAAAAGCATGGAAAGGTTTGGGGGAACCTTACTTCACGAACTTACCCACGCGCGCACGGGTTACGACGACGTCTCGCGCGATTTCGAAAGCGCGCTCACGGACCTCATCGGGCGACTCGTTCATCGTGCGTTGTCCCGCGAGAGCGGCCGCGGGCACGCGCGGGCGCGCGCGGTGAAGGAGACACGAAGAGAGGGCACAAGAAGAAGGGCGAAATAGCAGACGTCCTGATCTCACGCGTTCATCTCGACGTGCATTTCGTGTTCGCCGCGAGAGGCGCGGCGGGACCATCCTCCAACTGGGGCTCACTGCGAGATGCTGGCGCGCGTGCAGGGTCGCCGGCCGGAGCGTTTCTACTTCGTCACGCTCGACACGGCCGCGCCTACCAACGAGTATCGCGTGGACGACTACGCCGCCTACTTTCGCCTGATTCGCCGGCGCTAACCACCAAAGATCTGTTCCAGCCCGCACGCGCACGTGCCCTGCATGCGGGCTTTGGCGGTAGCGACGACGGGGCTGGGTACCACGTCTCCGTTTGCCGTAAGATGGCGCCAGCATGACGAAACAACCCAACGTCAGGCGACCGTATTCAGTGGAAGACCTGCTGGGTCCGCTCAATCCGCAAGAGCGGCTGAATGCGCCAAAGCAGCTCTTCGCGGCCGGCCACACCGAGTGGTTGCGCCAGCAGCCCCGGGTGTCCGTCGTCGGCGCCAGGAAGGCTTCGCCCGACGGCGTGAAGCGTGCGGTGAAGCTCGCGAGACTCCTGGTCAAGCACGGCGCCATCGTTATCAGCGGCCTCGCGGAGGGCATCGATGCGGCCGCCCACGCCGCCACAGTGGATGCTGGTGGCCGAACGGTGGCTGTGATCGGTACGCCGTTGTCCGCGACGTACCCGGCAAAACATCGCGAACTCCAGCATCAACTCATGCGCGACCATCTGGTGGTCTCGCAGTTTCCCGAGGGCTACCCGACGACCCGGAGAAACTTTCCGTTGCGCAACCGCACGATGGCCCTCGTGAGCGACGCGTCGGTCATCGTCGAGGCCAGCGATGGGAGTGGCAGTCTTTCGCAGGGGTGGGAAGCGCTCCGGCTTGGGCGGCCGTTGTTCCTGATGGCGTCGATTCTCGATCAGCGCGGCCTGTCGTGGCCCAAGACGATGCTGGACTACGGCGCCATGGTGCTGAACAAGCCGGCAGATCTGTTGGAACAACTCCACGAGCCAGTGGACGACCCGCTTGCGATTTTCGCTTAGCACGATCTCGTGTGCGTCGTGGCTTGTCTACGCGACGCACGCGACCGACGAAGGTGCGAAGCGTACCAAAAGTCTCATCCTGGACGTCAAGACTGATCGCGTTCATTCCTCAGCGAGAGTGCCGGTTGTTCGCTTGATGATCGAGCGCGCGGCAAGTCGGCTGGATAGCAGTGCTCGAGAGGTGTTTGGCGGACACCCGATGTTGGTGCCGGTACCCGGATCCGGCCTCACAAAACCTCACACGGTGTGGCCTTCGCGGCGCGTGTGTGAGGAGCTGGTCCGTCAAGGGCTTGGTCAAGACATTCTGCCGCTCGTCAGTCGCACCACCGCCGTGCCAAAGAGCGCGGGAAGTGCCACTCGGCCGTCACTAGACCAACATATCGATTCGCTCACTGTACAGGCTCGCCTCAGCCCTCCCAGCCGATTGCTCCTGGTGGACGACGTCGTGACATCGGGGACGACGATGATGGCGTGTGCCATCAAACTGGCGCAGGCGTTTCCGGGAGTGCCCGTGAGCGGGTTCGCACTGGCCCGCGTGCAGAGCACCGGCGATCCGAGCCGGGTGTTCGATCCGCTGGTTGAGCGCGTGACGATCAATGGGCAACGGTGCAGCCGCGGGCCGCTCGAATGAAGCTCCATTTCGAGCCCGACGTTTTCAAACACATTCTTTAGTACATGCGCGAGAGCGGCGGAAACCTCGTTCTCTCGGCGACAGACCTCTCCAACTTCCTGAACTGCCGGCACCGCACGGCACTGGAACTCGGCGAGGCGCGTGGCAAACGGATCCGTCCCCATTTCCACGGTCCTGTTCTTGAAGCCCTCTTCGCACGCGGCCTGGAGCACGAGCGCCAGTACGTCGAGTCTCTTGAAAGCGCCGGTCTTCATCTCGTCAATCTCTCAGACATCACGGACAGCACCGCGGCGGTCGCGCGCACGGTGGAGGCCATGCGCGCAGGAGCCGACGCCATCGTCCAGGGCGCGCTCGAGGACGGGAAGTGGTACGGCCGTCCAGACGTGCTGCGGAGGATCGATGCCACGAGCGCGCTCGGCGCCTGGGCCTACGAGGTCGCCGATACGAAGCTCGCCCGCGAGACGCACGGCGGGACCATCCTTCAACTTGGCCTCTACTGCGAGATGCTGGCGCGCGTGCAGGGCCGCCGGCCCGATCGTTTCTACATCGTCACGCCCGACACGGCCGCGCCTGTGAGCGAATATCGCGTGGACGACTACGCGGCCTACTTTCGCTTGATCCGCGGACGGCTGGAGGGGACGGTCGGGGAGGACATCGAGGAGCTTGCGGCGGCCAACTACCCGGAGCCGGTGGGCCACTGCGACGTCTGCCCATGGTCGAGCGTCTGCAGCCAGAAGCGGCGAGCGGACGACCACCTGTCTCTGGTCGCCGGCATCTCGCGGCTGCAGCGGCGCGAGCTCGAGGCGCGCCTCGTCTCGACGCTTGCGGACCTTGCCAGGCTGCCGTTGCCGCTGCCGTTCAAGCCGAAGCGCGGCGCCGCCGACACGTACCTGCGCGTCCGGGAACAGGCGCGCGTGCAGTTCCAGTCGCGCGGCAAGACGCCGCCGCTGTACGAGCTTCGGTCCTTCGAAGATGGCGAGGGGTTGAGCCGTTTGCCCGAGCCGTCGCCCGGAGACATCTTCCTCGACCTCGAGGGCGATCCCTTTGCCGCCGAAGGCGGTCGCGAATACCTCTTCGGCGTCGTGACGATCGATTCTAGTGGCCAGCCGGCCTACCGAGGCTTCTGGGCCTTCACCGAGGACGAGGAGCGCCTGGCATTCGAATCGGTCATCGATCTGATCGTGGACGGGTGGCAGCAGCACGACGGCATGCACGTGTATCACTACGCGCCATACGAACCGTCGGCGTTCAAGCGACTGATGGGGCGCTACGCGACTCGTGAAGGAGCGCTCGACAGGATGCTCCGGGCCGGGCGCTTCGTCGATCTCTACGGCGTGGTGCGGCAAGGGCTGCGCGCGGGGATCGAGCGCTACTCGATCAAGAACCTGGAAGTGTTCTACGGATTCGCTCGCGCCGTCCCGCTCGAGGACGCCAATCGCGCGCTCCGCGTGATGGAGCAGGCGCTCGAACTGAAGTGCCCCCACACGGTTCCGCCATCCGTCCTCGCCAACGTCCTTGGCTACAACAAGGACGACTGCCTCTCCACACTTCGCCTCCGCGACTGGCTGGAAACCGTCAGGGCGGACGTTGAGGCCACGGGCACCGCCGTGCCTCGGCCGGCGCCGACGGATGCCGAGCCATCGGAGAAGGTGGACGAACGCGCTCAGCGCGTCGAGGCCTTGCGCCAGCGACTGCTGGCCCCTGTGCCTGCAATTAATGACATTAGTGACACTCCCGATATTCAGCACGCGCGCTGGCTGCTCGCGTATCTCCTCGATTGGCACCGTCGCGAAGACAAAGCGGGATGGTGGGAGTACTTCCGACTGCTCGAGCTTCCAGACGAGGACCTGTTCGACGAGCCGCAGGCCATCGCTGGACTCGCGTTCGTTGAGCGCGTCGGGTTCGTGCCTCACGCGACGACGGGCAAGCCGACCAAGTCCGTGATCGATCGATATGCGTATCCCGTCCAGGAGATGGAGATTCGTCGCAAAGACAGGCTGAAGCTGAGGGACAAGAAGGAGTTTGGCTTCGTCATCGCCGTCGATCGGATAGCCCAGACGATTGACGTCAGGAAGGGGCCGGGTCAGGCCGCCAATCACCCGACATCATTCTTTGCGCACTCTCACGTGAATGCCGACGTCCTCGAGAACGCGATTTTCGACATCGGCCAGAACCTCGCGGCCGATGGCGAAATCACCGCGGACAAGGGCAGGCCGGATGTCCTTGCGCGACAGCTCCTTCTCGCTGCGCCTCCACGCCTGGCGTCGGGGGAATTCGTGGCCAGGCCAGGCGAACCGGTCGTCGACTTTGCCGTCAGAGTGGCCGGCGATCTGGACGAGACGGTCCTGGCGATTCAAGGTCCGCCGGGATCCGGCAAGACATTTTCTGGCGGCGAGATGATTTGCGCGCTGGTTGGTCAGGGGAAAAGGGTGGGCGTGACGGCGACCAGCCACAAGGTGATCCGCAACCTGCTCGACGCCGTGGCCAAGGCCAACGAGAAGGCGGACGTTGGCGTGAAGCTCGGGCATAGGAAGGATCAGGACGAAGAGGCCGGCGACGCCTCATTCGTGGAGATGTTCGGCGACAATCCCGACGCGCTCCAGGCTCTCCGGTCCGGCCAGGTCAATGTGCTTGGAGGCACCGCCTGGCTCTGGGCGCGTCCGGAGTTCGCCGGTGCCGTTGACGTGCTGTTCGTAGACGAAGCTGGGCAGATGGCGCTCGCGAACGTCCTGGCCGTGTCGCGCGCCGCGAAGAACATCGTGCTCCTTGGCGACCCTCAGCAGCTCGAGCAGCCGCAGAAGGGGAGCCATCCCGAGGGCGTCAACGCGTCGGTGCTGCAGCACATGCTTCACGGGAGCCTGACCATTCCGCCCGACCGCGGCATTTTCCTGCCCGTCACGTGGCGCCTTGCCCCCAGCATTTGTGCGTTCACGTCAGAGTTGTTCTACGAGAGCCGGCTATCTTCTTTACAAGGGCTCGAGCAGCAACGCTTGACCGGCGTCGGCGAGTTTGATGGCAGCGGCTTGTGGGTCGTCGAGGTGGACCACGACGGCAATCGCAACGCATCTTCGGAAGAAGTGGAGGTTGTCGAGCAGCTCGTCGCGCAATTGCTGGCGCCAGGCGCCCAGTGGGTTGACGGGAAGGGGGAGGAGCGCAGGCTTACGAGCGCGGACATCCTGGTCGTCGCTCCGTACAACGCGCAAGTCACCCGGCTGGCCGAGCGGCTCGAGCTCATCGGCCTCCGTGTCGGCACTGTGGACAAATTCCAGGGGCAGGAGGCGCCCATCGTTATTTACTCCATGGCCACCTCACGCCCCGAAGACGCGCCCCGCGGCATGGAGTTCCTGTACAGCCTCAATCGCCTGAACGTCGCCACGTCGCGCGCCAGGTGCGCCGCCATCCTGGTCGCCAGCCCGCGCCTGTTTGAACCGGAGTGCCGCACGCCGAGACAGATGAAGTTGGCGAACGCGCTGTGTCGGTATCGAGAGCTGGCAAGATTTTCGTCCTAACCGAACTTACCGTACGCAAATTCTGCAGCGTCAACGCGACCCCCGCGCTGCAAAGACCCACCTTTGCTTCTTGTTCCTGGAGGGCCTCGGATTTGCTCGCAGGACGGAACAATGGCCAAGCGCAAGGCCCCAGCCCCCTCGCTCGTCCGCTCGGCCGAGCCGCTGTATCGGGAGATCCGGGCTGTCCTCGAATCGGCGCGCGCCGGCGCCTACCGCGCCGTCAATGCGGCGATGGTCCAGGCGTACTGGCAGGTCGGCCGGCTGATCGTCGAGTACGAGCAGAAGGGTCGGCGCCGCGCCGGCTATGGCGAAGCGGTGATCGGCACGCTGGCCGAGCGATTGACGCAGGATCTGGGCCGGGGGTTCGACGAGCGCAACCTTTGGTACATGCGGAGCTTCTACGTGGCGTTCCCAATTCTGAACGCACCGCGTTCAGAATTGCCAGGCTTGGAAACAGGCGCCGCGCCGCGTCCCGACAGGGCCGGGAAACGGAACGCAGCGCGTTCCAAATTGGCGATTCGTCACGCGCTGCGTGACGAATCATCGGCCTTGCGCTCGGAGCTTTCCTGGACTCACTACCGGCTGCTCCTGGGCGTAGAGGATCCCGATGCCCGCGAGTGGTACGTGCGCGAAGCCGCGGACCAGCACTGGTCTACCCGCCAACTGGAGCGCCAGATTTCCGTGCTCTACTACGAGCGCCTGCTGGCCAGTCGCAAGAAGCGGCCCGTCCGTGCGGAGGCCGCCACCAAGCTGGCCACGGTCAAGCCCGAGCAGTTCATCCGCGACCCGTACGTGCTTGAGTTCCTCGACCTCAAGGACTATCCAGCTCTGCGCGAATCGGCGGTGGAACAGGCGGTCATCGACAACCTGCAGGCGTTCCTCCTCGAATTGGGCAAGGGGTTCTCGTTCGTCGCCCGGCAAAAGCGGATGCGCTTCGAAGACGAGGACTTCTACGTGGACCTCGTCTTTTACAACTACCTGCTCAAGTGTTTCGTGCTGATCGATCTCAAGGCCGGAAAGCTAGCGCATCAGGATATCGGCCAGATGGACAGCTACGTACGCGTGTTCGACGCCCACGCGCGTCAGAAGAGCGACAACCCGACGATCGGTTTGATCCTGTGCTCGAAGAAGAATGAAGCCGTCGCCAGGTACATGAAGATCCTGCCCAGCGAGGCACAACTGGCGCGAGAAATCGAACGGGGAGCGGCAGGTAATCGACGCGCGTCGCGGGCCGTTGACCGCATACTCAAACAAACGAGATAGTTACACATGCGTACCAAGATCGAGATCGACGACAAGCTGATGGGGCAAGCCATGCGCGCCAGCAGCAAGGCCACCAAGCGCGCCGTCGTGGAAGAGGCGCTCCAGCTCCTCGTCCAGACCAAGGGGCAGGCCGGCATCCGCCGTCTCCGAGGCAAGGTGAACTGGGAGGGAGACCAATCCGCCATCAATCCGCAATCATCAATGCGATAGACTGACTCGCAATGAAGGAGCGGCTGCTTCCCGCGATCATCGTCCTCGGCCTCGTCTCTGGCGTCCAGTCCGCCGCAATGCCGAGTCGCAGTCTAGACTCCCTGAGTAATCAGGTTGAGGGGAAGGCCATCGCGAATCCGGAGGAGCTTGCCGCATACGCGGCTGCGCGCGCCACTGCGGATCCACGGATGAAGGCCGCCGCCCTGGAGGTGTTCGCCAGGGCGTACCCGAACAGCGTCGTGAAGGTCGAGGCACTGGAAGAGGCGATGGCCGCCTACCAGCAGCTTGGCGACCGGACGCAGATCGAGAGAGTCGGCAGACTTGTGCTGAGCGTCGACGCGGAAAACCTCCGGGCGCTGACGGCCGTGATTCCTCTCGAGCGTGCACGAATCACGGCGGGCAATGCGGCCGTCCAGCTGCTCAATCAGTTGCGCGACCACGCGGTGCTCGGACTGGCGGCACTGCCGAACTGGTCGAAGCCGGCCGGACTGACCGACGCCGAATTCGCGCGGCTCACCAGCCAGATGTCGTTGCTGTTTAGCGGCGCGGCCGGGTTCGGCGCGTTCGAGGCCAGAGACTACGCCGCGGCCCGCTCGTACTACATGACCGCTGTCACGCTCGATCCGTCCCACCTGGAGAATGTCTACCAGCTGGGGATCGCGCAGTTGAAAGTGCAGCCGCTCGACGCCACGGGATTCTGGTACCTGGCGAGAGCCGCGTTCCTCGCAACGACGGCCGGCGCCGGTGGTGCTCGTCACCGTCGAAGCCGTCGGGTTCGAGGCGTCGTGCCCGGTCACCACGTCGTCGATCGCGGCCGTCACTGATTGATCCTCGAAGGCTCAGGGCTCAAGGCTCAAGGCGAGCCTCGCTCGAGGCTTTCAAGATCTTCATCCTGACCGAAATTACAGTACGCAAAGTCTGCAACGTCAACGCGACCTGCGCGCCGCAACAACCCGCCTTTGCTTCTTGTTCCGTGAAGGCCTCGAATTTGCTGGCCGGACGGAGCAATGGCGAAGCGGAAGGCCCCAGCCCGCTCGCTCGTCGGCTCGGCCGAGCCGCTGTATCGGAAGATCCGGGCTGTCCTCGAATCGGCCCGCGCTGGTGCCTACCGCGCGGTCAATGCGGCGATGGTGCAGGCCTATTGGCATGTAGGTCGACTGATCGTCGAACACGAACAGAAGGGTCGGCGCCGCGCTGGCTATGGCGAAGCGGTTATCGCCACGCTGGCCGAGCGATTGACGCAGGATCTGGGCCGGGGGTTCACCGCCACCAACCTGAGGCACATGCGCGCGTTCTACGTGGCGTTTCCAATTCAGCACGCACTGCGTGCTGAATCGAACGGGCCGACTCTGCGCCCGGAGCTTTCCTGGACTCACTACCGGCTGCTCCTGGGCGTCGAGGACCCCAATGCCCGTGGGTGGTATGTGCGCGAAGCCGCGGACCAGCAGTGGTCGACACGCCAACTGGAGCGCCAGATTTCCGTGCTCTACTACGAGCGCCTGCTGGCCAGTCGCAAGAAGACGCCTGTCCGCAAGGAGGCCGCCAGCAAGCTGGCCACGGTCAAACCTGAGCAATTCATCCGCGACCCGTACGTGCTCGAGTTCCTCGATCTCAAGGACTATCCAGCCTTGCGCGAATCGGTGGTAGAACAGGCGGTCATCGACAACCTGCAGGCGTTCCTTCTCGAGTTGGGCAAGGGGTTCTCGTTCGTCGCCCGGCAAAAGCGGATGCGCTTCGAAGACGAGGATTTCTACGTGGACCTCGTCTTTTACAACTACCTGCTCAAATGTTTCGTGCTGATCGATCTCAAGGCCGGAAAGCTGACGCATCAGGACATTGGCCAGATGGACAGCTACGTACGCGTGTTCGACGCCCACGCGCGTCAGAAGAGCGACAACCCGACGATCGGCCTGATCCTGTGCTCGAAGAGGAATCAAGCCGTAGCCAGGTATTCGGTGCTGAACGAGGGCCGGCAGATCTTCGCCGCCAGGTACATGAAGATCCTGCCCAGTGAGGCACGGCTGGCGCGCGAAATCGAACGGGAGCGGCGGGTGATCGAAGCGCGTCGCGGGGGGAACTAAAAAGATTCAGCCATCGGAGGCCGAGACGCGTATTCTGTGCGCGGAGGGTTGTATGCAAGCACGTGCGTTCCGGACCGGACTGATCGCCCTGTTGGCCACCGGCATGTTCGCAGCGACTGTCGGGACGCAGGCACCTCGATCGCAACGTGTGACCCTGCCCGCCGCCCACGCGATCGGAGGCATCGACCGCACCGCCATCGCGATTTCGCCCGATGGCAGCCGCTTCGCGTACGCGGCGAACGCGCGGCTGTACGTCAGGTCTGTCGCCGACGGCATGCCGACCGAGATTGCCGGCACGGCAATCGGTCAGGGCGCTTCGTCGAGCCCGTTGTTTTCGTCCGACGGCCGCTCGATCGTGTTCTGGAGCAGCACCGACGGTACGCTGAAGCGAATCCCGGTGGCTGGCGGTACCGCAACGACCATCGGCGCGGCCGACAATCCCTTCGGGATGAGCTGGGGTCCAAACGACACGCTGCTCGTCGGCCAGGGTCCGAAGGGCATCCTGCGCGTGGCCGCCGGCGGCGGCGCGCCGGAAACGATCGTGACCGTCAAGGACGGTGAACTGGCCTACGGTCCTCAGCTGCTGCCGGGTGGAGACGCCGTGCTGTTCACGGTGATCGACGCGAAGGCCGCGCTCGAGCAGGGTTGGAACCACGCACGGATCGTCGTCCAGCCGATTAGCGGCCCCAGCGGCGGCGATCGCAAGATCGTCGTTGACGGCGCTCGAGACGGCCGCCTTTCGGCGGCGGGCTATCTGTTGTACTCGCGCGACGAGAAGGTGCTGGCGGTGAAGTTCGACGCGAAGACGCGCGCAACGAGCGGCGCGCCGATGACGATCGCAGACGACGTGCGGACCGCCGGTCCGACTGGCGCCGCACAATTCGCGTTCGCCGATTCGGGCGCGCTGGTGTACCTGCCGGATAGGTCAGGCGAGCTCGAGCTGGCGCTCGTGTCGCTCGACGGCACTCGAACCAACCTCGGCGCTTTGCCGAACGGTGTCGGGTCTCCGCGTATTTCAAACGACGGCAGGCGCGTCGCCTACGCCTCGGATGGCAACATCTGGACGGCTGATGTTCGGAACCTGAGCGGCATGAAGAAGATCCTCTCGGGCTCGAGCTGGAATTTTCCGGTGTTCAGCGACGATGGGCGATCGATGGTGCTGGGGACGATCCTTCCCGGCGGTCTCGAAACCGTGTACTTGATGCGCTCGGACGGAACAGGAGACGTCGAAGTGATTGCCCGGCCGGCGCGCGCGCCCGAACATTGGTTCCCCGGCACGCAGATGTTTTCCTTCATCACGCACAAAGGCCGCCTCGACTACGACACCTGGACGTACAACGTCGCCACACGCGAGGTGACGCCGCTCGTTCGCATTCCCGTGAGCGCGCAGTTGAGCAGCCGTCTCTCGCCAGACGGCCATTGGATCGCGTACATGTCGAACGAGACGGGCGAGTACCAGGTGTATCTCGAGCCCTGGCCGCAGACCGGCGCCAGATTCCAGGCGACGAAGTCCGGCGGAGTCCTTCCGCTCTGGTCCTCAGACAGCGCCGACATCTACTTTGCGCAGGGCGATCAGATGTATGCGGTCAGATTCCAGAACGGCGTGGCGATGTTCGGCGAACCGCGAAAGCTGCCGGTCAGCGGATTCGTGCAAGGAGCCCTGCGTCGCGCGTTCGATCAGACGCCAGACGGCAAGCAGTTCCTCATGGTGTTCCGCTCGGCGGCGCGGGTCGC
>JBGPHH010000032.1:0-25521 GCA_041484265.1 Vicinamibacteria bacterium
CAATATCCCCCTTCAGCAGTTCTTCGAATCGGTCGACGAACTCGGCGACAAGCCGCTCGGCTGGGTGCCACACTGGCCACTCGGCACTCACCATACCGACTTCGGCAAGAACTACGGCATTCCGTTCGAGGCGACGCAGGGTGGCGCGGAGTCGATGTACCCAGAGTACCGGCTCAAGATCGAGCAGTGGATGCAGCAGAAACGCTAGACGAGAGCGCGTCCGCGCCAGGAGCGTTGCCGAGCGGTCGCGGCTACCGCTGCTCCGACGCGGCCGGGCAATGGGACAGTTCCGGCTGCATGAGCGCAAACGAGGAATTCTGCACGCCCGTGCCGCTGGACGTCACGGTAGAGGGCCCGCCGCGGCCCGATCGGATGAACGTGCTGGCCTCATCGACACGCTGCGGCAGAAATTGAAGTACGTCCCGCCCCGCACCAGAAACTGTTCGACGTTCGAGAGGTAGAACGCCGACACCGTCGCGTGAATGCTCTTCAGATACCCCGCGACCGCCTTGATCGCCTTCATCCCGCCGAAATCGCCGACGACCGGAATGATCTTGTTCCGCTCTTCGAGACTCTTCAGGAACTGGAAGCTGGCTTCGCTCGCGAGGAAGCCGCGGTTGTTACCGCGGCCGTCGTCCGAGAGCATCAGGCTCTCGTACGTGACGAACTGGTTGCCGAAGCGCGGGCCGGTGGCGGTCGCGCCGACGATAGCCGGCGGGATAAGGCGCTCGAGAGGCTCGAGTTGTAGCTGATCGCCGGGCCGAAGCGCGCGTAGTTGCCGAGCGCCCACGCGATGCCCTCGTGGTCGCCCGGCGAGAGTGGAAAGTGGTGGATGGTCGTCAGACGGTCGATGATGGCCTTGAGGTCGTGATCGTAGACGGTCGCGGTGGACTCGACTCTGTCCACGGCTGCAAAGATCTCGGCGATGGACGATTGTGCCGTCAGGCCGTCAGGCCGCGTTCGCGAGAACAGACGCGAGACAAAGTCCGCGCGGTCCTTCGACAGCTCGAAGATGGCTTTGTAGAGCAGGTGAACGTCCAGGTTGCTGTGTCGGATGGCCGAGAAGACCCGCCGCGGCTTGCGCGGGCGCGTCGAGGCCGAGAGGTCCCCCGCAGCACACCGAGTACGGCGAACTGCACAACATTCCTCCTTCCGATTAGCGGACCGTGAATGGCACCGGCACGGTGGTGGTCGTGATGCGCTCGGTCACTTGCTGGAAGACGTCGATGTCGAACGGCTGATCGATCTTGTTCCCCGCCAGATCCTCGAGATCTTTATCGACGATCAGCTGATACGCCCCGGCCGTCCATGCGGCGCCCGGTGTGAAGCGCCACTCGGACTCGTTGCGGGCGACGGCGATGGTACCGGCGACGGTTGAGCCACGCGGCCCGGTCACCTTCAGCATCCGCGGCAGCAGGGCATAGTTCATCGAGCGCCCGAAGTCGACAACGAGCGGAGTGGATGTGCCGGAGGCGGGCGACGTGATGCGCCACTCCTTCGGACTCGGCGGCACGCGAATCGCCGGTCCACCGCGGAACGGCTTGCGGAAGCTCGCCACCATCGGATTGCCGTCGGCATCCGGCCAACTCTTGTCGATCACGAGCGTGTACTGCCGGCCGTCCACGAGCGGCGGTCCCATCGCCACGTTGGACGCCACGTCGCGCTTGATGCGGCCAGGGTCGAAGGTCATCGTCAGCCGCTGGTTGTTGGGGTCCCACAGCTCTTGACCAGGGAGAAAGACCGCCCGCACTTCCTGGCCATCCTTGTCGAGGATGTGAATCCGTCCGGGCAGCTCGCCGCGGCTCATCGGCACGGAGAAATAAATGTAGAGGCGCAGCTGATTGCTCGGCAGGACGTCGGCGGACGGGTACACTCGCTCGACTCGCGCCACCGGCGTCGTGCTCTGTCGCGGGCCGTCGAAGATCTGCTCGACGGGCTGCGTCTGTCCGGGTTGATGAAACACCGCGCGGTAACGAACGCCGGCCGCCAGCGGATACTGAGGGCGAAACACGAGCATGCCGTTCTCGACCGCATAGCGGCCGATGATCGGCAGCGTGCCGGGGCCGGCGTAGACGGCTAGCACCGACGGCCAGCCACCGGAGGGCGGAGCGGACGGCGCCTGCCAGCCGACGACCTTGAACGCGTTGTTGTCGAGTTGGATCGAAACGGATTGCGCCCTCGCGGTCATCCCCAGGACGAGGATGACCGCGAGAGCGACGAACCTGCGGGTCACTGCTGACCGGGCAAACCAGAGCTACGGGAGCGCGATCGTCTGCAGATTCACGGGCCCGACGGGCGGACCCGGCGCGAACGCAGGACCGGAGCCAGGCGTCGCCGTCATGATGACCGCGTTGCCGCCGTCGATCTGCGCCAGATGCTGCACGTTGGTGAGCGCCGTCATTTTGTCGTACGGCGCGCCGGCGACGTTGACGACTTCAGGCGCGTCGATCGGCTTGTCGGTTGCGAGCGAGTCGGCGTGGAGCTTGACGACGCCGAACGAGGTGTTGGCGATCAGGATGTAATTGTGGCCGTCCTTCTGGTAGGGAACCATGTCGAGCGGCTGGTTGCCCGAGCCGAGATCGGCGATCGTCACGCCCTTGACCTGCGCCCCCGGCTTCAAATCGCTCACCGGGATCTTCACGAGCGGCGTGCAGGTGTAGGCCGCGAGGATGTACGGCTGGCCCGCAAGCGTATACGGCACGAAGGTGCGAATCGGGGCCTGCGTCTCGTACCGGCCGTGCGACGCGTGCCAGATCTGCAGCTGCGTGCCCTTGCCCGCGGTGTTGAACGGGTACGGAATCGAGCGCAGCGCCGAGTTCCACTCCTCGTTCGACATGCCGGCCACCATCACGTTGCCGTTCACGAACGCCATATCGGTAATCGTCGTCAAGCGCGGATTCTGGCGCGCGGCCGGATTGGCGTCGGGCGCGTCGACCAGGCTCACCGAGGCATGGGCGATGTTGTCGAGCGAGAGCGGCGTGACCTTGCCCGACGGCTCGATCTTGACGACGAGCGGCGTGGCGTCAGGCCCGCGGCCGCGCGAGGCCGAGACGTACACGTTCTTGGAGATCGGGTTGACGGCGATGTCGTTGATCAGAATCTGGTCCGGCATCACGCCGACGAGCGCGGCGATCTTCTGATCCACGCCCTGCACGTTGATGCTTGCCGTCCGGACGGCCGTCTTGTCGCCGGTGTCGATCGCGACGACGGCGCCGCCGAGCGAGTCGCCGACGAAGAGCACCCCGTCGGGGCCGAAGGCGAGGGCGCCCGCGGATTTGAGATCGACCTTTCCGGTCGTCAGCGCCGGCGCGGCGTTGAGCTGGAACGTTGCCGTGCCCATGAGAGCGAGCGCGGTTGTCAGGCCCAGGGCCAGCGCCGCGCGAGTCACGATCCGATATTGCATATTCCCCTCCGAACCATAAAGAGTTACGCCAACCGAGAGTGAATCATACCAGACGGGCCGCGGTCACGTCGTGTCGCGGGCCTTCCGTGTCACATTTACGTTTCTTAACACTTCTATTATTGAAAGAGCTTCGGGTAAGCTTCGCCGCGGCCGTCCTGCACGGTGCAGTCGGGATACGGCATCTCGCTGATGCCGACCATCGTGAACGTGTACGGATCCTTCCATCGGACGCGGAAGTAGCGCTTCGGACGATCGTACAGGTGTGTGGTGACCTGCCAGACGTCGTCGCCGGCCGTGCACCGCAGCGTCGGCTGCGACGCGTCTCCAGCGGCGTCGTTGCGGCGCAGCTGCGCGTGGAGTGTCTCGAGCGCCGCTGACTCTGAGCGTGTACGGCTCTCGGTCCATGGCGCGCTCAACCACTCCAGAACGAAGTCGAGGGGACGGCTTGCGATCGGGTCTGTCTGAACCGCAGTCGGTCCGTCAATCTTGAAGTGGCGGATAGCGGTGTGCGGGTCGCCGTCGATCAGACCGCCCGCGGTGAACTCGAACAAGACGTCGCCGGGAAGGACGCGTCCATCGATGGCCGGAATGCCGTCGTTGCCGTAGCCGGTCCAGTTCAAGACGCGCTCGGTGCGGCCGGTGGCGTCAAGACTCCAGACGCGCGCGTACAGATTCTTGAACGCCCCGCCGCAAATCGTCTGGTTGCCAAGCACCATGATCAGACGGCGGCCTGCCGTATCAGGTGCAGACACCTGCACATCGTCAACGAGCTGCGGGAGATATTCCTTGTCGGTGTACGTGGCCTGCTCGTGTTCGAACACACGGCGCCACGCCTGCCCGTCCCATCCGTACACATACACCGACTCGTCGTACCCGCAGTTGATCCCGATCGGCACGACGATGGTCAGAAAGCTGCCGGAGCGGGCGACGCGGACGTCGTCGAGGTAGCCGAGGAAGTTGAAGTCGCAGTCGCCGCAGAAGAGGTCCGCGTCCCGAACGCCGTCGTGCAGCGTCGCCTGCAGCACGCGCGGGCTGATGTCGCCCCTTGCGCCCGCGAGGCGCGACTCGATCCAGTCTCGAAGCTGGTGCTTCGCGCCGGTGAGCTCGGGCGCCGCGCCGTTGGTCGATTTGTGCTCGTCGAGGCGGCCGGCGAGCTGGCGCAGAGTCGTGCGGACGTTTACGAGCGGCGCCGTCTGCGGCGCCTGCAGCGCGAGGGCGAGCGTGAACGCCAGCAGCTTCACGGGGGGTGGGACAGTATAGAACGAGGAGAAATGAGGAGTGTGATCGCGACTGAAGTGTTAAGAAATGTAAAAGCCGCGAACTCTTCTCACCTTCCGACGTGCCGATACGCGTCAAACAAAAAGACATGCACGTTTCAGAAGTCTTCATCCGGCGCCCGATTGCGACCAGTCTGTTGATGGCGGCCATCGCGTTGTTCGGGATTCTTGCGTACCGCTCGCTGCCGGTGTCCGATCTGCCGACCGTCGACTACCCGACGATCTTCGTGAACGCCGGCCTGCCTGGAGGCGATCCGGGGATGATGGCGTCGGGCGTCGCGAGTGTGCTCGAGCGCCAGTTCACGACCATCGCTGGCGTCGACGAAATGACGTCGTCGAGCTCGGCCGGCAGCAGCAACATCACCATGACGTTCGATCTCGATCGCAAGATTGACAGCGCGGTCGTCGACGTCCAGACGGCGATTTCCGCCGCCATGCCGCTCCTGCCGTCGACGCTGACCTCCGCCCCGTCGTTCCGCAAAATCAACCCGGCCGATCAACCCGTGCTCTTCCTCGCGCTGACCTCCAGCACGATGGACCTGGCCGCGATCGACGACTACGCCGAGAACGTCCTCGCCCCGCGCATTTCGACCGTCAGCGGTGTCTCACAGGTGAACGTGTTCGGCGCGCAGAAGTACGCCGTGCACGTGCAGGTCGATCCAAACAAGCTCAAGGCGCTGGGCATCGGCATCAACGAAGTTGATCAGGCCCTGCAGAACTGGAACGTCAACACGCCGACGGGCCAGCTCTACGGTCCGGACTCGACGTACACGATCAGCACGAACGGACAGCTCCGGAATCCGGAGGGGTTGCTCCGGAGCTCGGACGCGTTCCGACGCGTCGTCGTGACCTACAAGAACGGCCGCCCCGTCCAGCTCGACCAGGTCGCCGACGTCGTTGACAGCGTGGAGACGCCCACGCAGCGGGCTTGGCTGTACAACAAGGACGGACACGCCCTCGCCATCAACCTCGCCGTGCAGAAGCAGCCCGGCACGAACGTCATCGCAGTCGCAGACGCGGTGCGTGCCATCCTGCCGTCGCTCACGGCACAGCTACCGCCATCGCTCCACCTGATCTCGTTCATCGACCGCTCGAACACGATCCGCGATTCCTTCCGGGACGTGCAGGTGACGATGCTCATCACGCTCGGTCTGGTCGTCGCAGTCATCTTCATGTTCCTCCACAACGGATCGGCCACGCTCATCCCGGCGCTCGCGCTGCCCTTCTCCATCCTCGGCACGTTTGGCGTGATGAGCCTCCTCAATTACAGCCTCGACAACCTGTCGATGATGGCGCTCATCCTCTCGATCGGCTTCGTGGTCGACGATGCCATCGTGATGCTCGAGAATATCGTTCGACATCTCGAGGCGGGCGAAGCGCCGCTGGCAGCCGCGCTGAAGGGCTCGCAGGAAGTCGGCTTCACGATTCTCACGATGACGACGTCGCTCGCGGCCGTCTTCATTCCGATCCTGTTCATGGGCGGCCTGCTGGGCCGTCTGTTCCGCGAGTTCGCCGTCACGATCACGGCGGCAATTCTCGCCTCTGGCCTCGTCTCGATCACGCTGACGCCGATGCTGTGCAGCCGGTTCCTCCGGGTCGTCCACACCAAGCGCGGCTTCGCCGGTCTGATGGATCGCGGATTCGACGCGCTCAAGCAAGGCTATGCGCGAAGCCTGCGCCTCGTGCTGCGGCATCGTCCGGCGATGCTCGTGTCGTTTGTCGTCGTGTTGTACGCCACCGTCCAGATGTACGCGATCGTGCCGAAGGGGTTCATCCCGGACACCGACAACGACACGATGAACGTGTTCCTCCGCGCGGCGCAGGGGACGTCGTTCTACGAAATGGTCGACCACGTGGAGCGCGCGGCGCAGCTGGTCAACCAAGACCCGAACGTGTCCGCTGTGCTCGTGAATACCGGCGGCGGATTCGCGGGCGGCATGAACAGCGGCCGGATGAACGTGGCGCTGGTGCCGCGCGCGAATCGCACGCTGTCCGCCACACAGGTTGCACAGCAGCTGCGGGGCCCCCTCAGCCGATTTCCGGCCGTTCAGGCGTTCGTCAACGTGCCGGCTGCGATTCAGATCGGCGGGTTCCAGGGCAACAGCTCCTACAACCTGATGGTTCAGAGTCTGAACAATGATGATCTCTACCGGTGGGCACCGATTCTCGAAGATGCCATTCGTCAGCTGCCCGAAGTGCAGGAGGCCTCTGACAATCTCGAGATCAAGAGCCCGCGCGTGGATCTGGTCATCAATCGGGACAAGACCGCAGCCGTCGGGCTCGATCCGACGCAGATAGAGACGGCCCTCAACGCGGGCCTCGGCCCCAAATGGTCCAGCACCATCTATGGCCCGCGCTCGCAGTACAAAGTGCTGCTCGAGCTTGCGCCGCAGTATCAGGCGCAAGCCGACACGCTGCAGCAGCTTGGCTTCAAGACGCCGCGAGGTGCGCTCGTGCCGCTCGAATCAGTAGTGGGCTTCAAAGAGACCGTCGGCCCCAATAGTGTTAATCACATGGGCCAGCTGCCGGCGGTGTCCATTTCGTTCAGTCTGCGGCCGGGTATCTCGCTCGGCGCCGCCGTTGATCGCATCACCCAAACCGCACGCACGGTTCTGCCGGCGACTGTGACGACGAGCTTCCAGGGATCCGCGAAGGTCTTTCAGCAGTCGCTCACGAACTTGAACCTCCTGCTCTTCATCGCGCTCGGCGTCGTCTACATCGTGCTCGGGATGTTGTACGAGAGCTACATTCACCCGTTGACGATCATGTCCGGTCTGCCGTCGGCGGGTTTGGGCGCGCTCGTGACCCTCTGGCTGTTCGGGAACGAGCTGAACATCTACTCGTTTGTCGGGCTGATCATGCTGATCGGTCTCGTCAAGAAGAACGCGATCATGCAGGTCGACTTCGCCCTTGAGCAGGAGCGGCTGCACGGCAAATCGCCCGTCGACGCGGTTTACGAAGGCTGCATCATCCGCTTCCGGCCGATCATGATGACGACGCTGGCCGCGTTGTTCGGCTCGCTGCCGATTGCGTTAGGATATGGCGCAGGCGGCGAGGGGCGACGTCCGCTCGGCCTGGCGGTCGTCGGCGGGCTGGTCGTGTCGCAGCTCATCACGCTGTATCTGACACCGGTGGTCTACACTTACATGGCCGGTCTGGTGAAGACGCGACGAATCCCGCAGTGAGTTTTGGAGGAGTGCGATGTCACGTCTTCAGTTAATCGTGGCAGGGGGATTGACTGCCTTGACCGTGTGGATACTGGCTGGTGTTCACCCCTTCGCGCAAGCGCCGCTGCCCGGAGGCGTGGCTCGTACCGACATCGAAGGCGACTGGTCCAGCGTCGTCAACGAGGACGCGCCCCATCGCGGTCCCGGTCCGGAACTGGGCGACTACACCGGACTTCCCATCAACGCGGCCGACCGTCAGAAGGCCGAGTCCTGGGATGCCAGCGTGCTGTCCCAGCCGGAGCGGCAGACCCAGGCGCATCCGGTGCAGTATTGGATCCGCGGGCCCCAGCCATCGATCCGCATCCTCAGAATCCTCGATCCCGTGACGCAGCAGCTCGTGGCTTACGCTATCGCCGGCGGCTGGGGTCGGGCTGATCGCCTGGTCTGGATGGACGGCCGCCAGCATCCCTCGGATTACTCGGAGCACACGTGGGACGGTTACTCAACCGGCGTCTGGGAAGACGGTCAGCTGGCGGTGACGACAACGCATATGAAGATGGGTGTCGTCCAGCGCAACGGTGCCGCGACGAGCCCGTACGGAGTGATGACGGAGCACTGGTTCCGGCACGGTCTTTATATGACGATGTTCTGGAGCGTCGATGACCCCGTCTACTTCGAAGAGCCGATGGTCCGCTCGCATACGTGGGCAGTCAATCTGGCGGGGTTCGTCGATCCGATTAGCAATGCATTTGAGTCCGTGGACGAGCTGGCCGGAAAGCCGCTCGGGTGGGTGCCGTTCTTTCCCCTCGGCACCAAGCACACTGAGTTTGCGGAGGCGCACAACCTGCCCTTCAAGGCGACACAGGGTGGAAAAGAGAATCTCTATCCCGAGTACGTAGAGAAGATCAGGCAATTCGGCGCCGAGGAGCGAGCCGTGAAGGCGCCACAAGGCGCGAGGTGAGGAGAAGAACATGACTGGGGTGCAAACGGAATTCTTACGGAGGCTACGATGAAACGGAACAATAGACATCTGTTCAGGACATTCGTCATCGGCGTGCTCGTCTATGCGGCGGTGGGGGGAATCGTTCCACTTCGCGGCCAGGCGAACGACCCACTACTTGGTACGTGGGTCCTGGATCGCGCGAAATCGACGTTCAATGGCGGCGCTGGCGCTCCAGACAAACGCACGATGAAGTTCGAAAAGGTGGCCGACGGGATCAGGCACGTTACGGAAACTGCCACAACGGGCGGCTTCCTCGAGGACACTTACCGCCTTCAATACACGTTCAAGATCGACGGCAAAGACTATCCCGCTGACGCCCAGATGCCGGTGAACTCCGTGTCTTTCAAGAGAATCGACGCGAACACGGTGGAACGCACGGGCAAGTACCAGGGCCAGGCCATCGAAACCGTCAAGTACTCGGTATCGGCTGATGGAAAAGTGCTGACGGTGACCCAGCAGGGCACTTTGAACGGAGCCGAGGTGACGAGCACTCAGGTGTTCACCCGGCAATAAGCTGAGGAGACCGAATCATGCGCCGCTTACTGGTTTCAATTCTTGCTGTGACGGCAGCCGCGCAGATGGCGGCGCAGTCACCGAGATCATTCAACCTGCCCGAAGGGCATGATTTCACCAGCCCGGATCGATTCCCCTTCTCACTCTCGGCGGATGGCACGCGCATCACGTACGTCGCGCGCGCGCTGGTGTTCGTCAGGGATCTCAACGGCGAGCCGGTGCTCGTGCGTGGTCCGGTGGAAGCCCGCGGCAAGTCGAATCCGATTTTTTCGCCGGACGGGAAGTCGATCGTCTATTGGGCCCAGGACGACTCGGTGCTGGAGCGGGTTCCTGTCGCCGGCGGCACGCCGGTGCGCGTCGCACGCGTCGCCCAGCCGCTCGGCATGAGCTGGGGCCCTGGGGGTGCTGACGGGCAATTGCTCGTCGGCCAGGGCGCGCAGGGCATCGTCCGGGTGCCGGCGACCGGCGGCACGGCCGAGACGGTGGTCAAGCTCGGCGCCGGCGAGACGGCAATCGCGCCTCAGATGCTGCCGGACGGCGATCACATTCTCTTCTCGCTCGGGCAGGGCACGCCGGTGACGTGGAGCATCGTCGCGCAGTCGAGCAGGACAGGGCAGCGGACGACGATCGGCGCCGGAAGCAATGCTCGATATCTTTCAACCGGCGTCCTGGTCTACGTCAGCGGCACGTCCGTCGTTGCCTCACGGTTCGACGCGAGCAGCTTGAAGATCAGCGGACAGCCCGTGACGCTTGCTCAGGGCGTCGACGTCGCGGCGACCGGTGCCGCCGAGTTCAGCGTGTCGCCGAACGGGACGCTCGTCTATGCCGGCAGTCAGGCTGCGCCGGTTCGCATGGCACTCGTCGGCCTCGACGGCAAGCGGACCGTGCTTGGCGACGTGCTCCCCGACACGTCGGGTCCGAGGCTCTCGCGCGACGGGAAGCAGGTGACATTCGCAGCCACCACGCCGGGCGGCCGCGGCCGCGATATCTATGTGGCGGACCTCACGAACATCGCAGGGGCGCGCAAGGTGATCGCGAACGCGAACTTCCCCGTGTTCAGCCCCGACAGCCAGTGGATTGCGTTCGGCGGTCTCGGCACGACACGCGACAACCTCGGAGAAACGCTTTTCATGCAGCGCGCGGACGGCTCCGGCGAAGCGCAGCTCATCGTCAGGCCCGGTCGCGCCCCCGAGAACTGGATCGAGGGCGATCAGGGCTTCACGTTCATCACGCATCGGGGCGGCGCGAACAACTACGACGCCTGGGCCTATTCGCCAACAAAGAAGGAAGTCGAGCCGATGGCCGTCGTCGATGAAAGCGCGCAGTTGAGCGGCGCCTTCTCGCCCGATCGCAAGTGGCATTCGTACATGTCGAACGAATCAGGCGACTGGCAGGTGTACGTCCAGCCGTACCCAAGGACGGGCGCGAAGTATCAGGCGTCGACCAACGGCGGACGCTCGCCGATGTGGCTCCCGGATGGGCGGCTCGTGTACGAGAATGACGGGGCCATCCTGACGGTGTCGCTCAAACCAGGCACGCCGCCGACATTCACTCAGCCGGAGCGGCATCCGATCAGCGGGTTCATTCAGCCGCTGCTCCGCCGCGCCTGGGATGTCTCTCCGGACGGCCGGCTGCTCATGTTGTTCCGCGACGGTCCGCGGATCGACGTCTTTACGAACGTGAGCAGCCGCATACCGGCGCCGGGTCAGGCCGCGCGATAGATTCGCCCGGTTAGTTGCCGGGAGGCGGCCCTCCCGCGCGCCCGCCGCCGGGAGCTGGGCCTCCGCCGCGGGGTCCGCCGGCAGGCGCGGCCGGTGGTGTAAGCGCGGTGTTCACCGTCTGACAGGCGGCCGCATTCGGGTTCGCCGCGGCCGCGGGGCCGGTCCCGTTCAGCGCCGTGTCCATCCACTCAACGATCTGACCGTTCTGCACGCGGAAGAAGCTTCCCATCGGGATGCGCGCGCCCGCCGCGTTGTACGCGGTCCACCGGGCGATCACGGCGGTGTCGTAGTCGCCGCCGACGACGTAGAGATCGGTCAGGTCGAGGCGGCCGCCGATGTACCCGCACATGTTCTTGAGCAGATTGTCGCGACCCCTGATCAGATCGCTCGCCGGATCGGGGCGGAAGCCGACGTTCTGGTTCACGAACGCACCGAGCAGCAGCGGGTTGCCCGCCTGCCGGGCGGCGAAGAAAGCGCGGACGGTCTGCGCCGCCGATTCCTCGAACGGGTTGAACCAGTATTCCGGCTTGTTCGTGCCGTAGGTCCGCGCCGGTTCCAGCGGCGTCGCACTGCTGCTCGCCGCCGCCGCCGGGGCGCTGCCGCCGCTCGCGGGATATGGCCTGCATCGTTCGGGAATGTTCTGCTGGCCCCCGACCGGCGGACGGTTCGGCAGCGCCCCGATCGACACTTTGTTCGTCGGCATGTCGTACCACTCGACGACCTTGCCGTTCTGCACGCGCAGCATGACCGCCAGCGGGACGGGGTAGCCGCCCAGCGCGCCTGCTCCGTTGTACGGGCTGTTGATGTCAGTGCGCCGGATCAGCACCAGCGTGTCCGACGGACCGCCGACGACGTACAGCTCATTCAGTCCAAACCAGGCCCTGCTGCCGACGAAGCCGAACGCCGCGCAATAGCCCTGGGCGCCGCGGCGGAGCGGTTCCAGCGGATCACCCCGGTAGGCGGCGTTGTTGTCGACGAGCGCCATGTGGCCGGGGGTATCGTGGTTGTTCGTGGTGTCGATCCATTTCAGGATCACGGCCACGGCCGCGGCCTCTTGCGGCGCGTAGGTGGCCGGGTTCTGGGCGGTGGACTCAAACCCCTGCTGCGGCAAGGCGAATCCGCGCCCTTGAGCGCTCAAGACGGCGCCCAACGCCAGCATCAACCCGCATCCCGCGAGCAGATGTGGCAGCCTTCGCCAGGATCTTCCTGCAGTCTGCGACATGCGAGGTTCCTTTCTCAATCTCATTTCCTATTGAAGACCTGGGAACTGTTGAGAACGTTCGGATTCGCCGTCAGGCGCTGATCGGCGGTGAGCGTCTTGCCGCCGTTCGAGAGCGTGTACGTGACGGTCTCGGTGACCGCGCCCTGGTACTTGCCGACGCGCTCGAACGTATTCGCGTCGATCTTGCGGAAAGCGGCGGTGTTGATAGGCATCTGGACGTCAGCCGGATAGTCTTTGCCGTCGACCTGGAACGTGTACACGTGCTTCTGCTGGACATCGTTCACTGCAAACGTCGTCGTGTGGCGGATGCCCATGGGTGTCTTTTCGAACGTCATGGTTCGCCAATCCGGGGGGTTGCCCTGGTATGTCGACTTGGCACGATCCAGCACCCACTCGCCGATCAGCGGATCGGCAGCGTTCGCTTGTGCGAAGAGACGGGCGTCGACCTGTAACAGGACGGCACACACGAGGACGGTCAGACCGATCCGAGATACGGATGTGAACATGACGGCACCTCCTGAATCACGTGAACGGACATTTCCGACGTGGCCGACCGACGCCGATCCTATGCGATCCTCGACTCACTGAAACAAGATGTTCCGCGCGACTCTGCTGCCCACGTAGGAAGGTGTGGAGGCTGCCGAAGAAGGCGCCGAAGGTCGAGTCGGGCGCACTGTTAAGTTTTGTTAAGGCACGTTGACTTTCGCGGCGCAGGAGGATAATCCCGGCCTATAGCGGAACCACGCCATGTGGGATCCATGACACCGATCGCTGACCCCTCGAAGTTGACATTTCGCACGCGTACAGGGTGAGTCGATGACGAGAACGTTACCCGCGTCGCTGTTCATTGCGATCGGCATCCTTCCCGGTCTCAATAGTTCTTCGCGCGTTGCGGCCCAGGCTCAACCGAACAATGAGGCGCTCGAGGTAATTCAGCTGCGCCCGGACCTCTACATGATTGCGGGCGCCGGCGGCAACATTGCCGTCAATGTCGGACGCGAAGGGGTTGTGCTGGTCGATGCCGGCGCCGCGGAGCGGGCGGACGCGGTCGTAGCGGCCGTCAAGCGGATCACGCCGCTGCCGATTCGCTACCTCATCAACACGAGCGCCGAGGCCGATCATGTCGGCGGCAACGAGAAGGCGGCGAAGGCGGGGCAGGCGCTCGGAGGGAACGCCTTTTTTGCGAACGCGGGGGCGGCGGCCATCATCGCGACCGAGCCGGTGCTGACGCGGATGAGCGCGCCGAGCGGCGAGCGGCCGGCCTATCCGGTCGGGGCGTGGCCGACCGAGACGTTCATGCGGAAGCAGAAGAACCTGTATCTGAATGAACAGGCGATCGAAATCATGGCGCAGCCAGGCGCGCACAGTGACGAGGACGCGATCGTGCTCTTCCGCCGGTCGGACGTGGTCGTGACAGGCGACATCGTCGACCTGACGCGGTTTCCCACGATCGACACGAAGCGCGGCGGGAGCATCCAGGGTGAGATCGCGGCGCTCAATCGGTTGATGGACCTGGTTATTCCGTCCATTCCGCTGCCGTTCAAGGATGGCGGCACGCGATTCATTCCAGGCCACGGCCGGGTTGGCGAACAAGCCGAGCTGGTCGAGTACCGCGACATGGTGACGATTGTCCGTGACACGGTACAGAGTCTCATCCGGAAGGGAATGACGCTCGATCAGATCAAGGCGGCCGATCCGACGCTGGGCTACCGCAGCCGCTACGGCGCCGACTCGGGATCCTGGACGACGAACATGTTCGTGGAGGCGATCTACACGAGCCTGATAACCAACTATGGCCGCGGCCAAGCCCCGGGTAGCAGCCGATGACGCGCACGTCCCTCAAGACGCATGTCTTGCTGATGCTCGTCGTGTTTCTGACGGCAGGCACGCCGGCTTTCGCGCAGATCGATCTCGGAGGTAACTGGGCGGGTCGCGTCCACGAAGATTCGCAAGAGCGTAGTCTCGGCCCGGATCTGGTCGACTATCTGGGTCTGCCGCTGAACGCCGACGGGCGCGCCCGCGCCCTTCGCTACTCGCAGTCGCAGCTCTCACTGCCGGAGCGTCAATGTTTGTACTACGCGCCGCACTACCTTTTCTTCGAGCCTGCGGGCATCAAGATCTGGTCCGAGACCGATCCGACGAGTGGACGGGTGGTCGCGTGGATCATCAATGGCATCGGCGATCGCTCGCCGATCACCATCTGGATGGACGGCCGGCCGCATCCGTCGGCGAATGCGCTGCACGATTTCGGCGGCTTCACCACAGGCGTGTGGGAGGGGAACACGCTGACGACGTACACCACGCACTTCAAAGAAGGGTACCTCCGTCGTAACGGCGTGCCGTCGAGCGATGCGGCGACCCTCACCATGCACCTGTCGAGGCACGAGGACCTGCTCACCATTACCGGCATCCTCGACGATCCCGTGTATCTCACGCGCCCTCACATCGTGAGCCGGAGCTGGCAACTGAATCCGCGGGCGAACTTCAATCCGGTTGGAGGCCTTTGCACCCCTGAAGCAGAGGTGGCGAGCCTGCAGGGCGATGGCGTCGTGCCGCACTACTTGCCCGGTGAGAACCCGTTCGCCGCTGAAATGGCTCGGCGCTACAACCTTCCGGCTCAGGCGCTGCTCGGCGGCGAGGAGACGATGTATCCGGAGTACCGGAAGAGACTGAAGGACGCCTACGTCGCGCCTGCCGTGTGCGTCCGCTACTGCTGCGGCTGGGATGCGGCGTTTCCCAACCTGGCAACTGGAATCCGGTGCATCACTGATGGCACTGGGAAGGAGAGTGGGCCATGAAGGTGTTGCAGCGAAAGACTCTCACCGTTGTTGCCTTCCTGGCTGCGACACTGACGACGGCGCCGGCGCTGGCTCAGGTTGATCTCTCCGGCACGTGGAACCAGCGGTGGCACGAGGACTGGCAGGAAATTACGGCGGGGCCCGACGGCATTGACTACTTTGGGCTCGCGCTCAGCGCCGATGGCCGCGCCCGGGCGCTGAGCTTTTCCCCGTCGCTGCTGTCGCAACCCGAGCGCCAGTGCGTGTACTACTCGTCGTGGTATCTGCTGACCGGCTCGGTTGGCATCAGGATCTGGCCCGAGTCCGATCCCAACAGCGGTGCGGTCGTCGCGTGGCATATCAGCGGCACGCTCGATCGGTTTCCGATCACGGTCTGGATGGACGGCCGCCCGCATCCGTCGCCCTACACCTCGCACACGCCGGGCGGGTTCACGACCGGGGTGTGGGAAGGTCCGACCTTGACCACCTATACAACGCACCTGTCAGGAGGCTATCTGCGCCGCAACGGCACGCCCCACAGCGACCAGGCGACGCTGAGGATGCACATCACACGGTACGGATCGCTGCTGACGATCGCGGGCATTCTCGAGGATCCCGTCTACTTGACGGAGCCGCAGGTGATCAGTCGAAGCTGGCAACTCGATCCCAACCAGAATATTGCGACGATCGGACCGCCCTGTGTTCCGGAAGCCGAGCTGGCCGACCTCAAAGGTGAGGGTGAGGTGCCGCACTACCTGCCCGGCCGAAATCCGTTCGTCAACGAAGTCACCGAGCGGTACCACATCCCGGCTGACGCCGTACTAGGCGGCGCGGAGACGATGTACCCGGAATACCGCAAGAAACTCAAGGACGCGTTTGTGGCACCGGCACAGTGCACTCGGTACTGTTGCGGCTGGGGCGGCGGCGGATCGACGGCCGGCCTGCAATGTATCACCGACGGCACGGGACGCGTGCAGCCGTGACGACATGGCCATGAGACGACGTGGAGTCCTTGTCGCCGCACTGCTCGGCATCGGGCTGTCGGTTCCGGTCGGAGGAGCGGTACAGACACCGGGCGGCGGCGCGGTCGTCGAGGTGGTTCCGGTCCGGCCGAATTTCTTCTTGCTTGCCGGTGCCGGCGGAAATATTGCCGCGCAGGTCGGCGAAGACGGCATCGTGC
Source organism: Vicinamibacteria bacterium (assembly GCA_041484265.1). Lineage (GTDB taxonomy): Bacteria > Acidobacteriota > Vicinamibacteria > Vicinamibacterales > CAVVIG01 > 2-12-FULL-65-11. The sequence goes on from JBGPHH010000032.1 coordinate 16,264, forward strand.
TGGTCGACACCGGATCGGAACGAACGGCGGATGCGGTCCTGGCGGCCCTCAAGACGCTGACCGACAAGCCGATTCGCTACATTATTAATACCGCGGCCGACGCCGATCACGTGGGCGCGAACGCCCAGGCGTCGCGCGCGGGCCAGTCGCTGGCGGCGGGCGGTGCCGGGCAGCCTGGAGGCATCGGTCTGGCCGGTCCGGCGCCGATCGTCGCGAGCGAGCGCGTCTTCCTCAGGATGAGCGTGGCGACGGGCCAGCAAACGCCTTACCCCACCGCCGCGTGGCCAACCGAGACGTTCACCAGAAAACACAAGGTCCTCTACCTGAACAGCGAAGGCATCGAGGTGATTGCGGTGCCGGCCGCGCACAGCGACGGTGACAGTCTCGTCTTCTTCCGCCGCTCCGATGTGATCGCTGCGGGCGACGTGTTCGACGTCACGCGATTTCCCGTCCTCGACGTCAACAATGGCGGGAGCATCCAGGGCGAAATCGAAGCGCTCAATCGCGTGATCGATCTTGCGATTCCCTCCATCCCCCTGCCCACAAAGGACGGCGGCACTCTGATCGTCGCGGGCCACGGTCGCATCTGTCAGCAGTTCGACGTCGTGGAGTATCGCGACATGGTGACCATCGTGCGCGATCGGGTCCAGGATCTGATGAAGAATCGGATGACCCTCGAACAAATCCAGGCAGCCAATCCCACACAGGGCTGGACCGCCCGCTATGGTGCGGGGTCGGCACAGGCGTTCGTTGAAGCAATCTACAAGGGCCTCACGCCCAAGCCGCTTGCCAAGCCAGCGGCACCAGCGCGGGGCACGGCGCCGAGGCGATAAAAGTGCGGAAGACGATCATGACACGCCAGGTTCCGATCGTCATCGTGATGCTTTTCGCGGCGCTTGTGCTCGCCGCCGCGCCCGTGCGCAGTCAGGCGCCGGCGGGTCAGGCACCCGCGCCGCCTCGGACGGCGCGGACGACGGCTCCGATCGATCTCACCGGGTACTGGGTCTCGGTCGTCACGGAGGACTGGCGGTGGCGCATGGTCACGCCGCCGAAAGGCGACTACGCCAGCGTCCCGATCACAGCTGAAGCCAAGCGCGTGGCCGACGCGTGGGATCCGGCGAAGGACACGGCGGCCGGCGAGCAATGTAGGTCGTACGGCGCGGCTGCCATCATGCGAGTGCCGGGTCGGCTGCATATCACATGGCAGGACGACAACACGTTGAAAGTCGAAGCTGATGCCGGGACGCAGACGCGCCTGATCCATTTTGGTGAGTGGCAGGCGCCAGGCGGCGAGGCCACCTGGCAAGGCGACTCCGTGGGCGAATGGGTGATCGCCGCCGGTCGCGGTGGGGGCGGGCGGGGCGCCGGCCCGCAGGCGCCGGCGGCCGGCACGCCCGCCGCCCCGCAGTTCGGTTACCTCCAGACCGTCACCAGGCATCTGCGGCCGGGTTATTTGCGGAAGAACGGCATTCCTTACAGCGCCGACACCGTTCTCACGGAATATTGGAGCCTCTTTCGGGAGCCAAACGCGGACCAATGGCTGGTCGTGACCACGGTGGTCGAAGATCCCAAGTACCTCCAGACGCCGTGGGTCACCAGTCCGAATTTCAAGCGCGAAGGCAACGGCTCGAAGTGGGATCCGACGGCGTGTTCGAGTACGTGGTAGTTCACCGTCAATTCAGGTGCTTCTGCTTTTAGGAGAGACAGCCATGCAACGCCTGCTGGGAATAGTGATGGCAGTGCTTGTCGCGTCGATTCTTCTGTGCTCGTCGACCGTGTGGGCGCAGGACATCGTCAGCGGTCAGATCGCTGGCGTCGTCAGAGACACGTCGGGCGCGGTGTTGCCCGGGGTGACAGTGGAAGCCGCGAGCCCGGCGCTCATCGAGCGCGTGCGGTCGACGGTGACCGACGGGACGGGGCAGTACCGCATCGTCGGGTTGCGGCCGGGGATGTACACGTTGACTGCGACCCTGACCGGATTCAACACGTTCAAGCGCGAGAACCTCGAGATTTCGGGATCGGGCGTCGTGTCGATCAACGTCGATCTGAAAGTCGGCTCGATTGAAGAGACGGTCACGGTGAGCGGGGAAACGCCGGTGGTCGACCTGCAGAGCACGACCAGGGAACGCACGATGTCGCAAGAGATCGTCAACGCGCTGCCGACCGGGCGCATGTATAACACGCTCGGCGTGCTGGTGCCTGGAGTGACGTCGAACCAACGCGACGTGGGTGGCGCGCTCGGCGACACGATGGCCAGTCTCACCGTCCACGGCAGCCAGGCCGGCGACCAGCGAATCACGCAGAACGGACTGAACGTCATGACGCTCGTGACCGCCGGCGGCAACATCGGCGTGATGGTGCCGAACACGAATGCGGCGCAAGAGGTCGCGATTGACACCTCAGGGGCGTCGGCCGAGCGGCAGACAGGCGGGGTGAGCATCAATTTCATTCCGCGCGACGGCGGCAACACCATCCGCGGCTCGCTGTTCGCGACGGGCGCCTATGAAGGGCAGCAGTCGAACAACTTCACGCAGAGCGTGAAGGATCAAGGCTTGACGGCACCGAACAACTACAAGCTGAACTGGGACATCAACCCGGGCGTGGGCGGGCCGATTCTGAAGGACAAGCTCTGGTACTACTACACGTACCGCAACAACGGCGCGCAAAACTATCAAGCTGGGATGTTCTACAACCAGAACGAATTCCTGCCGAGCTTTCCGTACGTGCCATCGAGCTGGACGTACGTGCCCGCCGACGGCACCAACGGCGCCTCCCGGCGGCGTGCGCTCGTCACTCATGGCTACTGGTGGGATAGCCAGGTCCGCCTGACGTGGCAGGCGAATCCGAAGAACAAGTTCGCAGGGACGTGGGATCAGCAGTACCGGTGCACCTGCCCCACCGTCAACACACCGGGCGCCCTTCTGGTCATCTCGCCGGAGGCGGGCCTCGATACCCGGTCGCCCGTGCAGAGGCTGCTGCACGCCGAGTGGTGGTCGCCGCTGACGAGCCGGCTGCTCCTGGAGTTTGTGGCGCTGCACCGGACCGAGCGGTTCATCCCGGGCGAGCTCAGACCGACCGACCAGAACGGCTCGCTGACCGTCACGCCTCAGCAGTACGCCAACTACCCGTCCATGATCGGCGTCACACAAGTCATCGGCAACTCCCAGGTGCCCAACAACATCAGCTTTCATGGACCGAGCGGAACCTTCTCCAACGGTCAGACGCCGAACTACACGTACCGTTTCGCGATGTCGTACGTCACCGGCGCCCATGCGTACAAGGTCGGGATCCAGGATTCGTTCGGATACCGGGCGATGAGCATATACGGACCGACCTACGACCCACAGGGCCGGCCGGTGCGCTACCGCATCAGCAACAGTGGCGTCAACAACACGACGCCAACGTTCGACCAGGTGACAGTCTTCAACACGCCATACGCGCAGAAAAACGATCAGAACCACGACTTGGGCCTGTACGCGCAGGACCGCTGGACGATGAACCGGCTGACGCTCAACTACGGCGTGCGCTACGACTGGTACAACAGCTCCGTACCCGCGCAAGACATGCCGGCCTCGACGCTGGGTCGACCGGCGGCGTCATATGCGGCAATCGAGGACACAGTGAATTGGAAGGATCTCACCCCGCGGTTCGGCATGGCGTACGATCTGCAGGGAGACGGCAAGACGGCCGTCAAGGTCAGCCTCAACAAGTACGTAGCCGGTCAGGCGCTTGGCGGATTGCCCGCAAACGCGAATGCGATCCAGCGCCTCACCAACAGCGCCAGCCGGACCTGGGCCGACGGCAACGGCAACGGTGTGGCGGATTGCACGCTGACAAGCGCGGGCTCAAACGGCGAGTGCATTGGAGCCGGCAGCACCTTAGCGCCCGTCAACGCCTACCAGATTGCTGGTGGGTGCGCCGCCGGCACGGCGGCCTTGACGTGCACGGTGCCATCAAGCGACCTGACGGACTGGAATGTGCGGCAGGGGTTTGGGAAGCGTTCCTACAACTGGGAGTTCTCTGTCGGCGTGCAGCGCGAGATCATGCCGCGGGTGTCGGTCGACGTGTCGTACTTCCGGCGCTGGTTTGGCAACTTCACGGCAACCGATAACACCGCTGTCAACCTGACTGGATCGGCGTTCTGCACTGTCGCCCTCGGCTGCCCGGCTCAATATGCCGGCAACGACTTCCGGTACTTTGACATTGTCGCGCCGGTGGACAGCCGGCTGCCAGGGGGCGGCGGGAACTCGATCCTGCAGTTCGCCGACTTCACATCACTCAACGGGGCCAGAGCGATCCCCGTCAACCAGGTCGTCTTCCCCGATGACATCGGTGCCAAGCAGGTCGATCACTGGAACGGCGTGGATGTCAGTGTCAACGCCCGCCTCCAGAACGGGTTGTTGCTGCAGGGCGGCACGAGCACCGGCCGGCGGTACACGAACAACTGCGAGGTCACGGCGCTCTTGCCGGAGATGCTGGGGAACGACCCGCAATCGGTCTGCAGCCAGACCGAACCGTGGCGGACCCAGTTCAAAGCGGTGGCGGCCTATACGCTGCCGAAGTACGCGGGTCTGCCGGCGACTGTTGCCACGGCGCTCCAGAGCGTGCAGGTGTCGGCGACCTTCCAGAGCATCCCGGGGGACGCCATGCAGGCCAGCTATTCGATGTCGGCGAGCGCGGCCGACCCGCGCGGCAACGAGCTGGCGAATCCCGCGTTGTCCAGCCTGGGCGTCTTGCCGGCCTGCCTTGGAAGCCCAGCCGGTTTGTGCAACGGCACCAGCAAGAACGTCAACCTCCTCTACCCGAACGCGGTCTACGACGTCAGTCAGAACCAGCTCGACATGCGCGTGGGCCGTATTCTCCGCTTCGGGCGGACGCGGACGACGGTCAACTTCGATCTGTTCAACGTCTTCAACGACGACACCGTGATCGCACGAAACAACAATTTCACCAAGTCGTCCAGCTTCAACGCGACGACCGGCATCGGGATCAACAACAGCACCAACACCGTGTGGGTGCCGACGAGCATCCTGCAAGCACGCTTCTTCAAGATCAGCGCGACGTTCGATTTCTAATCACGAAGGGCACGAAGAGGAACGAAGAACGCGAAGGTTGGTATGCGATGAAACGTCTGAATTCGATGACGATGATGAGACGGCTTGCCGCGATCATGATCGCGGTTGTTGCGTCGGTCGGGTATCTTCGCGCGCAACAGACGGCCAGAGGCGAACCCGTTCAATCAGCCGTCGCGGATGCGCTGAGGGACTGGGGCGTGCCGCTGCCGCAGCCCTACTTCCGGGCGCCGGAGGACACTCGGAAGACGGGCGAGAAACCGGGCGAGATCAGAGCGGGCGTGGTCCCGGACTACGACGCCCTGCTCGATCCGCTCGTGGTTATCCCGGTCCAGGGCGACGTCTATCTGATTGGCGGGGCGGGCGCGAACATCGCGATGCAGGTCACCGACGAAGGTGTCCTGCTCGTGGACGCGGGCGACGAACGCGCCGGCGATCGCGTCATCGCAACCTGGAAGCAGTACCAGCGCCGCCGGCCGTTGCGGTGGGTCATCAACACCAGCGCGGATGTGGATCACACCGGAGCCAACGAGAAAGTGGCCCGAAGCGGCGAGGGCGGCCTCAATAGCCTCACCGAATCGCCGGCCGGCCTTTCGTTCGCGGATCAACCGACGGCCGGCATTTTCGCGTTCGAGACGGTGTTGACGCGGATGGGTTCGTCCAAGAATCAGACGTCGCGGGCGACGGCGGCGTGGCCGACCGACACGTTCGTGACGCCGACCAAGTCGTTCTATTTCGGGCACCAGCCGCTCGAGCTGATCCATCAGGCGGCGGCGCACAGCGACGGCGACGTGATGGTGTTCTTCCGGACGGCGGACGTGATTGCCGCCGGCGACATCCTGGCCGACGATCGGTATCCGGTCATCGAGGCCGATCAGGGCGGCACGATCCAAGGGGTCCTCGACGGCCTGAACGCGCTCGTCCGCCTGGCGGTGGCGGAGTACAACCAGCAGGGCGGGACGCGCGTGATTCCGGGGCACGGGCGCGTGTGCAACCAGTCGGACGTGGTGGAGTACCGCGACATGGTCACCATCGTCCGCGACCGCGTCGCCTTGCTGGCGCGGCAGGGGAGAACGCTGGCCGAGATCAAGGCGGCGCGGCCGACGCTCGAGTACGACGGGCTCTATGGGACCAACAAGGCGTCGACGGCCGACATGTTCATCGAAGCGGCGTACCGGGAGGCCACGAAGTCGTCAGCAACTGGCCGGTGACAGCCCGCCGGATTGAGGAGTTTTCGCCATGCGCGTTCTCGATCGTTTGCGGACGCCGATGCGGTTGATCGTGGTTGCCGCCGCAGCCGCCACGTGCACGCCGCTCGTCGCGCAGTTCAACCCGCCCGGACAGGTCTTCGGCGACGTCTCCGGTGACTGGGTCGTCGTGACGCACGAAGATACTCCGAGTTATGGACTCGGACCCGAGCTCGGCGACTACGCGGGCCTGCCGATCAACGCGGCCGGGCGGCAGAAAGCCGAGTCGTGGGATGCCGACGTCCTGTCACAGGAGGCACGGCAAATCCAGGCTCATCCCGTGCAGTACATCAGCAACAATCGCGGCCCCACGCGGATTCTGAAGGTACTGGACCCGATGACACAGGCGTTCGCGGCGTACGCGTTTGCCGGCAGCTTCGGCCGCGCCGATCGCATCGTCTGGATGGACGGCCGGCCCCATCCGTCGAAGTTCTCCGAGCACACGTGGGACGGATTCTCCACCGGCGTGTTCGAAAACGGCGTCCTCGTCGTGACAACCACGCACATGAAACAAGGCGTGCTCTGGCGGAACGGCGTGCCGCTCAGCCCCTACGCGAAGCTTGTTGAGCACTTCGCCCGTCATGGTCTGTATATGACGGTATCCATGTGGATCGACGATCCAATCTATCTCGAGGCGCCCGAGATGCGGACGTACACAGAAATGTGGAACGGATACGGGAACCTGCAGTACCAAGAGCCGTTCAAGGCGGGAGAAGAGGTGTCGAACAAACCTCTGGGCTGGGTGCCGGCCTGGCCGCTCGGCACGAAGCACCGCGAGTTCGCGGAGACGCACGGGTTGCCGTTCGAGGTGACGCAAGGCGGCGTCGAGACCGAGTATCCGGAGTACCAGCTCAAGATCCAGCAGCTGATGCGGGCGGAGGCGGCGGCGAAGCGTAGCGGAGCCGCGGCGCCGAACCAGCCCGGAAGGTGAGGGGCACGGTGCTCAAACGGCTGACGATATCGCTTGTGGCGTTCAGCGCCACGTATCTCGTTGCCGGCGGCCGATCCGACCTTCGTGCTCGGCACGTCGAGCACCGCCCGTTTACAAAACTTTAGACGCGCGGCTGCTGGCACTCCGACGGATACTCACCGATATATGCGTCGGGTTGATTCACTACCACTGATCACGTGCGCACTCGGACTGACTGCCGCGGTGGCGGTCGGCGTGACACGCGCGGTCGCGGCGCAGGGGCCGCCTCCAGCCGACCTCATCCCGTGCGGCGTGCCGCAAGGTCCGGCTCCCGGTTCCCCCCAGTCGGCCGGCGCGCCGGCACTGCCGCCCCTACTGAGCGGCGGCGGAGTGCTGCAGGCTCCGGTGACGCTGCCGAGCGGCCTGCGTCTGAGGCCGGTGCAAGGCAACGTCTACATGCTGAGCGGCGCCGGGGCCAACATCGCGGTGCAGGTCGGGAGCGATGGGGTGTTGCTCGTGGACAGCGGCCGCGCCGACACGGCGAACGCGGTCGTCGCCGCCGTGCGGCAGCTGACCGCCGCACCGATCCGGCTGATCATCAATACGGCTGGTGACGCCGATCACGCGGGCGGCAACGACGCGGTTGGTCGTGCCGGCTCGCGTCTGACGTCTGCCATCGGTGGCGGCGGTGACACGCCGGGAGCCGCCATCATGGCACGTCAAGCCGTGATGGACCGCCTTATCAAAGAGAAGGCGCCGGAGTGCGCCTTGCCGACGACCACGTACGACACCGTTCCCACGCGGTCTCTCTTCTTCAACGGCGAAGGCATCGAGCTCCGGCACATGGCCGCGGCGCACAGCGACGGGGATTCCTTCGTGTTCTTCCGGCGGTCCGATGTCGTGAGCACGGGCGAGATCTTCAACCCCAACCTCTATCCTTTCATCGATCTCGATCATGGCGGCTCGATTGGAGGTGTCGTCGCGGCGCTCAACGAGCTGCTCGAGATCACGATTCCGGCGCTGAAGCAGGAAGGCGGGACGTACGTCATCCCCGCGCACGGCCATATTTCCGACGAAGCCGACGTCTCGGAATACCGCGACATGGTGACCATCGTGCGCGACCGCGTGCGGGCGCTCATCGCCCGCAAGATGACGCTCGCTCAGGTGAAAGCGGAGCGCCCGACGCTCGACTACGACGGCCGCTACGGCGGGACCGACGGGCCGTCAACGCCGGACCGGTTCGTGGAGGCGGTGTACACGAGTCTGAGTCGGACGGCCGCTCTGTCGGCCCCGCGCACGACAACCCCGGCGCCGGGCCCGCGCGCGACAGGAGGGCAGAGGCGATGACGAGCTCGCCGCGCGGTAGGGCTCGCGTTGTCGGCGCGATGGCGCTTGCCGTTGCTCTCTCCTCATTTGGCTGGGCTCAGAATCCGCCTCCGCCCGGCGGAGCGCCGCAGGGCCCACCGCCGGGTGGCCCTGGAGGCCCTGCCCGCGGGGGGCGCGGCGCGGCGACACCGCGGCAGACGGCGCCGGTTGACTTCACCGGCACGTGGGTTTCCGTGGTCACTGAAGAGTGGCGCTTCCGCATGCTGACGCCGCGAAAGGGAACCGACTTCGATGGCATTCCGATGACCGCCGCGGCTCGAACGGCGGCGATGGCGTGGGATCCGGCCGCAGACGAAGCAGCCGGTCTGCAGTGCAAGGGGTACGGCGCGCCGGCGCTGATGCGACTGCCGGGACGCGCGCGCATCAGTTGGGAAGACGACGTGACGCTGAAGCTGGAGTACGACACCGGTGAGCAGACACGGCTGCTGCACTTTGGCGGACGACCGCCGGCCGGCGCGCAGCCATCCTGGCAGGGGTACTCGGTTGCCGAGTGGGAGTTGCAGGGACCGGTAGTCGCGCGCGGCGGATTTGGCGCGCTTGGTGGAGCGCGAGGAGGTGGGCCCCCGCCGGGCGCGGGACCACCAGCCGCTGCGCCGGCACCAGCTGCGGGTCCTCCAGCGCCAGGCGGCCCCGTGGGTGGGCC
>JBGPHH010000033.1:0-24246 GCA_041484265.1 Vicinamibacteria bacterium
ATCTTCTCGCCGCGCAGCCGGGCCAGCGCATCCTCGTCGAGTTTGGTGACGTCGATGCCGTCGATGAGCACGCTGCCGGACGTCGGGGCATCGAGGCCGGCTATCAGGCCAAGCAGCGTCGACTTACCGCTGCCCGAGGGCCCGACCACCGCCACAAACTGCCCCCGCGGAATCGTCAGACTGAGTGAATGAAGAATCGTCAGCGGCTCTGCGCCGCTCGTGACCGTTTTCGAGATCTCACGCAGTTCAATCATGATCCGGGAGCACCAGTCCTTCGAATCGTCTGCCGATCGAGGACCGGCTCGAGCACAGACCAGACGTTGTTCGCCACGATGCGGGCGCCAGCGGCCGTCGGATGAATCCCATCCCGCTGGTTCAGGGCCGGGTCGCCGGCGACGCCCAAGAGCAAGAACGGGACAAGGCGCAGGTGATACTGTTTGGCCAGGTCCGAATATACGGCACGGAACTCCGCTGTGTACTGGGCGCCGTAGTTGGGCGGCGCCTCCATGCCAGTCAGAATGACAGTGATGGCACGCGCTTGCGCCCGCTCAATTATCGTCGAGAGATTTTTCTTCAGCTCCGCGGGTGGCAGCCCGCGCAAGCCGTCATTGGCCCCGAGCGCCACGATCAAAACGCGGACGTTGCCGGCGAGGGCAGCGTTCAGCCTCGAGAGCCCGCCCGCGGACGTGTCCCCCGAGACCCCGGCGTTCACCACCTGATACTTCAAGCCCTTCGCCTCGACGCGCTGCTGGAGCACCGAGGGAAACGCATCGGCGACCGTGGACAGTCCGAGCCCCGCCGTCAGCGAGTCGCCCAGCACGACGATCCGCCCTTCGGACGGGTCGGGGGCCGGCCCTTCGGTCGGATTCGGCGCCGCCCCGTCTGCAGCCGCCGGCAGTGTAGCGGACGTTTCGAGCGGCGGTGCGGATGTTGAACGCTCCGCAGGCGAACCGCAGGCGCTCGTCGCCGCGATAATCACGCACGCGAGAAACCACACTCCGACACAGACAGCCCGCCGCCTCGGCATCGTTGAGATGACGTAGACGCCGCGCACTAGGTTCCCGCCTTCGCTCTTCGAGCTTCGGCCAGGCACCAACCACCAGTCACCAGCACCAGTCACCGATTCATTAGTCTATGCTAGGGGACCATGCAGACCGGGCCAGACCTGCTGACGCGCTGGCCGGCACTCGACGTGACGGCCAAGAGCGCTGGCCTGGCGGGCACGTGTCACCTCGAGCCCGGACCTCTTCGCGACGCCATCTCCATTAGCGCTGATGCGGCCGCACGCGCGGGAGAACAGCTGTGGCGTCGCGACGCGTCCGCCTGGAGCAACGACCCGGCGGTACAGAACAAGATCGCGAACCGCTTGGGCTGGCTGAGCTCGCCGGCGCTCATGGCCGATTCGCTGCCGCGCCTTCAGGCGTTTGCTTCGTCGGTCAGAAGCCAGCAGTTCACCGATATCGTGCTGCTCGGCATGGGCGGATCGAGCCTCGCTCCCGAAGTCCTGCGAGCGGTGCTCGGCGTCGCCCCTTCCTGGCCGCGGTTCCAGATGCTGGATTCGACCGATCCGGCAGCCGTGCGCGCGGCAGCCACGCCACCCGAGCACACGCTGTACATCCTTGCGAGCAAGTCCGGCTCGACGATCGAACCGAATGTCCTCGCCGCGCACTTTCGCCGGACGCTTGAGGAAGCCCGCGTGCCGAAGTGGGCGGACCATTTCGTCGCCATTACCGACCCGGGCACCGAGCTCGAGCGCCGGGCGCGCGCCGATGGCTTCCGAGACGTCTTCCTGAATCCTGCCGATATCGGAGGCCGTTATTCGGCGGTCTCGTTCTTCGGCCTCGTGCCCGCCGCCTTGATGGGCCTGGATGTGTCCGGGCTGGTCGGGTGGGCACTGGCGATGCTGTCGGCGTGCGAGCGGCACACGGGCGAGGTCCAGCACAATCCTGCCGTGGCGCTTGGCCTGGCCATTGGCGCGGCTGCACGCGCCGGACGCGATAAGTTGACGCTCCTCCTGCCCGCTTCGCTCGAACCGCTTGGCTTGTGGGTCGAGCAGCTTGTCGCCGAAAGCACGGGAAAGAACGGCACAGGCATCGTGCCCATCGCCGGCGAAAAGCCCGCCGGGCCAGCGGCATACGGGCCGGATCGGGTGTTTGTCCGACTGCGGCTGCGCGGTGCCGACGCCGCAGGGGACAATGACGCGCTCGAGAGCAGCGTCCGGGCTCTCACTGCCGCTGGTGCGCCGGTCGTTACCGTCACCCTTCCAGAGCCGTCCGCACTCGGCGCGGAGTTTGTGCGCTGGGAGGTAGCCACGGCCGTTGCCGGCGCGCTCCTCCAGGTCAACCCCTTCGACGAGCCGAACGTCCAGCAGGCAAAGGACTCCACGCGGGTGCTTCTGAATCAGTACCAGTCGGCCGGCCATCTGCCGATCGCGAGGGGCGACCGCACCATTGATGGCGACATCACGTTGACGATGAGCGCCGCGGCCCGTCGCGAACTGGGTGACGCCCCTCCCGAGGCGCTCCTCACACTCCTTCGCCGGGGCACCTACTTTGCGCTGCTCGCCTACGTCGGCCCCGATCGCGCGCTGGCCGACGAGCTGCGGGCGCTCCGCATCGCCGTTCGCGATCGCACCCGTGCCGCCACGATGGGGGGCTACGGACCGCGATATCTGCACTCGACGGGACAGCTCCACAAAGGCGGCCCCAACACCGGCGTATTTCTCCTCGTCTCGGCGGCACCGCGGGAAGACCTGTCGATTCCCGATGAGCGGTTCTCCTTTGGCACACTCGAGCTGGCGCAAGCCCTCGGCGATTTTGGCTCGCTCGACGCCACGGGCCGTCGCGCGGTACATGCGCATCTGGCCGCGCCGGATCCTCGGCTCGTCGCACGCCTCGCCGGCCTGATGTTGGACCGCTTGCCGCGCTGACCACACGGTCCCCCCAATGTAGCGTCCGGCTTCAACCGGACCCGACCGACCTTGCCATGTGCCGTACAATGCCGCGATGCGGTATCTGGTCACCGCCAGGGTCAAGCCGGGGCGGGACGGTGCGCTGGCGCAGGCCATCGACGCAGGCACGCTCGGCGCCGGGTCGGTCGCCGGCGACGAATACCTTCGGAATATGGCGGCGGCTCGCCAGCACGACGACGGTCGAGTGCGGTGGGTGGAAGTCTGCTTCTGTCCGACGCCGCTCGCCGAGGAGCGTGAGTACTGGGAGGACTTCTTCGATCTCGAGAAAGTCCAGGGCGCCCACGCGCGCAGCCGCTGTCGGGATCTGACTGGTGCCGAGCCGTGGGCCTGCACGGACTGCGACTGTTCGGCCCGGCTCGAAGCACGACTCGCCGCACGAGGCCGCTCCTTCCTTGACGGCCTCCGGCCTAAGGTCTGATCGTGCCGTCTGCGTCACTGCAAGGACTGCTCTCCCGCGTCGCCGCCTCACTTGAGCGCGGTCGCGGCGCAGAAGCCGCGCAGATGCTGGCACCGATGCTCCGGTCTTCGACGCTGACGCGCGAAGAGGAACTGGAACTGCGTTCGGCGCTCGCCGAGGCGTGGCTGCTGCAGGACGATCTCGACCAGGCCGCGTCGGCCCTCGGCCGGCCGCCCGACACCTTTCGCGAGAGCGTTCCCTCGGGCCGCCTCTCGACGCTCTGGCGCCTCCACGGACGGCTGGCCTCGGCTCGCGGCGATCAGTCCCGCGCCATCGCTCTGCACGGCCGCGCGCTCAAACAGGCCGAAATCGCTCACGACTCGCGGGCCATCGGCCTCGCCCACTACGAGCTTGGTAATTGCTATCGCCAGGTCGGCGACATGGCCATCGTCCGCGAGCACATCACCAAGGCGGCCTCGGCCCTGCATGCGGCGGGCGATCGCCGGCATCTGGCCCTGGTCCATTCGCTTTCCAGCATCTCGCTCGCCCAGCTCGGCCGGCACGACGAAGCGATGGGCGCGCTCCGCCAGGCCGAGCGGCTCGCATCACTCGTGCAGGCCGACGATGTGCTGGCCACCGTCTGCGGCAATCAGGCCAACGTGACCATGCTGCAGCATCACTACGAGCAGGCGCTCGCGCTGGCCGAACGGAGCGTGTCGCTGCACGAGGCGCACGGATCGGGGCACGGGCTGGCCGTCGCGCTGGCCACGCTCGGACAGATCTGCGTCCGGCTCGGCGATCTGCGGCGGGCGGAAGATGCTCTGCACCGCGCGCTCAAGGTGCGCAGTCCGATTCAGTTCAGCGAGACGACCGGCGCCGTCTTCGACACGCTCGCCCAGATTCAGTTGATGCGCGGACGGTACGACGCGGCGAGCGATTTTCTCGGCCGCGCGAGCGAGGCGTACGGTGCCTATGGCCGAGAAACGAGTCGCTGGTACGAATGGTCGGTGCGCGTGCTCGGGGCGCGGCTCGCGCTCCGGCGCGGCGCGCTCGATGAGGCCGTCGCCAAGGCGGACGACATCCTGCAGGCCGGCGCACCGCCCTTTGACGCCCTCCAGGCCACGCTCATTGCCGCCGAAGCGCTCACCGGCGCCAGGCGGCTCCCCGAAGCCGAGCAACGCCTGACGATCGCCGCCGACATGCTCGACCCGAAAGCGGCGCCGGCCACCTGGGGCGAATACCTGCGCCTACGCGGCGCCCTCAATGCGCAAAGCGGCAGCGCGACCGATGCGTATCACGATTTTGCCCAGAGCACGACGCTGCTCGACATGCTCGGCGAACGGTATCAGGCCGGACTGAGCCATCTGGCGCTCGGGCGCCTAGTCGCCGAAACCGGGGCACGATCGATCGCCGAACGCCATCTCACAAGAGCGATCAGCATCTTCGAGCAGCTCGGCGCCGACCGCGACCTCGCGGACAGCCGCGAGGCTCAGGCGCTGCTCACCAACATTGGAACCGGCGAGTACGTCATTTCCCCATCCGATGCCGACGAAGCCATCGTCCGACGGATTGTCGATGCGGCGGCCCTTCCGGACCTGTTGGGACGCGAGACGGCGACGGCGCTTCTCGACGCGGCGGGGGCCGACAGCGTGGTGTTGTTCGTACGGCTGGCCGGCGGCGACGTGCGCGTGATTGCCTGCGCCGGCTGCGAAGCCGACGCCGCGCCGGCGCTCGCGCGCTCGGCCGTCCACGGCACGGCCTATGGCCGCGGCACGCTGGTGCTCGAGTCTCTTGGACGCGATCCAGAAGGAGCGCGCTTCGCGTTGGTCGCCTCGCCGAGGCCTGTCGGCCACCCCGTTCTGCGGCGTTTGCGAATGATCCTTGCCGTCGCTCAGCAGGGATTTGCCTTGTGCGCGGCCCGCGACCGCTCGGGGGCGCCAGCCGGTCTCGCCGTTGATCGCTCGCTCGAGCCGCTGCTGCCGGGGTTTCTGTCGGCGAGCGCTGCCATGACGCGCCTGGTCGAGCAAATTCAGCGGCTGCAGGGCAGCGACCTGACCGTCCTCATCACCGGAGAAAGCGGCACCGGCAAGGAGCTCGTGGCCCGTGCGATCCACGTCGGGTCGCCTCGCAGCGCAGCGATGTTCCTGCCCTATAACTGCACGACTACCGGCCGCGACCTGGCCGATAGTCAGCTCTTCGGCCATCGGCGCGGCAGCTTTACCGGTGCCGTTTCCGACCAGCCGGGACTCGTGCGGTCGGCGGCCGGCGGCACGCTGTTTCTCGATGAAATCGGCGACCTGCCGCTCGACGTCCAGCCCAAGCTGCTGCGGTTTCTCGAGCAGAAAGAGATCATGCCGATCGGCGAGACCAGGCCTCAGCGCGTTGATGTGCGGGTGCTCGCCGCCACCAATGCCGACCTAGAGCAGCGAGTCGCGGAAGGTAAGTTCCGTGAGGACCTCTATTACCGGCTCGCTGTCATCCGCATCCATGTACCGCCGCTCAGAGAGCGCCGCGAGGAGATCCCGCACCTGAGCACGTACTTTCTGCGTGAAGCGTCCGAGCGGCTCGGCAAGCCCGACATCCATCTGAGCTCGGATACCCTCGACACGTTCGCGCAGTTCTGGTGGCCGGGGAACGTGCGGCAGCTCAAGAACGAAATCCAGCGGGCGGTCGCGCTGAGCGCACCCGGGGGCACCATCGAGCCGGCGCACCTCTCGCCCGACATCAGCAACGAGCCATTCTCCGCGGGGACCTCGGCCGGTCGGCCCGTCTCGGCCCGGGGCGGACCCAATCTGGCCATAGCCGTCGAGCAGGTCGAACGGGACATGATCCAAGCCGCGCTCGACCGCTCGGGCGGCAACATCTCGGAGTCTGCCAGAGCATTGGGCCTTACCAGGCGGGGCCTGTATCTGAAACTGCGACGCCTTGGGCTGGAGACCCACCCGGAGATGGATATACGTTAGATGTATACTGAATAGTCAGTTTCCATGCTCTTTGGGTACTTAGTATGCATACTGCCGACTGGTCCTACTGACCTATTAGATTCCATAAGCTATTGATTAATAAGGTATTATTCGCCTATTGTACCGCTCGACCTTTACGTCCCTGCGCACGGCGCGGACTTTGATATGCACTATGGCGAACCATTCACTGCAGGGGGTACTTCCGTGAAGCACATTTGGACTGACGAGACCACCCGCCCGACGAGCAAGAGAGCCGCCGAGCGCCGCATCATCAGCCTGCCCGCCCGCCTCACGTGGAAGGATCAGCGTGGCACGCCCCGGTTTGCGAGCGTCGTGACACGCGACGTCAGCGAATTCGGCGTGTATGTCGAGTGCCCAACAGTCGTGTCCATCCCGCCTTACCGGCTCGTGCAAATCCAGCTCGAGGCCGGGGCGCGCGTCTCCGACGCCTTGCCGGACGCTCTCAGACAGGGTCGCGTCTTGTCGGCGGTCTACCGGGTGACGCCCCGCACAGGGTCGGGCACGCGGCAGGGACTGGCGCTGCGGTTGATGGTCGAGCCCAAGCGCCGGGTGCTGCGCGCCGAACCCGTACGAGCGACGGCCTAGGGCTCCCCACGCTCCTGGCTGGCGCAGATGCTCTATGATCTGACGCCACGCTTGGGAGTCTTGTGATCTTCAAGCAGTTCTACCTCAACTGCCTCGCGCACGCGTCGTACCTCATTGGCGACCAGTCCACGCGCGTGGCCGCCGTTGTGGACCCCCAGCGCGACATCGAGCAGTATCTGGCTGCGGCTGACGCCGCCGGGCTCCGCATCGCGCACGTCTTTCTCACGCATCTTCACGCAGACTTCGCCGCGGGCCATCTCGAGCTGCGGAATCGGATCGGCGCCACGATCTACCTCGGCGCCGCCGCGAAGGCCGAGTACGCCTTCACACCGCTCAAAGACGGCGACATCGTGTCGCTCGGGCGCGTCCGCCTGAAGGCGCTCGAAACGCCTGGACACACGCCCGAGTCGATCTCGATTGTGGTCTACGACCTCGACCGCAGCGAGACGACACCATACGGCGTGTTGACCGGCGACACCCTGTTTGTGGGCGATGTCGGACGCCCGGACTTGCGCGTCGCGCTCGGGTGGTCGGCGGCCGACCTTGGCGGGATGCTGTACGAATCGCTGCAGTCGAAGCTCATGACGCTACCAGACGAGAGCTTGGTCTATCCGGCCCATGGCGCCGGATCGCTCTGCGGCAAGGCCCTCAGTCAGGAGACGGTTTCCACGATCGGCGAGCAGCGGCGCTCGAACTACGCGCTCCAGCCGATGACCCGCCAGGCCTTCGTCGATCTCGTCACGGCGGATCAACCCGATGCGCCGGCCTACTTCACCTACGACGCCGTGCTCAACAGCCGGGAGCGGCCGACGCTCGGCGCCGCACTCGCGCGCGAGCTGACCCCGAAGACACTCGATCAGGTGCTGGCGCTGCAGGCCTCGGGCGCGCAGATTCTGGACACGCGTGACCCTGGCGACTTCGCAGCGGCGCATCTTGCCGGCACGATCAACATCGGCCTCGGCGGCCAGTACGCCACGTGGGCCGGCACCTTGCTCAGTCGGGAGCAGCCGATCGTGATTCTGGCGGACCCAGGGCGCGAAAGCGAGTCCGCCCTCCGCCTCGGGCGCATCGGATTCGATCACATAGCGGGCTATCTCAAGGACGGATTGAGCAGTGCGGCGTCACGCCCGGACCTTGTCACGACCACCGAACGCGTCAGCGCGCCGCTCGCCGCCGACCGCCTCGCCACGACCGAACCACTGACACCAATCCTCGTCGACGTGCGTACGCCACGGGAACACGCGCAGCAGCACGTGGCCGGCAGCATTAACATCCCGCTCAATCATCTGACCGAGCGGCTCTCGGAGCTGCCGAAGGATCGGCCCCTGCTGGTGCAGTGTGCGGGCGGCTATCGATCATCGATTGCGGCGAGTCTCCTGGAGCAACACGGCTACACGAAGGTGGACGAAGTCGCGGGGGGCCTCGCCGCGTGGGAAGCCGCGCACCTTCCGCTCGTCTCGGAAGCTACGGCACATTGATGCGTTATCATGTGACACGTTTGGACAGACTCATGAGCACACCTTCCCTCCGCACAATCGGCCGTTCGGCTATGGGCCATCTGACCGTCGTCGCCTTCCTCGCCCTGCTCGCCACGAGCCGCGCGCGCGGAGACGAAGGGATGTGGACCTTCGACCGCCCGCCAAGCGAGGCGATTCAGCGGCAATATGGATTCACGCTCACGAAGGAGTGGCTCGAGCACTTGCAGCTGGCGAGCGTGCGCTTCGACGACGGCGGTTCAGGGTCGTTCGTGTCGGCCGACGGGCTGGTCCTCACCAATCATCACGTCGCGCTCGGACAGCTTCAGAAGTTGTCGACGCCACAGAAGAACTATGTGGCCGATGGATTCTACGCCCGCACGCGCGAGGACGAGATCAGGGCGACGGACCTCGAGCTGAACGTGCTCATCTCCTCCGAGGATGTCACCGCCCGAATCGCATCGGCTGCCGGACGCGCGGCTACCGCCCAGGCCGCGCTCGACGCGCGCAAGGCTGAGATCGCCAATATCGAAAAAGAGAGCACGGCTCAAACGGGGCTCCGGTCCGATATCGTGACGCTCTATCAGGGCGCGCAGTACTGGCTGTATCGCTACAAGAAGTACACCGACGTCCGCCTCGTCTTTGCGCCCGAGCAGCAAATGGCGTTCTTCGGCGGCGATCCGGACAACTTCACCTACCCGCGCCACGACCTGGATTTTGCGCTCTTCCGGGTGTACGACGGCGGCGCCGCGGTCAAGCCGCAACATTTTCTCAAGTGGAACCCGAAAGGCGCGGTCGAGGACGAGCTCGTCTTCGTATCGGGGCACCCCGGCTCGACCGACCGCACCGACACGCTCGCTGAGCTCGAAGCCGAGCGCGACGTCGTCTATCCGGCCAGCCTCAAGGTGATCAAGCGACGTGTCGACGTCCTTCGCCAGTACGCGAGCCGCGGGGCCGAGCAGGCGCGTCAGGCCGCGGGGCTGACCTTCAGCCTCGAGAACGCACTGAAGGCCATCAACGGCGAATACAACGGCTTGCTCGACGCGCGCGTGATGGCCAAGAAGACGGCCGACGAACGCGCGTTGCGCGACGCGATTGGACGAAACGCCGAGTGGCAAAAGGCGTACGGTGCCGCGTGGGATGAAGTGGCTCGCGCCGAAACCGCGCGGCGACGGTTGTACAAGACGCAGCGGTACGGCCAGATTCGCGGGTCAACCTTCGCGAGCCGGGGCTTGCTCATCGTGCAGTATGTCGCGGAGGTCGGCAAGCCCGACGGCCAGCGGCTCGATGGATTCCACGACGCACAGTTGCCGTCGCTCTTGTTCAGCCTGCTCTCTCCGGCGCCCGTTTATCCGGCGCTCGACGAAGCGCTATTGGCCGACGCGCTGCAGGAATCGCTCGAAGAGCTCGGCCCGAACGATCCGTTCGTCAAAGCGGTCCTCGCGGGGCGGACGCCGAACGACGCGGCCGCGGCGCTTATCGGCCGGACCAAGCTGGCCGACCCGGCCGTCCGCAAGCAGCTCATCGACGGGGGCGAGGCCGCCGTCCGGGCGTCCACCGATCCCCTGGTCGTCCTCGGCCGGGCGCTCGATCCGGTGATGCGGGCGACGAATCTGGCGATGGAGCGCGAGGTGACGAGCATCGAGACAGCCGCGCGCGAGAGGATCGGCCAGGCTCGGTTTGCCGTGTTCGGCACGATGGCCTATCCCGATGCGACATTCACCCTGCGCCTGTCCTACGGCGTCGTCCGCGGCTACTCGATGAACGGCACGCGGGCGCCGTACAAGACCACCTTCGCCGGTCTGTTCGATCGATCCGCGAGCTTCGACGACAGGCCCCCCTTCAAACTGGCGACGCGCTTCACCGACGCGCGGGCGCGCATCGAGATGACGACGCCGCTCAATTTCGTGACGACCAACGACATCATCGGGGGCAATTCCGGATCGCCGGTCGTCAACCGGGCGGGTGAGCTGGTTGGGCTCATCTTCGACGGGAATATCGAGAGCCTCGTCGGACGGTTTGTGTACGACGAAGAGAAGAATCGGTCCGTGGCCGTCCACAGCGGTGCCATCGTGCACGCGTTACGGACCATTTACGATGCCGGCCCGCTCGCCGACGAGCTGGATCCGGCGCGCTGACGTGGTCCTTGGATTGTGGTACTCTATTCGGCCGAAGGTTGGCGGTTAGAAGCTTTTTATCTAGTGAGGAGACGCGATATGAAGAAGGTAAGATTGGCAGCAATTGCCGCGGTAGCCATGGCGATGCTGGGCACGTACCTCGGCGCGCAAGCGCCGCAGGGGGGTGGAGCGCCGGCTGGCGGCGGTGGCGGTAGAGGGCCGGCGCAACCGATGTCGTTCTTCATCACGAGCGTGGGCAAGGGTGATGGCGCCAACTACGGCGGTCTGGCTGGGGCTGACGCCTACTGCCAGAAGCTGGGAGAGGCGGCGGGACGCACGGGCGTCGTGTGGCACGCCTACCTGAGCACGCAGGGCCCCGGCGCGGTCAACGCGCGCGACCGCATCGGCAACGGTCCCTGGTTTAACGCCCGCGGCGGGCGCGTGGCCCAGAACGTGGCCGAGCTCCACGGTGACACGGTCGCGCTCGCGCAGTTGGGGAACGCCCTCGGCAAGCAGATCTCGCTCACCGACAAGGGCATGACGAACAACGGCGTCGGCGACCAGCCGAACACGCACGACATCCTGACCGGCTCGCAGCCGGACGGTCGCGCGTTTACGGACGCGGCGGATCACACCTGCAACAACTGGACGAGCAATGCTGACGTGCCCGCTCCGGCTCGTGGCGCGGCTCCTGCGGCGGGTGCGCCGCCGGCCGCGGCGCCAGCGCCGGGTCCATCGGCGATGCTTGGACACTCTGACAAGCAGGGCGGCAACAACGGCTCGTGGAACGCCTCGCACGCGAGCCGCGGCTGCAGCCAGCCGAACCTGGTCTCCACCGGCGGCGCGGGTTTGCTCTACTGCTTCGTTGTGAACTAGGCGAACGCTCTCGCGTTTTCGATTTGAGGGTGGCGAACGGTGACATTCGCCACCCTTTTTTTGTCTTCCGGGTTGACTCGGAGAATTCAGAAGGTGAGAATCAGCCGCACGGATCTGAGGAAACGCCATGAAATCCACTCTCCCGATTGTTTCGTTCGTGGCTGTCGCGAGCCTGCTTCCGTGGGCGCTTCCAACCTCGTTCGCGCTGCCCGAGGCCTTCCAGAAGGACAACCAAGTCACATCGGGCAAGGCATACCAGTTCGAGAGGATCGCCGAAGGCGTCTACTACGCGACGGCCACGGGTTCAATGGTGACCGGCAGCAACAACGTGGTGATTGTCGGAGACCGAGAGGCGATGGTCGTCGATACCGGCACCAGTCCCGCCGCAGCCCGGGCATTTGTCGAAGACCTCAAGACCATCACGAACAAGCCAGTGCGATACGTCGTCAACACGCATTTCCATTACGACCACACCGACGGTAATCAGGTGTATGCCGGCAAGGCCGACATCATCGCCCACGAGTACGTCCGATACGCGATTCAGAATCTGAACGTGCTTCAGCGAGAGCCGTATAAGACCTCGCAGTTAACCAACGTGCCGAACCGTATTGAGACGCTCAAGAAACAAATCGCCGACGAGACGGACGCACCGCGCAAGGCCACGCTCGAGCAACAACTGGCCATCGCGCAAAAGGGCTGGGAAGAGTTGAAGGAAATCACGCCGACGCCACCAAACGTGACCTACTCCAAGAAGAAGCTTGTGAACCTGGGTAATCGTGAGGTGCAGCTGCTGTTCCTCGGCCGCGGCCACACCAACGGCGACACTGTCGTCTTTCTTCCCGCGGAGAAGATCGTCTGCACAGGTGATCTCATGGAGTCGCAGATCGCGTATATGGGCGACGCGCAGTTCGATGAATGGATCGCCACGCTGGGAGCGCTCAAGAAGCTCGACTTCCAAACCGATCTGCCTGGCCACGGTGCACCATTCAAGAGCAAAGAGCTCATCACCGCATTTCAGGGATATCTGACAGACCTGATGAGGCAGGCCGCGGAACTTCGCAAACAAGGACTCACGCCTGAACAGACGGCGCAAAGAGTCGATCTGACTGCCTACAAGAAAGACTTTCCCCAGATTCAAGGTCCGGGCGCCGAAATCCGCGGTGTGCGCCGCCTATACGAGTGGATGGACGAACACGCCAAAGGCCAGCGCGCAGATTGGTTCAGGAATTAGTGCCGGGGGCGGGAATCGAACCCACACGCCTCTTTCGAGACCCAGGATTTTAAGTCCTGTGCGTCTGCCAGTTCCGCCACCCCGGCACATTGTTCAGTTGGAGGAATTCATCGATTCTACAAGAAGCCCGCTACTTGAGCGTCAGCTGCTTGAGTCCCGACGCGGTCTCAGCGTCCAGCCATTGACCGTTAATCCGCACCACCAGGTTGCCGACGACCTTGTCTCCGTGTCGCCTCGCGACTCGGAAACCGAGATCGCCACCTGACAACACCAACGGTGCCTGCCCGGGAATCGGTTGAGGCGGCTGCACCTGCGCGTGGCCCCACGCGCCGGCCGCCAGCATCGCGGCCACCGAGGCAATCACGAACATCGTCCGTCCGGACACAGACATAGGCCCTCCTGATTCGCGCGACCACACGCGCACGAAGAATGTTAGCTTGACAGGCGCTGTTTGGGAGGCTGAAATGCCCTTCACCGGCTTACCTGGAGAATGACGATGCAGAATGTCCTGTTCGCGCTGATCATTACCCTCTACCTCGCAATCGCCATCGTGCTCGTGCGCAAGTACTTGCGCACCCGCGATGTGGGCTTTGCCTGGCTCTGCGCCGCCGTCGTCGGGTGGCCCCTGCTGTCTCCTCTGCTCGAACTTGGACAGCGCGCGCTCATGGACCGGCTTCGAAGAGGCGAATCAGTCATTTTTCCCTTCAGCCTGGTGGGGCGTGGACAACTGACGCCGGGCGATCTCATCATGTTTCTCGGCATTTCGCGCCAGTTTGCGGGCCTTCTGCTCTTGTTCGTTGCCGTGGTCTATCTGGGCAAGACGAAGAGCACGGCTGAGATGCGGGTCGCCTAGAAACGTCAAGAGTACATCCATGAACATGAAATTCACGACTCTTGCATTGACTGCGTTCATGACGCTCACTGTCCTCGCGCAGCCTGGCGTCGCGAGTGCCGCCGAGATCAAGGTGCTCTGCTCCACCGGGATCAAGGCGGTGATGGAGGAGCTTGTTCCACAATTCGAACAGGCGACCAGGCACAAGGTCGTCGTTCGCTATGGCCTGGCCGCTGTGCTCAAGCGGCAGATCGAGGCCGGCGAGCCATTCGACATCGCCGTTCTCACGCCCCCGTTGATCGACGATCTCATCAGCCAGGGCAAGATTACAGGCGATACCCGGGTCATGCTCGCCCGTTCGGGAATGGCCCTGGCCATCCGAGCAGGCAGCACGAAGCCCGACATTCGCACGACCGACGCGCTCAAGCGCACGCTGCTCGCGTCAACGTCAATCAGCTACGCGAAAGAAGGCGCCAGCGGCGTGTTTTTTGCCGATCTTCTCCTGAAGCTCAACCTCGCGGAGGCCTTGAAATCCAAGATCAAGCTGGCGACGACCGGCGAAGAAGTTGGCGCGGCAGTCGCTCGTGGCGAGGCTGGGCTTGGTGTACTACCCGTGAGTGAAATCCTGCCGGTCCGCGGGGTCGAGGTGCTTGGGACCTTCCCGGCGGACGTGCAAGGCTACGTGGTCATGGTGGCAGGCGTGAGCTCCAGCGCTGCGCAAAGTGCGGCCGCCAAAGACCTCGTTAAATTTCTGATGGCACCCGCTGCGCTACCTGTCATCAAGAAGAGAGGCATGGAGCGCGGCTAGCCATTACAATCTTCGGATTCCGACCAGAGGGAGTGTGGCCATGCACACGGTCTATCGCGCCAAGCTCGTCGGCTCGTTGCTCCTGGTGGCGATCGCAGCGGTCAGCACGCCCGCGTTCGCACAAATAGACTTTTCCGGAGAATGGGCGCCTCGCTTCCACGAGGACCAGCCCGAGCGCGTGCCGGGACCGGAGATCGGAGACTACCTTGGCCTCCCGATCAGTGACGCGGCGCGGCTGCGCGCCGATTCGTGGCAGGCGTCGCTGCAAACCCTGCTCGAATGGCAATGCCGCCCCCACTCGGCCGACTACATCTGGCGCGGGCCGTCTCAGCTGACCATCAGAAAAGAAGAGAATCCGCTGACGCGCGAGATCGTCGCGTTCCACGCGGAATGGCTGCGCTCCATCGACAATCCGGTCTATCTCGACGGCCGTCCACATCCCGATCCCGACGCCTTGCATTCCTGGGGCGGCTTCGCCACCGGCAAATGGGAAGGCGACATGCTGACGGTCACGGTCACGAATCTTAAAGAGGGATACGTTCGACGCAACGGGCTGGCGCGCAGCGATCAGGCGACGGTCACAGAGCACTGGATCCGCCACGGCGACTTCCTGACCATCGTCGTCATCGTCAACGATCCGGTGTATCTGACCGAGCCGTTCATTCGGACGACCGACTACGAGCTGAACGTGCGGCAAAACGTGCCACCGTATCCGTGCGAGATGGTGACGGAGATCGAGCGGCCGATAGGTGTCATCCCACACTATCTTTTTGGCACGAACACGAACCTCAATGAATTCGGCGACCGTTACGGCATTCCATTCGAGGTGACGCGCGGAGGCGCCGACACGGCGTATCCCGACTATCGGAAGACATTGAAGCGGTTGATGGGGGCGTTTCCGACGGCCAAGCCGGCGGCGGTACCGACCGGAGCGGGACAATGAGGGCCCTTGTGGCGTTCGCCTTGGTCACCGCCGCGCTCGCGGCCACGCCCGTGTTGCGTGCCCAACAGACGCAGACGGCGCCGCGCACGCTGCCGCCGGGTCAGGCGCGGATGGTCGGACCGATCAAGATTCTCAACGTTCGCAACAACGTCTACTTGCTCGAGGGTGCAGGCGGCAACATCATCGTGCTGGCGTTTCCTGAAGGCGTGACGCTCGTGGACGCGGGCAATGAGTCGATGACCACCCAGGTGCTGGCGGCGATCAAGACGATCACCGACAAGCCGATCACCTACATCATCAACACCAGCGTCCGGCCGGATCATATCGGCGGCAACGCCAAGCTCGCTGAATCGGGCCGGCAGATCACGGGCGGCAACGTCACGGGCAACGACCCGGATCTCGCCCAGACGGCCGAGGTCATCGCGCACGAGCAGGTGCTCAACCGCATGATCGCGATGCAGCCGCCGCTGCCGTCGAATGCGATTCCCGAGACGACGTACCACACCGCCACATTGAAGCTCAGCACCTTCTATCACGGCGACGCGATCGAGCTCGTGCATCCGCCGGCGGCGCCAACCGACGGCGACACGATGGTCTGGTTCCGGCAGAACGACGTCATCGCGACCGGCGACGTCTTCACGACCACGAACTACCCGGTGATTGACGTCGATCGCGGCGGGAGCATCAACGGCGAGGTGGACGCGCTTAACCACATCCTCGATATCGGGTTTCCGGAATTCCGTTTGGAAAACGGCACGCTCATCGTACCGGGGCACGGACGGATCTGCGATCTCGCCGACGTGGCGTACTACCGCGACATGGTCACGATCCTTCGCGACCGGGTGCAAGACATGGTCAAGAAAGGCAGCACGCTCGATCAGGTCAAGGCCGCCAGGCTGACGCGAGATTACGATCCGTACTTCGCGAAGAACGCCAGCACCTACTCGCCGGACATGTTCATCGAAGCCGCCTACAGGAGCCTGGCTGCCAAGGCCGCGCCGTCAGCCAGGCCGGCCGCACCCGCCAAGCAGCCGGCGCCGGCCCCGAAGAAGGCGTCGTGACGCGCCGAATCGCCATCCTTATTACTATGGCGCTCGTCGCCGCCGTGCCTGCGGCGCCGCACGCCCAGCGCGGCCGTGGCGGGCAAGCTGGGCCGCCGCCCACCGCGAAGACGACCGCACCGGTCGATCTCACCGGCTATTGGGTCTCGCTCGTGACCGAGGATTGGCGCTACCGGATGATCACACCGGCACGAGGCGACTTTCCGAGCGTGCCGCTCAATCCGGCCGGCGTGCGGATCGCCGGCACGTGGGATCCGGCGAAGGACGAAGCGGCCGGCGAACAGTGCAAGGCGTATGGCGCCGCGAACGTCATCCGCATGCCGGGCCGGCTGCACATCACCTGGCAGGACGAGAACACGCTGAAGGTGGAGACCGAAGCCGGCACGCAGACGCGCCTCCTCCGCTTCCTTGGCGCGACGGCGCAGACGCTGCTTGCGCAAGGGGCAGCCGTGCCTGCCCTCCCAGCCGATGCGACGGCGGGATCGTGGCAGGGCGCGTCGGTGGCCGTGTGGGAGTACGCCGGCGGTGGACGCGGGCGCGCCGCCGCGGGTGCCGCGCCGCCGGCAAGTCTGAACGCCGGCAACCTCAAAGCCGTCACCACACGGATGCGTCCTGGCTATCTCCAGAAGAACGGTGTCCCCTACAGCGAGACCGCCCTGCTCACCGAGTACGTCAGCCGCACCTTCGAGCCCAACGGCGACTCCTGGCTCGTCGTCACGTCCATCGTCGAAGATCCCATTTATCTGACGACGCGGTTCCTCAGGAGCACGCATTTCAAGCGACTGCCAGACTCCGACACCACGTGGGAGCCCGAGCCGTGTTCGGCACGGTGAAAGGTGTGGGCCTCGCCGTCGTTTTGGCGCTGGTGGGGACAATTCCTCGTCGCGCAGCGAAATAGTCCGCGCGCCGAGCGGATCCTGACCACCTCGGGAGCGTGACAGTCGGCTCTTTCGGCATGTCCCGTCTGGCATTCCACTTGCGGCACCCTTTCCTTGAGGTGCCTTCATGACAACCGACCAAACGCTTCAGCGACTGGTGCTCGCGGCGCTCGACTGGGAGCCAGGCGTCGATGCCGCCCAGATTGGTGTGACCGTGGAGAGCGGCGTGGTGACCCTCGAGGGCACGGTGACGACGTTCTTCCAGAAATCGCTGGCCGAGCACGCCGCCCGCCACGTGTATGGCGTGCGCGCCGTGGCCAACGAGATTGAGGTCAGTCCCGACCACGCGGCCCGGCGCACCGATTCGGTCCTCGCACAAGCCGTGGCCAACACGCTGCTCTGGGACAGCGCCGTCCCGCTCGACGCGATCCAGGCGACCGTGGATGATGGCTGGGTGACGCTGACCGGCACGGTCTTTTCGCAGTTCCAGAAGGCGGCGGCCGAGCGGGCCATCCGGCACTTGTACGGCCTCAAAGGCGTCACAAATTCGATTCGCATCAAGCCAGGGATCAATGTGACCGACGTCAAGGCCAAGATCGAAACGGCCTTCGCGCGCAGCGCGCACATCGACGCCGAGCACATTCAGGTGCAAGCCCACGACGGCACCGTCGTGTTGACGGGCACGGTGCGCACGCTCGCCGAACGCGATGAAGCCGCGCGCGCGGCCTGGGCGGCGCCGGGCGTGACGCACGTGGACGATCAGCTGATTGTTGCCGTCACCGGAGAACAGCGACGTCACTCCGCGTCGCCGCTCTGAGAAGGGAACGTTCGCGCGGAACGTTATCGGCTCACGGTCCTGGTCGCAGCCGGTCCCGGCCTAAACAGCGCGAGATCGACCGCGTCGGCCATCGCCTTATAGCCCGCGTCGTTCGGATGCAGGTGGTCGCAGGAGTCGTATGCCGCCAGGAACTTTTTCGGATCGTTCGGATCCCGCGTCGCCCGGTCAAAGTCGATGACCGCATCGTAGGCCCCGCCCGTTCTGATCCATTGATTGACCGCTTGTCGCTTGGCCTCGCCAATCTCTGTGTAGTTTCCGGCTCCGTAATATGGCGTCAGGGTCGCACCATAGATCTTTACGCCTCGCGCATGTGCGCGCTCGATCAACTGTTTGTGACCGGCAATGATGTCCTCGGCCGTCGGTGTCGGGTTTTGTCGCGCATTCGGGTTTTGGATGTCGTTGATGCCTTCGAGGACGATGACATGTGTGACTCCAGGGGAGCTCAGCACATCGAGATCGAAGCGTGACAACGCGTTTGTGCCTGCGTTGTACGCGCCGTCGCTCAACACGCGGTTACCGGCGATGCCAGCGTTCATGATCGAGACGTTGGGGCCGCCAGGCTGAGCGGCTGCTCGCCGCATCAGCTGATCGGGCCATCGATTGTTCGTGTCCGGCGTCGACCGCGTCCCGTCGGTGATCGAATCACCAAACGTCACCAACCCGCCGATCGATGCCGGCACGAGCACGTCAACCCGCGACAGCACAAACCAGCTTTGCACCCTCCCGACAGTCGGCAGGGCGGTCTTGCCGGCGTAGTTGCCGGTCTCCGACACATAGTTTGTCTGGAAGGCAACCGGGTGCATCGTGAACGGCGACGACGTATCGGTCGTTCCCGGCAGATACACGTCGACGGCGATATCAGCCAGCGGTGGCACGGCCAAGTCAACGGAATCGCTGTACGCGATCGCCTTCGCCGGAATCGTCACGGTGGGCCGCCCGCTGAAAGTGAGCGGACGATCGGACGCCGGCTGAATCGCCGCATCCCGATCGCGGAGCGCGATATGCGCCGCCCCGATGGTCAGGGGTGTGTTCCCGTACGCGTTGCTGAGCACAATACGCACTTTCGCCCCGCCGATGCTCGTGTGCACAATCTGACGGAGCGTCTGATTCGTGAACTGCATGAATGGCTGAGGAGCAAACGTCTGCCCCGGTGCCGGAGCGACCGGGGGCGCTGCGGGCGCCACCACCGGACACTGATTGGGCATCAGCGGTGCGACCGCGGGTGCAGGCGGCGGAGGCACCTGCGGACGAGCGACCTCAGCGGTGGACCACGTACCCACCCAGTGGTCGCCGGCGCTCTGCGCAACGAGCAACGGCCGGGCAGTTACGAGGAGGACGACAGCCAGCGCGCTGGCGATGAGTGCCCTCATGGATTTCCTCTCCCTTCTGCTCAGTTACTGAATCAACTGATAGACGCCCCGCTCGAACACGTTATACACCTCGAGCGCGGCGGGATCCGCGAACGGCAGGAACTGCATCAGGATCACACCCGCCACGCCGCGCGAGCGATCGACCCAGAAATATGTGTTGTCGATGCCGCCCCAGCTTAGACTTCCGGCGGAACGCTTCCCATCGACGTGATCCGCGGTGATCAGAAACCCAAGGCCCCACTTATCGCGACCGTCCGCGATGAAAGAGAAATCGGCGCTCTGAAGCGGGAGCGCGGTCTTCAGCGCTCGTACCGAAACCGCACCGATCTGGTTGGCGGCCATCATCCGGACCGACCGGGCTGAAACAATCTGCGCACCCTCCAATCGCCCGTCGTTCAAGAGCATCTGCAGGAACCGGATGTAGTCGGCAGCCGTCGAAAAGAGACCGCCGCCGCCAATCGGTCGGGTGGCTGACGGGATCGCCTGTCGCGGCTGCTCTGTCAACTGGCCGTCGGCGCCGCGACGATGGAGGGTGACGACGCGCGACTGTTTGCCCTCTGCAACGTTATAGGACGTGTCGACCATCTTGAGAGGGCCAAGGATATGCTGCTGAAAGTACTGTTCCAGCGTTCTCCCTGAGAGCTCTTCCACAAGGCGACCGACCCAGTCGGTGCTCGTTCCGTACTGCCACTGCTCGCCCGGCTGGAACAGCAGCGGTCCGGCCGCGTACGTTTCGCCCGCCCGGGGCTTAAAGTCTCGAATTACCGGACTGACAAACCCATAGCCCAGTCCCGATGTATGCGTCAGGAGCTGGCGCACTGTCACTGGCCTGACGGCTGGTTTGACGGTGTACGCGCCCGTGGCGGCGTCGAACGAGTCGAAGACGGAAAGGCCTTTGAGATCCGGCAGGTACTTCTCCGCGGGATCATCGAGGGCGACGCGGCCCGCCTCCACCAGCTGCATGGCCGCCACCGACGTCACCGGCTTGGTCATCGACGCCATCCGGAAGATGTTCGCCGCGCTCATCGGCTGGTGATTGCCGGCATCGGCCAAGCCAAGACTGGCCTGATAGATGATGTGCCTCTTATCAGCCGCGATGACCACGACGCCTGGAACATGTGCGCGTTCGATCGCCGCGCGCAGCTCGCCGTCGAGCCGTTCCGATGAATAGCGTTGAGCGCGCGGCGCCGCGACCAAGCACATCGCGGCCAACGCAGACAGGTACAGGCGTCGCATCATGGGCTAAGGGAGACGGCAGGCGAAGTTTGCCGCGTCGTCAATGCTTCCAGTTCCGTTGTAACGAGCCACCTGCGGATACGGACACAACGGACGCGTACGATCGACGATGGCGTTTGTGCGGTGGGTCGCAAGGATCTGATCGGGCGGTTGCCCTTTGTCCACCCACTGGTCAAGCGCCGTCACGGTGTCGAAGGTGTTAGGACCGTCGCCACCGCCGCAATGCCCCATGCCGGGGACCATGAAGAGCCGCAACCAGTTTGTTGTCTCTCTCGTGCCGGCCATGGCATCCAGCACGCTGTTGTAGTACGCGATGGTGCCGCGCGGGGAAATCAGCGCATCGCTCCACCCGTGATAGAGGAGAAGCTTTCCGCCATGCGACGCGAACGCTTTGAGATCGGGATCGACCGCGTCGATCGGATCCGTCGCCGCAAGCCCCTCGAGCAGATTCAGATCGCGATCGAAATCAAAGGTCCGCCAGTTCCAGTTTGGATCCTTGAAAAGCAAGTACTTGAGGCGCTCAATCGTAGGCGCGTACGGCTGTGGACCTGCCGCTTTAGCACCCCAGCCCAACTCGGCGCCAGGCTCGAGCCCGGCTGCGACTTCCTGACCGGTCCGGGAGTTCCTGACCGGTGCCAGGATCTTCCGTGCCGCTTCCAGTTGTGGCGCCGTGAGGCACTGCGGGCCGTCTTCTCCTTGACAGGCGAGAACGGCGGGGTCGAACCGACAATGGGTGGGATCGTCAATCAACCGATCTTTCAGTCCATCAATCGCATCGCACGCGTCGAGCGCAGCACGGTGAATGGCCGGATACTTGCTCGGAGGAATGTAACTCGCTGGATTGCTGAGTGTGGCGTTCGCCACCCACATGACGCTGGCGGCAAGGGAGCGGATTGCGGGTGCGCCCGCGATGATGCCATCGAAGTCGTTCGGGAACTGCTGTCCTTCCTTCAAACCCTGGCGCCCACCGGTCGAGCAGCTATTCCAGTAAGACAGTCGAGGGCCAGTCCCGTAAAACGCGTCGACGATCAGTTTCGCACTCACCGTCATCTCGTGAACCGATCGATACGCGAAGTCGACCAGCTTGTCGGGATGCGCGAGCATCGCGCCGGCTGTGTTCCCCGTGTGTCCCGTATCGGTCGACGTGGTCGCATATGCGTTCTTGAGCGCCAGGCCCAATGCGCCGTAGTTGATGGCCCCGGCCAAGCCGCCGTTGCCGACCGCCTGAAGCTTTCGGTTCCAGTCCGCGACGGGCAGCCAGACCTCCGTCTTGATCTCAGAGTCGCTCGACGGCGTCAGCGTAGCGGTGATCCGGCAGAACGAGGGGAGACCGATCAACGCAGGGTTTGGCTGCGCGTTCGGAGCGGCTCCAGGTGGCATGAAGGTGCCGGCCGGAACCTCTTCTGCCGACGTGATCGACGTGTTGGGAAGCGCCAGAGACTTCAGCATCGAGCAAGACGTCGCGGCATTGACCTCGACCTCTCGGACAGTGGTTATGACGAACGCGATCGAGATCGAAATCGCGGCGACGAGCGCGCGAGCGCACCGGGCTGCTATTATCTCCACATTCATCGCGTCTCTCCTCCTGCGGGAGCGGTAAGGGCCTTTCAATCAGTTGACGGGGAGGTCCATTGACTTCAGCATGACGAGATATCGCGGGTCGGCGCGCAGACTGTCGAGCAGCGGATCGACCTTGATCAGGGACGCTTGCGATTCCCGTTGCCGAACGGCGCGCTCGAGCCAGACAAAGGCGTCATCGATTTTACGGCGGCTCGCGTACACCTGTGCGACACGGAAGGCGCTCGTGTCCGCGAACTTCGCGACAAGTTCGGCCAGGGCCTGGTTGGATTCGCGATCGTGCCCGAGATTCTGTTGCGCCAACGCCACGATCGTGAAATCGAAGGCGGTTTGTGGGGTTGGTACGGTGGACAGCGCTTCCTGCGGGTGGCCGTCGCGGAGCATCGTGAAACCAAGGAAGAGACGGCCATACTCAGCTTGCGGAGAGAGCTCGAGTACCCGTGTCAGCACCTGTCGCGCTTCGGAGAGCTGGCCGTTGGCATACAGGTAATAGCCATAGCGGGTGTCTGCAGGCACATAGAGCGGATCGATCTCCTTCGCCCTTCTGGCCGCGCCGATCGCTTCCGAGAGACGACCGAGCCTCGCGAAGAAGCGTGCGTAATCCGCGTAGGTGATGGGCTCGGCCGCGTCGAGCGCCAAGGCACGCTCAAACTCGGCTTGCGCCCCAACCCAGTCGCGGCCGACGTAGGTGCGCCAATTCGCGAGGGCCGAATGGCCTTCGGCGAGCGTTGGGTCGAGCGTCACCGCCCGTTCGGCCGCCTCGCGCGCGCTCTGCTGCATTTCCGTCGCCTCTCCACGATTGCCGACCTGATCCTGCAGTTGAGTCAGTGACTGCGCGAGGCCGGCCCATGCGGCCGCATAGGTCGAGTCGAGCGAAATAGCCTTGCGATGCGCATCGGCCGCCCGACGAAGACTGTCGCGATTTCCCTGGTTGTAAAACTGCCGTCCCAGCAGGTAGTCATTGTAGGCCTCGGGATTCGATGTTCGATGCTGCGAGACGATGCGAGGATCGGATGGGAGTAGCTTCAGCTTGAGCGCGGCGACCACGGCATTCGCGATTTCGTCCTGCATCGCGAACACTTCGGTCGCTTCCCGATCGTAGGTTTCTCCCCAGATCTGAAACCCGTCGGCGGTGTTGACTAGCTCAGCCGACACGCGAAGCCGGCCCTCCGAGCGGCGGACGCTTCCCTCGAGGACCCACGAGACGGACAGGTCTTTGGCAATCGTGCGCAAGTCGTTGGCTTTTCCCTTGAATGCGAACGACGAGGCGCGCCCGACCACGCGCAGTTCCTTCACTCTGGCAAGCAGACCAATCAATTCGTCGGACAGACCGTCTGAGAAGTAGTCCTGCTCCTTATCCGCGCTCAGGTTGCTGAACGGGAGCACGGCGATCGAGGGCGGCGTGGCTGGCGGGCTGGACGCCGGCGTCAGCCATCGCGGCCCGATCAGCGCGAGAGCGCCTCCCGTTGCCAAGACAAGTGCGAGCGCGGCTATAGCGGCCCATCGAGCGCGCAGCGGCGCCGCAGCAGCGCCAGGTGTGGACAGCTGCGGTACCTCCCCACTCTGTCGCTGCAGGCGGCGAAGGTCGACAACCAGGTCGCGCATCGACTGAAACCGCTCGTCGGGATCCTTCTCGAGGGCCTTTTCGACGACCGCCCGCAGCGACCTCGGCACTTCATCCCCCAACGGCTCAACGCGCTGATGAACGACAGCATGCAAGATGTCGATGTCGGAAGCGCCAGTAAACAAGCGTCGACCGCTTAACGCCTCGTACAGGACGATGCCAAAGGAAAAGATGTCACTTCGCGCATCCAACGGCCGCCCTTCCGCCTGCTCGGGAGACATGTATGCGGCCGTACCGATAATCACGCCCGCCCGCGTCGTCGCGCCGTTTCGCGTAGGCGTGGCGTCAGGCGGCATCGATAACTCCTGGAGTTTCGCCAATCCGAAGTCAGCCAGCTTTGCATATCCGCTCTTGGTCAGCAGAATGTTCTCGGGCTTAATGTCGCGATGCAGAATTCCGGCCTGGTGCGCCGCCGCGAGTCCATCGGCCACGCCCGTCAGCA
>JBGPHH010000034.1:0-23439 GCA_041484265.1 Vicinamibacteria bacterium
GCCACTCACGGCGCCCCACCCCGCAAAGCGCGAAAGCGACACGCGATCAAACCCGCGACGGCGCTCGATAGCCACTAGGATCCCGGAGAATATGACGCCGGTAACCAAGCCGAGCGGAGCAAACAGGAGGGCAAACGGGAGGTCGGAGTAGAAACCGGGCACCCGCGCCAGCAGGATGCCCGCACCAAACCATGCTGCTGCCCAGGTCAGGCCGATCCCGATTGCGCCGCGGATGCGTCTCAGCCCCCGTTTCACTTCCGCCTCCTGTGAATCCAAAACTCTTGTCCTGCGCTCCGGCACGGCAAGACCGTCGGCGCCGCCACGTAGTATGAATAACTTTATATTACAAAGTATATGACTTTGCAAGCCCCCTGGCGGCGCCTCTCGAATCTCTTAAGCAAACGAAACCCTCGAACACCGCGTCAGCCGTTGCCAGTACTCCTCACGATGGTCTGGGGGTCTGCGCCGATAGCGCGCTGAGTTGGGCGAGACTGCTCGAGTACCATTGCGGGGCGATGCCTAACCTCGCGTTGCACCAGACGGCCGCTGGTGCGATCATGAGCGGCCGCTGGTGAACGCGGTCGTTAGGCAACTTTCGATCTACGACCGACGACAACATGCACTGGAACACCGGCATGGCCAAGCATGGCGACCAGGGTATCAATACTAAATCGGTCGATCTTTCCTCGGACAAGGTCGCTGATTCGGGGCTGGGTCACACGAAACAGCCTCGCGGCCTGAGCTTGGGTGAGCCGCCTGGTCTCAATCAGCTTGCTGAGTCGAATCATCAGATCGGTCCGGATCTTGAGGTTCTCGGCCTCCTCTTTCGAGAATCCGAGGTCGCGGAACACGTTACCGGTGGAGCGTCGAACCTTGACAGTCACCGAACCTCCTTCTTCTTCGCTCGCTGACCGACGAAGTCGGCGAGGCGCTTGCGCGCCAAGGCGATGTCGGCGTCTCGGGTCTGGGGCGTCCGCTTCTCGAACGCATGGATCACATAGACGGCCTCTTCGTACTTGGCAACGTAGAACACGCGATGTTCCATCTTGGTGTGTATCCGGATCTCGTACACGCCTGCGCCTACCGTCGTCATCGGCTTCCAATCATCGGGCATCAAGCCTTGCTGAACGCGCCCCAGCTGATATCCGGCAGCCCGTCTGGCTTCGTCCGGAAACGCACGAACATCATCGAGCGATGACCCAAGCCAGGCGAGTGAGCTTCTCGATCATGGGGCAGTATACACTTATTTATATGTCACGACACGTTAGACGGCTTCATTAAGGAAACGAGATCACAAAGATGATTATGACGCGAATTGCCGTGGTGATCGCATTGGTACTCGGCGCACCGGTGCGGCCGATGGCGCAATCCGACAGTGACATCGCGAAGCAGTTCGTCGGTATTTGGCGATTATCGTCGTGGGTCCAGCGGCTGTCGGATGGAACAACTAGGCAGAGTCCGTTGAGCATGGGTCAGCACCGATGTCGGTCGTGCGTGCTATGTGGGCATGGCCCCCAATCGACTGGCATGGAAATCGGAGACTATGCCGACTGAATCAGAAGCGCTCTCCGGAATGGGCAACGCTGGCTTCTACGCGTACTGCGCCACTGTTGAAGTGAATGTGAAGGAGGGATTCGTTCTTCATCACATCGATCTCGACAAGGTGCCGAACCTGGTCGGTCGCACGCGCAAGCGTTCGTTTAGCTTCCAGGGCCCAGATCGCCTTGTTCTTCGAATAGACGCCTCCGAACTGGTAGCGCCGGTGGTTGAGAGTACGTTGGTGTGGGATCGTATTAAGAAGTAAGAACGTATTGCATTCGTGAACGGCGTATCACGGGTCACATTCAAGACGCCGTCTAACTCGCGTTGGAGCCGTCGCGCCCACGGTCCCGTGCGACATATCGCCGCGGTGCGGGGCTCAAGCCGCACGTTCGGCGGACTACAGCGAGCGGAGGCAACTGTGAAAGACGTCGTTCAACCGCCCGTGATGAAGAGCCTGATAGTGATTCTGGCGTTATCACTGGCGTCCTTGACGTTGTTGGCGCAAGATGCGCGACGATCAAATCCAGCCAACGACGCGTGGGTCAAGATCTCGGCGGGAGCGTTTCTGATGGGGTCACCGAATGGGGGGGACAATGAGAAGCCGGCCCATCAGGTTATGATCACGCGGGGCTTCGAGATGGGGAAATACGAAGTGACGCAAGCCCAGTGGCAAACGCTGATGGGCGGTAATCCCAGTCAATTTGGAGGAGCAGATTTGCCCGTGGAGCAAGTGTCGTGGGAAGACGTGCAATCCTTCATTCGGGCGATGAATGCCCAGAGCGACGGTTATGTGAACGGAATTCTGGCGGAACGACGCATGCTGTGGGAACGAAGAAGCCGAACGGGTGGGGTTTGTACGACATGCACGGGAATGTGTGGGAGTGGGTCCAGGATTGGTACGACAAGGACTATTACACGAATAGCCCGATGACTGATCCAAGAGGTCCGAGAACAGGTACTGCCAGGGTTTGCCGGGGCGGCGCCTGGAGCTACTCTTCCGATCGTTCCACGTCGTCGAGTCGGGCTCACCCCGCGCCGACTGTCCGTTTCGACTTCATAGGCTTCCGCCTCGTGAGAATCCCGAAGTAGCTCCTTTGCGCGTTGAACTGTGGATTCCGTCAAGACGTACAACATACCCAGCGAACTGAACCAGGAGCCTCTAAGAACAAGATCGGGGTCCAACACATGGGGTCGCCGAACATCGAAATGGAGCCGACGCGAGAACCTCCCTCGATAAAGTGGACACTTCCACCTAACCACAGGAGGTGTCATGGCTAGAGCCGGTCGTTAGGTTGCCAAATCGATGTTGTTATGGTGATTCGTGAAGCCACCGAGATGGATGCTCTTGCCGTCGCAACGATCCACGCCTGTAGTTGGCGATCAGCTTCTACGGCGCAATCTTGCCTGAGCCTTGAGTCGTAAGCCTCTGAACCGCGCACCTACTTGCTGAGCTCAGCCCGCCAGTTGATGACGAGCGTCAAGGGAGGAGCGGCAGGCGCCTGTTCGGGCAGCGAGGCGAAGAGGAATCGCTGGCCGTCCGGAGAGACGTCGTAGGGATATCGCTGGCCGCCCCGCGGGCGGGCTGAAATGGGCAGCTGCTGCGCCGAACCGACACTGAGGGTGCCGGCCCGTGGCGTCACTGAGACCGCGACCAGTCTATTGTCCGTGGCGAGATAGAAGATCTCCTGGCCGTCGCGCCGCCAACGCGGCTGGCGGCCGCCGCCGGCAGAGATCGGAATCTTCTTGTCGAGCGCTGGGAACGACACCACGTACACCTCGGATCTTCCGGACTCATTCGACTGGTACGCAATCCAGCGGCCGTCTGGTGAAAACTTGCCGGGAAACTCGCTGTACTTCGGGTCTGCAAGCAGTGCCGTCGCTTTACCGTCGGACCACGCGCGCATCCACAAATCTCCCTGGTTGCCGCCGACCTGGGTGAGACTGCCCGTGCTGAAGAGCAGGTACTTGTTGTCCGGAGACCAGCCAAGCGGATACTTATCGAGGCTGTCGACCACGAGGGGCTCCTCGGCCCCGGCGCCGCTCGAAGCTTTCACGTAGAGGTCGAGGTGCCCCATACGTCGAGAGGCGAACACGACACGCGACTCGTCGGGCGACCAGATCGCGGCCAGGTCGTCGGTCCGATCGCTCGTAAGGCGGGTCGTCAACAACCCGCGCGTGAGATCGAAGATCTGGACATCGCGTCCATCGGGCGGATCGAGCACGCTCACCGCGACGCGCGATCCGCTCGGAGAGATCTCCACGTCTCCGTAGTCGGCTGGCTCGCCGACGGTGCCCACCGCCTTGCCGCTGCGATCGAACCACGTCAGCTGTGTCGCAATGCCACGAGCTGCGACGCCGGTCCGAAACGCCAGGACGCGATCAGACACCGCGAAGGCGCCGCTCGGGGGAGCTTGCGCAGTCTGAATCTGATCGACGATGGATATCGGATCGCCCGAGAGCGCCAGCCGCGTCAGATCGAAGGGCTGCGCGACGAGCGTCGAGTCGCGTAAGAAAAATAAGTAGCCCTGACTGTAGGCGGCGGCCGACGGCGCCTTGACGATGAGCGTCCGAGCCTCGGACACGCGATCCTCCGCATCCAGCACGCCGGCATAAATCGCCGGCTCGCCGACAGCACCCGTCCCCGCGTCGAGATAAAGGAAGTGCCGCCCGTCGGGCAGAAACAGCGGGTGTGCCAGCGTCGTTCGTTCCCGTCCCTCGCTCGCGATCTTGAGCGGTACGGCCGTACCGCCGTTGGCCGACACGCGGAACAGGCGGCCGCCGCTGCTGAAGACAATGATGCCGTCGGCGTTCCACGTGCCCCCGGCGGCCGGCTCGGCTTCGCAGAGCGTCGTGGCGACCCCGTTGCCCGGTTCGATCTTCTTGAGCTTGCCGTCCGCGAAAAATCCGATTGACCGGCCGTCGGGCGACCAGAACGGGTAGGTCGCGTCATCGGTGCCCGGGATGGCAAACGCGTCGAGCATGTTGAGGGGGCGCACCCAGAGGCGCCGGATGCCGTCGGCCGTGGTGACGGCGGGGAACAACAGCCGGCTGCCATCAGGCGAAATTCTGAGCGTGATGAGTATCTGTCCGACATCCTTCGGTGGCGCCACCGTCAGGCGCACGACCTCCTCGGCGGCCTGCGGACGGCGCAGCAGCATCGTCCCGACAACGGCGACCGTCGTCAGCAGAAGTGCCGAAGCGGCGACAATCCACGGTAGCGGTCCGCGTGTCGGCACTGCGGTTGCAACGGAATCGGCTCCGATAGGCGTGCCGGCGTCGGAGGCCACCTGAAGGGAACCGGCCAGGGCGAACGCCAGATCCTGCGTGGAGTGGAAGCGCGCCGACGGCGATTTTTCGAGGCATCGCTCGACGATGCGTGCCAGCAGAATCGGGATCCGACGGTCGAGCGTGCCAAGGTCCGCCGGGTGATCTTTGAGAATGGCCGTGATCGTGTCGGCGACCGTCTCGCGCTGAAATGCGCGTTGGCCCGACAGCATCTCGTACAGGATGGCGCCGAACGTGAAGAGATCGGAGCGGTAGTCGGTTGCCATCCCGCGCACTTGTTCGGGCGACATATATCCGACGGTGCCGAGCAACAGGCCGGGTTGCGTGCCTGCTGCTGTCGGTGCGTTGCCGTCGGGCATCTCGGGCTCGGGTTTGGTCAGCTTGGCCAGTCCGAAGTCGAGAATCTTTGGTCGATTGTCGGTCGTGATGAAGATGTTCTCGGGCTTGAGATCGCGGTGAACGATCTTCTTCTCGTGAGCCGCAGCCAGGCCGTTGGCGATTTGCACGGCGTACTCGACAGCCCGACGCACGGGGAGCGCGCCGTGTTCGGCCAGGTGCTCCCGAAGATTTTTTCCTTCGAGCAGCTCCGACACGATGTACGGGACACCGTCGTGCTGGCCGATGTCGTAGACGGCGAGAATGTTGGGGTGGTTGAGCGCGGCTGCCGCGCGCGCCTCGGTCTCGAAGCGGCGCAGGCGCTCGGTATCGCTGGCCAGGCTCGCCGGGAGGACCTTGATGGCGACATCTCGCCCGAGCCGCGGGTCGCGAGCGCGGTACACCTCGCCCATGGCGCCGGCGCCGACGAGGGCGACGACTTCGTAGGGACCGAGGTGAACGCCGGGCTCGAGCATACGCTCGGATTATACGAGGTTCACAGGGTTCACGAGGTTCAAGGTTCCTCGAGTTCCTGGCCACCTGAACCCCGTGAACCCTGTGAACCTCGTGAACCTAGTGAACCATGACGGTACGTCGCCGTCCGATCCAAGTCTGCAGATGCGCCATGTACGTGTAGAACACGGGCGTGAGATAGAGCGTCACCAGCTGAGAGAACAGCAATCCGCCGACGACCACGAGCCCGAGCGACTGTCGCGCCTCGCCGCCCGCGCCCCAGCCGAGCGCAATCGGCACCGCCCCCAGCAGCGCCGCCATCGTCGTCATCATGATGGGCCGGAACCGAATCAGGCAGCCTTGGTAGATGGCCTGTTCAGACGACAGCCCGCTGCGCTCGGCCTCGAGCGCGAAATCGATCTGCATGATCGCGTTCTTCTTGACGATGCCGATGAGCATGATCAGACCGACGAAGGCATAGATGTCCATGTCCCTGTGAAACACCATGAGGGTGAGGAACGCGCCGACGCCCGCCGATGGAAGGCCCGACAGAATCGTGATGGGATGGATATAGCTTTCATACAGCACGCCGAGCACGATGTAGACCACCAGGATGGCGATCATGAGGAGCGCCGTCAGATTGCCGAGCGAACCCTCAAACGCTTTCGCGGACCCTTGGAAGTCGCCGCTCACCTCTCCAGTCAGCGTAGCGGCGGCGACATCGCGGACCCGGCCGAGGACGTCGCCAAGCGCGGCGCCGGGCGCGAGGCCGAACGAGAGAGTGACCGCCGGCAGTTGGCCGTTGTGATTGACCGACAAGGGCCCGACGACCGACTTGACGTTGGTCAGCGTATCGAGGGGCACGAGCGACCCGTCGGTGGACTTGAAGTGGAGCAGTGAGAGCGCATCCGGGTTGGCCTGGAACTGCGGCGCCAGCTCGAGGAGCACTTTGTACTCGTTGGTCGGCGCGTAGATCGTCGAGACCCACCGCGGTCCGTAGGCATCGTAGAACCCGTTTTCCACTTCGCTGGCCGTGACGCCCATGGCCGCCGCCAGGTCGCGCTCGATGTCCACGTTGACCTGCGGGCTGGTGATTTCCAGGTCGCTCGTCAGGTCTTCAATGCCAGGCACGCTCAGCAGGGCGGTCCGCATGGTGGTGGCGGCGGCGTACAGAGACTTCACGTCCGGCCCCGTCATCGAGTACTGATACAGGTTCTTGCTCACCTGAGCGCCCATCCGGATGATCGGCGGGTTCTGCAGGTACACCTGCATGCCGGGAATACTCGCCAACTCCGGTCTCAGCTTCTCCACGATCTCGTCTGCCAGCTCCTCCCGATCTCCACGCGGTTTGAGGTGAACCACCAGTTGACCAAGATTAGGACCGCCAAGCGTGTTGGCCGCGTTGCCGCCGATGGTCGAGACCAGAGCCGCGACGTTCGGGTCGCGTCGGATCCGGTCCGCGACCGCCTGCTGGTACTCCGTGAGCTTTTCGTACGACGTGCCGGGTGCGGCTTCTGTCGTGACCGCGAGTTGATCGGTGTCCTGATTGGGAATGAACCCCTTGGGAATCACGATGAAGAGCACGAAGTTCAGCACCATCACTCCGCTCGAGACGGCGAGCGTCGCGCCACGGTGGCGCAGTACGAATTGCAGGGATTGGTCGTACCAATGGAGCAGCCGGTCGAACGCCCGCTCCGTCGCGACATAGAATCTGTTGGAACCGTGTGAATCTTCTGGCTTCTTCAAGAATCGGCTGCACAGCATCGGAGTGAGCGTCACAGACACGACGCCGGAGATGAGAATCGCGACGCAGATGGTCACCGAGAACTCGCGGAACAGCCGTCCGAGCACGCCTTCCATGAAGAGCACCGGGATGAACACGGCCGCGAGCGAGAGCGTCATCGAGACGATGGTGAAGCCGATTTCCTTCGAGCCGACGAGCGCCGCGTGCAGAGGATCTTCCCCCATCTCGATGTGACGATAGATGTTCTCCAGCATCACAATCGCATCGTCCACGACGAAGCCGACCG
The DNA here is from genome assembly GCA_041484265.1 of Vicinamibacteria bacterium. GTDB lineage: Bacteria > Acidobacteriota > Vicinamibacteria > Vicinamibacterales > CAVVIG01 > 2-12-FULL-65-11. Next base: position 7,686 of record JBGPHH010000034.1, read on the forward strand.
AAAGGATGAGGGCCATCATCGACAGGTTGTCGAGGCTGTAGTTGAGGGCGTACATGACGGCGAAGGTGCCGACGATGGAGAAGGGCAGGGCGAGGCTGGGAATGACGGTCGCCCAACCGTTCCGCAAGAATACGAAAATGACGAGGATGACCAGGGCCAGCGTCAGGAGCATGGTGAACTGCACGTCGCGATACGACTCGCGGATCGTGTCGGACCGGTCGTAGAGGATGTCCACGTGGACGCTCGCGGGCAGATCGCTTCGAAACTCCGGGAGCAGCGCCTTGACGGCGTCGGCGACGAGCATGGTGTTGGTCCCTGGCTGTCGCTGAATGCCGAGGATGATGGCCTGTTGATCCGAATCCGGGGTGTAGAACCTCGAGATGGTGCGCTGGTCCTCGACGCCGTCGATGATCGATGCCACCTCGGCGAGCCGCACGGGTGCGCCGTTGCGATCCGCCACGATGAGGTCCTGGAATTGAGCGGCGTTCATGAGCTGCCCGGTCGCCTGAAGCGTGAACGACGTGCCGGGCCCGCGAATTGAACCTGTCGGTACGTTGGCGTTCCAGTTCCGAAGCGCCGCCTCCACTTCGTTGACGCCGAGTTGGCGCGCCGCCAGTGCGTTCGGGTCGACCTGCACGTGAACGGCGTACTTCTGGCCGCCGAGGACCTGCACCTGTGCCACGCCGCTAATTTGCGAAATACGCTGCGCGATGCGCGTTTCGGCATACTCATCCACCGTCCACGGCGGCAGCGTCGTGGATGTAATGACCAGATACAGGATCGGCTGGTCGGCCGGGTTGACCTTGGTGAACGTCGGCGGTGTGGGCATCCCCTGCGGCAACAGCCGAACCGCTTGCGTGATGGCGGCCTGCACGTCGATAGCGGCGCCATCGAGCTTGCGATTCAGATCGAACTCGAGCGTCACCTGCGTCGAGCCGAGCGAGTTGACCGAGGTCATGGACGTGAGTCCGGCGATGGTGGAGAACTGGCCCTCGAGCGGTGTGGCCACCGATCCGCTCATCGTTTCCGGGCTCGCGCCTGGCAATTGCGCCGTCACGAGCAGAGTTGGGAGGTCGACGTTCGGCAGATCGCTCACAGGCAGCGATCGATACGCGACCGATCCGAAGAGGGCAATGGCGGCCATGAGCAAGCTCGTCGCGATCGGACGCCGGATGAATGCTTCAGAGATGTTCACACATTGTTCATCGCTTCGTAAGTTTGTCGTCAGCGCACGATTCGACGCGATGTCCCTTCCATCACTCATACGCGCGTGATGGACGAGCCGTTACAGAACGCGCGCGCGTGCCGACTTCCACAAGGAAGCAGCAGTGAATCCGAAAACGTTGCGATGTGAATTTAGAAGAGAGTTGTAATCGGGAAGGTTCGAGCTACTTGCAGCCACAGCCGCCGCTCTGGACGCCGAAGCCGCCGGCGGAGCCTTCGCGCGCTTCCTGCCAGTGCGTCATGTACGACACCTGGCTGGCGTTGGCATCGAAGATCATGGCGGGGTCGGCCAGCCGCCCGCGCTCCCACGGCTGAACCGTGGCACAGCCGCCGGCGAGAAACGTTGCCAACAAAACAGCGAGTCCGATCAAGGCGCGTCTCATATCTGGTGTCATGGTCGGTCCTTCGTTCCTGGTTCTGGGTCCCTGGCCGTTCCCGGTTGTCGCTCGGCAATAAGCTGAGCGATCTCCCGCCGGTACTGCTCGCCGATGTTGTCCGAATATCCCATGTGCGTAAAGCGGATGTGGCCGGCGCGGTCGATGAGAAACGAACTCGGCATGCCGCGGACGGCAAACGCCAGCGGCGAAGCGCCCCTCGCATCGAAGAGCACCGGCATCGTGTGCGGACGCGTGGCCAGAAATGTGTCGGCGTCGCGCCGCCGTTCGTCCAGATTGACCGCGAGCACTTCGAGGCCGCGTGGCTGATATTCCCGATAGAGCGCGTCGAGCGCAGGAAACGACGTCCTGCACGGAATGCACCAGCTCGCCCAGAAATCGATCAGCACGACCTTGCCCTTGTAGTCGGCGAGCCGCACGGTAGCGCCCTGCGCGTCCTGAAGCGTGACGTTCGGCGCGGGTCTGATGTCCGCGGCCTTGATGGGTTCGGTGAGGGCGAGCGCCACGACTGCGACCGCAGCGCAGACGAGCAAGATATTCTGTCTTGTCAGCATTCCGCTACCAGCCAAATACGTCACGCAATCGAAGTGGAATCCGCAGGCCGGCCGAAAAGATCGCGGCCTCGAACCCGTTGTTGGCGCGATACCGATCGTACTGCAACGTGATTCCTGTCTCCGCCGGCAGCCACAGGAAGGCTTGCTTGGGGGTGATGACGACGGTGCCGGTATAAAGACCTGACTTGAAAGGTTCCAGCCGGAAGTCCGCGGTGAAGAACTGCGGGACCGCCCCGGCATACGACGGCTGGTAGAACGACGCGCCGGTCTGAGAGTACCAACGGTAGGCGAAGTTCCCCAGGATCTGGGAGTTGAAGTGGTGCGAGAGGCCAGCGCTGAGGGCCGTCGATCGGACGCCCCAGTCGTCGAAGTACCGCCGGTAGTCCGATTCGACGTACGTGTCGACCGGAAGCGCCTGCCGGAGACGGCCGGTGAGGGTGTGCTTGACGCGCTCGTCGGGCACCTGGCCCACGGTCATCACGCCATTGACGCTCGTCCGAAGGTACGGATTGTCCAGATACCCGTGGACGACGCCCAACTCGTAGCCCAGCTGTCCGATGGTTGTCTTCGACAGCGTCTGCGTGAGTGACGCGAAGCCGTTGTTCTCAAATTGGTTCTGCACCTGCGGTGTCGGGTGCACGGTCGGCTGGTTCAACGAAAACGAATAGCCGCCGGCCACGGTCGTATTGCCGTTGGCCAGGTCGCGCGACACCGACGTCAGAGCTGTCGTCGCCTGATAGAAATTCTCACGGCTGTACGCGCCCCCGACGGTCACCCTGGTCGTGTCGAGCTTCTTGGTGACCGAGAGGCCTCCGACGTTTCGGTGGCTGTTGACCCCATTCTGATGGCACCGGGCGCAGGAATCAGAAGCCGCCGAAATCGCGTCGAGAGCGTAGTTGCCGCGCACGCTGACCTTATCGGTGACGTCTTGAACGACGTCGACCGTCGGACTGCGCACGGTCACGCCGCGCGCGTCTTGAAATGTATGGAACTGAACATTCACTTCGTTGGTCTGCGCGCGGTTCCTCGCGACCATCAGGAAGAAAGCCATCGTGCCTGCGAAGACGAGCCAGATGATTGGTCGGATCCTCGGGTGTCGTTCCATCACCGTGTCGCCGCCGCGTGGTAGGTGACCATCCACCGGAACACGATGGTCGCCTTCGTAATCCGGTCGCCGGAGAAATACTGGTACATCGAACCACCCGGAGCGCAGTCCACCACAAGCGAACTGCTGGCATCGCCGGGCCGCTGACCGCTCACGACATCGGCGTAGGCGTTGACCCGGTAGCCGCCATCTGTCCTTCTGCCGCCATGACACTCAGAGCAGTCTTGATCGAGGATGGGCTTGATGTCCGGGACGTACGCGAGCGACTGGACGCCGATCGCGCTCGGGCCGAAGGGAAACCCTGGATCGCCGGTATCGCTCGCCGGCTGCGCCTGGACACATGAACAGATGATGAACGAGGCCCAGACCAGTGCGGCCGCCGCGATCAGCTTCATCAGATCGATACTACCGCATGGACGAGCGTCGAGGTGTAAGACGCCTTTATGCGAACGTGATAACCGCGGCGACGATCGTCCGGTCGGCGACCGCCTGCCCTCCTGCGTGACGGATATTACAGCGCGACTCGGCTTCGGCGAGAATGTGGGGGTGCGCGCCACGGCGAAGCTGCTGCAGCTTCTCATCGACGACGGCTACGCGTTTGTGAGGGGGGCCATCATGCAACCGATGCTTGGCGGATCACCGTCACTATCGGACTGGCCGGCGTTTGCGGCCAGCTGGAACAATCTCGAAGTCGACGCCTATCTGGCGGATCGCAGCCGTTATCGAAAGCGCCGCCATGCCGTCTACAGTGCCGACCCGTTCGGCGCGATCACCCGCGAGCCGCATCAGCCGCATTATCAGAGCCGCGAGTACAACGCGCTCTTTGGCGGTATCGCCCGATCGTTCGAGCCGGTCGCGCCCGAGATTGGCGCCGGACCCACCTTGTCGACGATTCTGTCTTTTTGCCGAGCGCTGTTGGGCGAGCTCGCGCCGTCGGTGACCCGATGGCGAATCGAGGTTCATCAATTCCGGATCGAGGCCCGCTCCGACGAACCGGGGCAGCCGACACCGGAAGGGGTGCATCGCGACGGCGTCGATTTCGTCCTCGTCCTGCTGATCGAGCGCTGCAACATCGCGAGCGGCACGACGACGGTTTACGATCGAAACCGCCGCGAGCTCGGCAGCTTCACCCTGACCGATCCGTGCGACGCGGCCCTCGTCGATGACACGCGCGTCTACCACGGCGTGACGCCCGTCATCCCGCTGGATCCCACGAAGCCGGCCTATCGCGACGTCCTCGTCGTCACTTATCAGAGGCAGTAAAGTCTTCGGCCTGTCGGCCGCTGCGGTTGTTGCCGCGCGGCCGCTGACCTGCTGGCGTGATGTCGTTCTATTCGCAGCGAAGAGTCTGGGCGGGATCGACGCGGGAGGCGCGCCAGGCTGGAATGCAGCCGGCGATGAACGCGATTGCGGCAAGGCCGAAGGCCGCCGCAATCGTGACGGTCGCGTCGTACCCAGGCACTTGAAACAGCTGCGACTCGGCAAGACGGCCGACGACGAGCGCAGCAATGGCCCCGACGATGCCGCCGACGAGTGTCATCCGCGCGACATGTCCATACACGATCCGCCAGACACCGAGAGCGGTCGCACCGAGCGCGAGACGAAGGCCAAGCTCGGGCGTGCGTTGCGCCAGGTTGTACGCGAGCACGCCGTACAGACCGATGGCCGCGAGCAACGTCGCAAGGCCAGCGAAGCCGAGGGACAAAATGCTGACCAATCGATCGAGCATCGTCCTATCGCCGATTTCGCTTTCCAGCGGGCGGAGGTCCTCTACAGGCACGGTCGGATCGATGCCGCCGATGGCCGTCCGCATCGTTGACACAAGACGCTCCGGCGGCTCGGCTGATTTCACGTAGAAATTGAGCGCACCGACCGGCTCCTCCTGGCGATACGGGAGGAAGAACTGGGGAGCCGGCTGGTCTTTCGGTTGGCTGTATCGCGCGTCGCGGACGAAACCGACGATCTCAATGTCCGGCGGCCGTCCGGCGCCTGGACGCATCCGCTTGCCGATCGGATCGCCACCAAGGTTGAACTTGCGGGCGAACGCCTCGTTGACGATGACGACCTTTGGCGCGCCCACGACATCGGCCGCCGTGAATTCGCGTCCGGCGATGAGGGGAATACCGAGCGTCCGGAAGTAATCTGGAGCGATTCTCGCGGAATCCGCACTGGTGTTCGTGTCAGGGCCGGGATTGAAGCCCTCCACGGTGACATTGCTGCCGGATCGCGATCCGCCGAGCACCCGAGTGGTCGAGACGGTCACCGATGTCACGCCGGGAAGCGCCTTCGCTGCCTCTGTCACGCGGTCGAAGTAGAGGTTTGATTGGCTGGGTGGGTAGCCGCTCAGCTCAGGCGACACGCGGAACGTCGTGATATCGGCCACACGCATGCCGAGGTCCACGTGGCTCAGATTTACCAGGCTCCTGATGAACAGACCTGCGACCACGAGCAGCGTCATCGACAGGGCGATCTGCGCCGTGGCCAGCCACGTTCGAAGCCGCACGGCGGAACGAGTGCCGGCCGAGCCACCTCTGAGCGCCGCCACCAGATCGCGTCGCGTGGCAAGAAGCGCGGGGTACAGGCCGCACAGCAACGCCACGGCGATGGCCAGCGCGAACGTGAAGAGCATGAGAGTTGAATCGAGCTCGAAGCGGAGCGGCGCGTATTCATTCGGCAGGACCGAGGCAATCGCACTGAGCGTCCAGCGGGACACGAGAAGGCCGGCCAGCCCGCCGGCGGAGGCCAGCAGAAGACTCTCGACGAGCATCTGACTCACCAGTCGAGACCGCGAGCCGCCGAGTGAGAGTCTGATCGTGATGTCGCGCTCGCGTGCGGCCGTGCGCGCCAGCAGGAGGTTGGCCACGTTCGCGCACGCAATCAGGACCACGATGCCGGTGACCGAGAAGAGCAGCAGGAATACGCCGCTGAGCTCGGCACGTTCTGGTCGCTGTCCCTGAGGACCTGGCTCGAGGAGCAGCTTGCGGCTCTTGAACCGTTCGCGCGCGGCCGGGCTTAGAAGGTTTTGCTGCACCGGGAGCTCGACGTTGTTGATGATCGCGGCGAAGGAAAGGTTGACGGCCCGCTCGGCGGTGTCGAGCAACAGGCCGGGCTTGAGGCGGGCGAACAGATACAGCCAGGAATCGCGACGGTCTTCAAAGCCGTTCCACGGGCCGCCGCCTGCGTGCGGATTACGGAGGCCGGGCATCATCAGCGCCGCCATGGTCAGCGGCACATACACTTGAGGGCGGATCTCGAGCGCGGTGCTCTCGAACTTCTGTGGCGTCACCCCGACAATCACCATGGGCTGACCGTTGATCACCAGGGTGTCGTTGAGGACCGCCGGGTCCGCGTTGAAGCGGGTCCGCCAGAAGCGGTGGCTCAGCACGACCACGTGATGCGCATCTCGTGTCCGGTCATCGTCTGCGCCGAGCAGGCGTCCGACCGCCGGCTTCAGCTCAAGGACTGGGAAATAGCTGCCGGACACGAGGCCGCCGTCTTCGGTCCAGGCCTGCTTGCGATGAGAGATATTCGCGGCGAAGTCGCGGTAGGCCGCGATCCCGGTGAACACCGCCTGTTCTCGCTCGATATCGCGGAACAAGGGGTAGCTGAACACCGCGTCCGAATTGAACGTGCTGCTGGTCGAGGTCCGGCCCGTCTTCGGACCGGGGGACGTGAGGTTCACGAGCTGTTCAGGGGCGGGGACTGGAAGGACGCGCACGAGCGCCTGGTTGAAGATGGAGAAGATCGCCGCGTTGGCGCCGCTGCCAATCGCGAGCGTCAACACAACGACGATGGTGAAGGTTGGTGAGCGGCGCAGGCCGCGCAAGGCGTAACGAAAGTCCTGCGTCAGAGCTTCCACGAACGGCAGCCCTCGCCGGTCGCGAATCTGTTCGCGAGTCGGTTCGAGCCCGCCGAGCGCGATGAGGGCCTGTCGCCGGGCCTCCTCTGGTGCCATTCCGACGCGCAGGTTGTCGTCGATGTGCATCTGGAGGTGCTGCTCGAGCTCGTCGGCCAGCTCGCGGTCGTGACTCCTCTTGCCGAACAGCCCGCCAAGACGCGAGAAGGATGCACGCAGTCGTCTCATGAGGATCATCGTCACACCTCATCACCGTCGACGGTCCGGCTGAAGCCGGACACTACGTACTGACCTATGTACTGACCCACGCACTGACCGACGTACTCACCGACACACTGACCGCCGTACTCACCGACGTACTGACCTGCGTACTGTCGTAGTGTCCGGCTTTAGCCGGACCGTTATCACTCGTCCCTCAGCGCGACTGTTGGACTGACCATGGCGGCGCGCCGCGCGGGAATCAGAGAAGCCGTCAGGGCCGCGGTACTCAAGACAAATGGAACGATTGTGAGGATCGTGAGATCGCGCGGGACGAAGTCAAACGGAACCGCCAAGGCAGGCGTGAGGAAGAACGCCAGGCCGATCCCGACCACGAGGCCGACGCCGACCATCCCGACCGACTGCTTCAACACCAGCAGGAGCACACTCAGGCGATCGGCGCCAATGGCCATGCGGATCCCAATCTCACGCGTCCGCAGCGTCGTCAGGTACGAGATCACTCCGTAGAGCCCGACAACCGCGAGCACCAGGCCGAGCACTCCGAGAGAAACCATGATCTGCGACACCAACCGTGCCGGAACCATCGTCCGCGCTTCGTACACGCTGTCCAGTGTCCGAACGTTGAAGACGGGCACATTCACGTCGAGCGCTTTGACCTCGGATCGAATCGGCGCGGAGAGATCGGCGGCGTCGCTCTTGGCGAGGACGATCATAGTCATCATCGAACGATTCGCTTGCGAGAAAGGCAAATAAACGACCGGTTGCTGGTGTTCGGCGATGTCGTTGTACTTGCCGTCCTTGGCGACACCAATGACTTGCACCTCGGGACCGTTGCGAGCTCCGAAATGAATGGTGTTCCCGACGGCGTCCTGGTTTGGCCAATATTGACGAGCCATTGTCTCGTTGATGACAATGACCTGTGGACTTGCGGTCGTGTCCCGGTCGTCGAAGGCGCGGCCGCGCACGATCGGTATCCGCATCGCGTTCCAGTAGCCGGGATCGACAATATTCGAGCGAACGGACAAGCTGTCTTGTCCCACTGGCATCTCGAATCCGTCAACCACTAGAGCCGTCGTTTGGCCGGTATTGATGCCGCTGAGGGGGATGCCCTGAGCGAGAGCGGCGGCCGTCACGCCGGGAAGAACCTTCGTCCGAGCGACGACGCGATCGTAGAACTGCTTCACCTGGTCCCGGTCCTGGCCCGCGGCGCCGGGATCGAACGTCATCAACAGCACGTGGTCTGTTCGGAACCCGGGATCGGCCTGTCTCTTGTCGAGAAAGCTTCGGATCGAGAGGCCAGACACTGTCAGGACGACGACGGACAGGGCCACTTGCGACGCGACCAGCAGATTGCGGGCGCTGAACCATCGACGCCGCCCGCCCGCGGTCTTCGTTGCAGCCGTCAGCGAGAGAGCCAGATTGATACGCGTGCTCCGCAGCGCCGGCGTCAGACCGAAGAGGACCGCGGTTGCGAGGATCGTCGCGAGCGTGAACAGCAAGACGCGCTCGTCGAGCCGGAAGTCGACCGCGATGGGAAAGTCACTATTCGACAGAATGGACTGCGCGGCGAGTGACAGATAGCGGGTGCCGCCGTAGGCGAGGACAAGACCCACCAGGCCGCCGACAGCCGCAACGAGGACGCTCTCGGTCAGCAGCTGCCGAACCAGCCGGCCGCGCGATGCGCCAATCGCCAGCCGGACGGCAATCTCCCTCGCCCGGCCCGCCGCGCGCGAGAGCATCAGATTAGCGACGTTGGCGCACGCGATGAGCAGCACCATCGCCACGATCCCAAGGAAGAGACCGGCGCTCTGATAGCCGCCCTCGTCGAGCTTCTCACGAGCGGCCATTTCAGGCAGCGCCATCGCCGTGCGATTACGGTTCGAGTCCGGATTGGACTGCTCGATCGATCGCGCGAGCGCCACGACCTCGGCGTTCGCGCGAGCCACGCTGACGCCGGGCTTCAGGCGACCCACAACATCCAGGTCGCGATTGGCTCGATCGTCGAGGTAGTTGGTGGGCAGGACCGGCGCGACCTCATGGGTCATCGCGAGCGGAACGAATAGGTCCGGATGGACAAACAGATCGGTGCCGGAGAATCCCGCGGGTGCGACGCCGATGATCGTGAATTCGTGGCTGGCCAACGTGATCGTCTTGCCGACGACGGCCGGATCGGCCTGAAATTCCCGCCGCCACAGACCGTCACTGATGACGACAACAGCGTTCGCTCCGGCGACACGATCCTCCTCGTCGCGAAAACCGCGGCCAATGGCAGGCTCGAGGTCCAACGCCGAAAAGTAGTTGCCGCTCACGAGGTACGCGAGGAGCATCCGAGGGTTTTCGTCTTGGCTCTTGGACATTGCGACGACGTTCGTCTCGTACGCGACGAGTCCGGACAGCGTGGTGGTGTGACTCCGAAAGTCTCGGTAGTCCGGCACGGAAAGCTGGCCGTACGGGTCGGCCTTTGTACTGCTGAAGATGCGGATCACCTCGCCCGGTCTCGGCACATCCATGGGCCGGAAGGCCGTTGCATCCGCGAAGCTGAACATGGCGGTGTTGGCGCCGATGCCGAGAGCCAATGTCAACACGGCCGCGCCCGTGAATCCCGGACTCTTGCGCATCGTGCGCAAGGCGTAGCGCAGATCCTGGACGATCGCTTCAAGGAACGGGATGCCACGCCGGTCTCGGTATTGCTCTTTCGTCTGATCAAGGCCGCCGAGGGCCATGAGCGCCTGGCGCCGCGCCTGGTCCGGCGTCATCCCGGCACGCAGGTTGTCCTCGATGTGCATCTCGAGATGGCTCTGCAGCTCGTCTGTGAGCCGCAAGTCCCGCCGGCGTTTGTCGAACAGGCCGACGAACCGAAGGACTGAAGCACGCAGTCGTCTCATTGCGAACCTCGGGAAGCTTGGGACCTATCGGCTGTTGAGCGTCGCGACGACGTTGGTCCGGAGCGTGCGCGCCACGGGGACGAACGCCGCGACACACGCGGTCAGGATCACGACGCCTGCCGCCAACCCGAAGGTCAGCGGGTCGCCAATGGCCACACCAAAGACCAGTTGCCGCATCAGGCGCGCGCCGCCAGCGGCGATCAGGAGGCCGGCGACGGCGCCGCCGACCGACAGCGCGACCGCCGGTGCTGTTGCGGACCTGATGATCTGAAGGGGCGTCGCACCGAGCGCCAGGCGGACCCCGAACTCGCGCCGCCGCTCGGCGACGGAATTGGCGACCATGCCGTAGATGCCGAGCGAGCAGAGAAACAGGGCAACGACAGCCAGGGTTCCGAGGAGGGCGGCCTGAATGCGCGCCATCATCACTGCCTCACCGCGAACCTCATCCATCGTCCGGAACTGGTTGAATGGCAGCAGCGGGTCGACTTCGCGGAGGGCCTCTCGCATGGCCGGCACGATCGACATCCTTGGATCTGATGCACGAACGATCCAGCTCGGGCTGAACCACGTGTGTGCCATGCGGAACCCGCCGTCACCGACCTGGCCCGCGGGCACGTAGGCAGCCGGCAGCGGCGTCACGGGTTCATAGTTTCCGTAGTTGACCCGCTGTTGAACTGGTCCGACGACGCCGATGATTTCGACCGGTGGGGCGCCGGCACCAAGTTGCAAACGCCTGCCGATCGGATCGGCGTCGCGAGAATATCGACTGACAAAGGTCTCGTTGACGACAACCACCTGTGGCGAGGCCGCCGTATCGCGATCCGAAAACACACGTCCACGCACCACGGGAATGCGCAAGGCGTCAAAGTATTCCGGCGTGACGTACGTCAGGCTGATCGCCTCGGGTCTCCCGTCGGCTTCTCCCGCGAAACGCCAGCCGTTGTTGAGCGCTCTCTCATACGGGAGCGTCAACGCCACGGCTGCCCGCTCGACGCCAGGCGTGAGCCGAATCCGATCCAGACTCCGTGCGAAGAGATCGTTGACCCTGGCTGCCGTCTGATAGCGCGCGTCCTGAAGCGACAGCGTGCCGGTCGTCACGTTGGTGGGATCGAAGCCGGGCGCGAGCTGCGTCAGGTGCGCGAACGTGCGGATCAACAGACCAGCCCCCACCACCAAGACAATACCGAGCGCCACCTCGCCGGCGACCAGCAGGCGGGAAGGCCAGTGCCGTGCCGCGCCGGCAATCGACGATCCACCGGTGTCCACCAGCATGCCGCGCACATCGGTCCGGCTCGCCTGAAAGGCCGGCAGGAGTCCGAAGACCATGCTCGTGAGGAGCGACGCGGCCGTGGCAATCAGCAGCACGCGAAGATCTGGAGTGGTCGGTAGTGTGGTGATGTCCGCAAGCCGGACGGAGAGCGTTCGAGAGAGTGCGTACCCGATCCCGATCCCGGCCGCCCCGCCGCAGGCAGAGAGGACGGCGCTTTCAGCAAGGAGCTGCCGGATGATCGACGCGCGGCCGCCGCCGAGCGCGATGCGCGTCGCGATCTCGGGGGTGCGGGCTGAGGCGCGCACGAGCATCAAACCGGCGATGTTGGCGCAACCGATGAGGAGGACAATCCCGACGGCCGCCCACAAGACGAGCAGCGGCTGGCGCGTGTCCGACATCGTCATCTGCTGCAAGGGCAGAAGACGTAACGACATGCGCACGCCAGGCGGGAGCTGATAGTGGTCGCGGACGAGCGTCGCGCCGACCGAATCGACTTGGCCCCTTACGTCGGCCCAGGCCGCGCCGGGCCGAAGGCGGGCAAAAACGTCGTAGTTTTGGCCGCCGCCCTCACCTTGGGTCGATGGACGCAAAGGTGTCCAGAGGTCGGCTGGCGTCGTCGGACGAAAATCCGTAGGCATCACGCCCACGACGGTGGACGGTTCGCCGCGCAGCGTGACGTCGCGACCAAGGACGGAGGCGTCGGCGGCAAAGGCGCGGACCCAGAGTGCATGGCTCAGCACCACAACGGACCGCCCACCGGCCTGGTCCTCTTCTGCCGTGAACTCGCGGCCGAGCGCAGGCGGAACGCCGAGCACCCCGAAAAACCCCGCCGACACGCGTTGCTGCTGGACGTAACTCGTCTGGTTTCCCGCGACCAGATTGACGCCTCCGACGCTACCGACGATCGCAAGGTCCAAGGTCGAGAGTTCTCGGAGAGCGAACCACGTCACGCCGTCTTGCGAATAGCTGTCCAGCCTCTCGCCGCCCCGCTCGTAATGCCTGGAGATGGTCGCGAGACGATCGGGCTCCGGATAGGGAAGCGGCCGCAGCAGCCCGTAGTCGACAAGGGTGTAGACGGCGGTGTTGGCGCCGATCGCAACGGCGAGGGTTGCGATGGCGATCGCGGCGAAGCCCGGGCTTTTCCGCAGCAGTCGGCACCCGAATCTGACATCTCGAACGAGCGTCTCAAGCCAGAGCACGCCCTGCCGGTCGCGAACCAATTCCTTCGTCACCTCCAGGCCTCCCGCCTTCAACAGCGCCCGACGACGTGCTTCGGCAGCGGGCATACCGGCTCGCAGGTTGTCGTCGATCTGTAGTTGAAGATCTGCGGAGAGCTGGTCAGTCAGATCCCGGTCTGTCCGGATCTGCGCGGTCAGGCCCAGTGTGTGCCTCAGGCGTATCAGGGCCGCCAGGGCCGCGCGGAGGCTTCTCACGGCTACGCTTCTTCCGGCTCCAGAAATCGAGCGAGGATCGCCGTCGTCTGCTCCCACTCCTTCGCCTCGCGCTCGAGCTGCTTCTTGCCGGCACGCGTCAGGCGGTAGAACTTGGCGCGGCGGTTGTTGTCCGACACGCCCCACTCGGACGTGATGTAGCCCTCCTGCTCGAGCTTGAGGAGCGCGGGATAGAGCGTCCCGTAGTTGACGGCAAGCAGCTGACCGCTCGTCTGCTCGATGCGCCGCGCGATGCCGTACCCGTGCTGCGGCCCCATCGACTCGAGCGTCTTCAGCACCATCAGCGCCAGCGTGCCTTGCCACACATCGTTTTGTTTGCCCATGCCTGCTCCCAGTTGGTGCTTAGGTTCTTCCGTGCTTAGGTTCGTAGGAACGGTTCATTGGTGCTTGGTTCATCGGTGCTCGCCTAAGCACCCAAGAACCTACGCACCCAAGCACCGACTTCTTCTCTAGTCGTCAACAACCCACCCATCCCGCAGATGAATGATCCGCGAGCCGTATGAAGCGTTCACGTCCGAGTGCGTCACCTGCACGATCGTGACGCCGGATTCGTTGAGCGACTTGAACAGTTCCATGATTTCCTTGCCCTGCTCGGAATGCAGATTGCCGGTCGGCTCGTCCGCCAGAATCACTTGCGGGTTCGCGACGACCGCCCGCGCGACGCCAATCAGCTGCTGCTGTCCGCCCGAGAGCTGGCTTGGATAGAGATCCTTCTTGCCGACAATCCGAAAGCGATCCAGCACGTCGGCGACGATGGCCTGGCGCTCCTTGCGGCCGACGTTGCGATAGGAGAGCGGAATCTCGAGGTTCTCGTACACCGTCAGGTTGTCGAGCAAGTGATAGCTCTGAAACACGAACCCGATGTGCTTCTTGTGAAGCTCTGACCGCTGCTTTCCGTTCAGCCGGTGCACGGGCTGGTCGAGAAAGTTGTACTCGCCAGCCCAGGCAGCGTCGTGCATCCCGAGAATATGGAGCAGCGACGACTTGCCGGCGCCAGACGGCCCCATGATCGACACGAATTCGCCCGGTTTGATGTCGATATTGACGCGCCGCAGGACGAACGTCTGGCCCGGACCAACGGGGTACGATTTCTCGAGATTACGGAGTGAGATCAACATCTCACGATTCCGTCGTCGCCATCTCTTCCATCGGTTTGTCGACGACCTTGCCGTCGAAGAGATAGACATGCCGATCGGCGTGACGCGCGTAGCGCGGATCGTGCGTGACCATGCAGATGGTCGCGCCGCTCTGGTACAGCTCGCGCAGCAGGCCCATCACGGCTTCGCCGCTCTTTGAATCGAGATTGCCCGTCGGCTCGTCGGCGAGGAGAATCACCGGCTCGCCGGCGACCGCGCGCGCGACGGCCACGCGCTGCTGCTGACCGCCGGAGAGCTGGCTGGGGAGGTGCTTGGCGCGGTGTGCCATCCCGACGCGCTCGAGCGCCGCTTCCACGCGCTGCTTGCGCTCGGCGGCCTTCATGCCCCGGTAGGTGAGCGGCAGCTCGACGTTCTCGAAGACGGTCAGGTCCCCGATCAAGTTGAAGCTCTGGAAGATGAACCCGATCTCACGATTGCGCACGCGCGCGCGCTCCGACGCCGTGAGCTCGGCCACTGGCCGGTTGTTCAGCAAGTACTGCCCTTCGGTCGGCGTATCGAGAAGGCCGAGGATCGACAGGAGCGTCGATTTGCCGCACCCGGACGGTCCGGCGATCGAGACGTACTCACCCTTGTTGATCAAGAGGTGGATCCCCGAGAGCGCGTGCGTCTCGACTTCGTCCGTGAAGAAGACCTTCGTGACACCATCGAGCTTGATCAGCGCCTGTCCGTTCTCAGCCATCTCGTTCTCCCTGTAGGGCGAGCCTTTCCGGCTCGCCGTTCGGCGCCCCTGAAACGGGCGCCCTACGTTGCGTTATCCAAAGAGGGCGCCCTGCGCTGGCGTTATTTCAGTCGAATGCGGTCGTAGGCGTCGTACGCCGACATGTCGGACAGAATCACCTGATCCCCGACCTTCAGGCCGGACAGCACTTCGATGGTGTTCACCGAGCTGCGTCCGAGCTTCACCTGAGTGCGCTCCGCGTTCGCGCCGTCGCCCGACATCTTGAACAATCCGACGACGCTCTGGTCCTGACCGAACGCCGGCCGGCCCATGAAGAGGACGTCGTTCAGGCGCTCCAGTTCGATCGTGCCGTCGACGCTCAGGTCGGGCACTGCGCCCTTCGGCAGGGGGCCGGTGAGCGTGACGTCCACCGTGCGCGTGCCGTTCTGGACCGACGGATCGATGCGGGCGACGCGCCCTTCGACAATGCCGTTCCTGGTGTCGATTTCGGCTTTCTGCCCGAGCTGAATGTCCTTGGCCTGGGTTTCCGCGATCTTGATTTCGGCCTTGAGGCGGCTCGGGTTCGCCACGCGTGCGAGGTTGGTGCCCGGCGCGACCTGCTGCCCGACTTCAACCGGGACGAGCTGCAGCATCCCGTCGAGGCCCGCCCGGACCTTCAGCTCGTCGCGCTGCTGCTGCGTCAAGCGGAGCAGCGCGCGCGCCTGATCGACCAGCGACTGCTGCACCGCGAGCTGCGCGCGCATCGAGTCCGCCTTGCTTGCGAGCTGGTCCTTCGAAATCTGGTTGCGCACGCCCAGCGAGTCGGCGTCGACCTGCGATTGCCTCAGCACCAGGGCGGACACGAGCTGATCCTTGGCGAGCTCTTCGTTCATCTGGGCCTGCATCTTCGCCTTGTTGTAGTCCGCCTCGATGTTGGCGGATGAGGCCCGCTGCTGCAGCAGGTCGTTGTTCAACTGCAC
>JBGPHH010000035.1:0-23132 GCA_041484265.1 Vicinamibacteria bacterium
GTACACAACCAGCACTTCTCTTGCCGCCAGTGCCTCGCGCACGGCCGTGCCGCTCGCAAATTCCGACACCGCCGAGCCCGCCCGTGAGGGCCGGACGGCGCGCGGTGTCAATGCGCCCGTCTCCGCATTCACCAGCAGAATCGCCGAGCGGTCGGGCTTGAGAATCGCCTGCAGCCGTTCGAGCACGCGATCGAGGAGTCCTGGCAGGTCGCTGAACGCCATGAGCTCGCGGCTCGTGGAAAGCAGGCCTTCGAGGGCGGCGCGGTCGATGGCTTTCGACGCCTGCTCGCTGACCGGCATGCGCAGCACGGTCTGGTCGGCCGAGCGAATGTCCTCCGCTGGGTGCTCCTTTTCGAGCTCGTATTCGACCGAGCCAAAACGCACGCGGTCGCCCGAGGACAGCGAGCCGCCCTTGCGCTGGGAGTTGTTGATGAAGATGCCGTTGGTGCTGCCGAGATCCTCGACGGTCACCACGCCGGAGAAATTGACGTTGACCTTGGCGTGGAGGCGCGACAGGCTGGGCTCGTCAATGGTGACGTCGGCCTGGTCCGATCGACCGACGACCTTCGAGTCGCCCGGCGCCAGCGGAATATCGGGAATGTTCGCGGCGCGGACGAGAGGCCGGAGCCTGATGCTTGCAGCCATGGTTCAGGTCCGCCCCAAGGCGGACACCCAGGTTATCGGACGGTCTGGGGTGAGCGGTCATTATATATGACCGTTTTTTGGCAGCTCTTCCGGGGGCGGGCCCTACGGCCGGCGGCGGGGACGCGGCTGGTTGAGCGCGGCCACGAGACCGCTTTGCGCCTCTTGTTCGCCCGGATCGATTCGCAAGGCTTCGCGAAACTGCACGATCGCTTCGTCCGGCATGCCTTGGGCGGCGAGCGCCGAGCCGAGCGTCGCGTGGGCGTCGGCTTCTGCCGGACGAAGGCGGACGGCTTCGCGGGCGTGCGCCACGGCTTCGTCGACGTGCTGCCGGCGGAGCAGGTCGGCGGCGATGATGCGCTGGGCGGTACCAAGTTCGGTGAGACCTTGCGCTGCTTCCACAGAGGTCCCAGGGCTCGCCGCGGCGTCGAGAATCGCCTGGAACTCAACCGCCGATTCCTCCAGCCTGCCTTGTGCCATCAGCGTTCGCGCGAGGAGCAGGTGTGCCGCCGGCTCGTCGGCACCAGCCGGGTGATCGCGAATGAGCTGCTGCAAGACGCGGGCGGCCTCGTCCATTTTGCCCACCGCGTACAGCTCGTTGCCGAGCGCGTAGCGGGCGGCCGGGATATCGGAGGCTCGCCGCAACTGTTCGATGCCATCGTCTTCCTCGCCGGCGGCGATGAGCGAGGTCGCCAGCGCGTAGCGGGCTCGGCCGTGCGGGCGCGCGGCCACCGTACTGGTCCACAGCGCCACGGGATCGGCGTATTGCTCGTTCCGGTATACGGTGCGGACCGCGGAGGCGAGCAGGATGACAAACACCACGTCGATGGCGACGCTGGCGATCGATTTCGATCGCGTCTGGAATCGGGCCGCGAGTCGCTCGGTCAACCAGCCAGCGGATACAACCGCCAGCACGGCCAGCGCCGCGAGCGGGATGAACATTCGACGCTCGGCGCCGACGTCGCCAAATGCGGGACCGAGGATGACGCCCGGCGCAAGCGTGAGAAAAGACGCGGCTCCCAGGAAACCGACCGTCGGCCATCGCCGCAGCGCCACGACTGTCGCGGCCACGAGCGCGAGCAACAGGATCGCGGCGGGCCAGACCTGCTGGAGTGAGAGCGCCTGCGGAGGTCCGTAGTCCAGGACGAGCGCGCCAGGCCAGACGGCCAGCGACAGGTAGTGCGCAATCATCTGCACTTGGTTTAGCAGTTGGGTCCACAAGCCGACCGAGGGCCACAGGCCGACAGGAGGACGGCCCGCGGACCACAAGAGCCAGGCGAGTTCCAGCCACGTCGCTGCCAACGCTGAATAAAGTGTCTTGCGTGTGCGGACGGCCTCGCGACACGAGTCGAACTCGAAGACGCGATCGTAGGCCAGGACGACGAGGGGCGCCGTCAGCATCAGCTCGCTCGACGCCATCCCAAGCGCGCAACACAGCACCGACGCCGCTTCCCAGAGCACTTGATGGGTTGGATGGTGTGATCCCCGCGCGTCGGCAGCGCAGTACAGCGTCAGGAAGAAGAAGAATCCCATCAGCAGCTCGCTGCGCCCGCTGACATAGTTGACCGCTTCGCTCTGGAGCGGATGGACCAGCCACAGGAGGGTGGCGCCGAGCGCCAGCACATCGTTCGACCAGAGGGAAGACGGTGCGACGCGAGGATTCTTGAGCGTACGGCGCACGATGCCGAACAGGACGAGCGCGGAGAGCAGATGGATGGCGATGTTGACGACGTGGTACCCGGCGACGTCAACACCGCCGAGGGCGTAGTTCAAAGCGAAGGACAGATTGGCGACGGGATGGCCGGCTACCAGGGTCGCGCGGGGCGGCGCGAGGAGGTCGCCGAGCGGCGAGAGGTGGCGGATCGTCTGGTTGTCGACGATCGAGGCCTGGTCGTTCCAGACCAGCGGCCCGCCGAGACTGTTCCAGTACGCACCGATACAGGCGAGCACGATGAAGCCCGCCGGGTGGAAGAGTCCGATCCGATCGACCCTAGTTGATCGGCTTGCCTTCGGCATCGCGAATTTCGGTCGCGCCCAGGTTCAGCTTCTTGAGCTCTGCCTCGATCACCGCGCGGTCTCCGACGGCAATCACGACCATTTGTTCCGGCACCAGATATCGTTTCGCCACGTCGAGGGCTTGAGCGGCCGTCACGGCGTTGACCTGCGCCGCGTATCGAGTGTAGTAGTCGAGCCCGAGATCGTAGGTGAAGACGTTCGAGAAGTTGCCAACGGCGCCCGCGCTGCTTTCAAATGCGCCCGGCAGCGAGTTGGCCAGAGAATCCTTGGCCTTCTGAAGCTCGTCGCCGCCCATCGCCTTTTCGATGATGCCGGCGATCTCCTTGAAGATCTCGGTGACGGCGGGAGCTGTCGCATCCGTCCGCACGCTGCCGGCCACCGTAAACGGGCCGGGGCTGCGGCGGAATGTGAACTGCGAGTACGTGCCGTAGCTGTATCCGTGCTGCTCCCGCAGATTCATGTTGATCCGACTCGAGAACAAGCCGCCAAGGGCCAGATTCATGATTTGAAGCGGACGGAAGTCCGGTGACGATCGTGCCGCGCCGATTGTCGCGACCCGCAGCTGCGTCTGTGGCGACTTGGGCTTGTCGACGATGACGATGCGAGCCGCCGTCGTCGCGGGCGTGCCGATCGTCGGCTGCGCCGGTGTGCCGCGTTGCCACGCGCCGAACATCTTGTCGGCGAGCGTGCGCAGGTCGGCCATCGAAATGTCGCCGGCCACGATGAGGGCCGCGTTGTTCGGGACGAAGTTCTGTCTCCAGAACGTGAGCATGTCGTCGCGTGTCATCGCTCTGACAGAGGCTTCAGTCCCCAATTCGGAATAACCGTAGGGATGGCCAGCGCCATAGAGCGCCGCCGCTTGCACCTGCGCGGCGACCTGCGCGGGATTGTCGCGCTGCTGCACGACCTGGCCCAGACGCTGGGCACGCTGCCGGTCGATCTCCATGGCTGGGAATGCGGGTCGCAGCGCCACGTCGGCCACGAGGTCCAGCGTGGCGGCGAGGTTCTTCGAGAGCGATCGCGCCGACACCGTTGTGGCGTCCATCGTGCTGCTGGTGGTCAGGCTCGCGCCGAGCCGCGCGAGCTCGTCGGCGATCTGCGGCGCGGTACGAGTGGCGGTGCCCTGGTCGAGCATGGCCGACATGAAATTGGCGAGGCCCGGCTTGTCGGCAGGATTGGCGCCGCTGCCGGTCCTGAACACCAGATTGGCCGAGACGATGGGCAGGCCTCGTCTCTCGCTCAAGATGAGCGTCAACCCGTTGGGAAGCGTCGCCGACACCGGCGTCGCCAACTGAAGGGCAGGCGCGGGACCGGGTTTCGGCATTTCGAGTCGCCACGGCTCGTCGGCGTTAATCGCTTCGCCTCCCTGAGTTTGGGCAACACCTGGTGCGGCCAGTGTTGGCGCCGGCGTCGATGCGGCGGCTGCCTGCGGCTGACCGGGGACGGCCTGCAGCACGACACGCGCGTTCTGCGCGAGTTGAGCCCGTGCGAACGCCAGCAGCGATGCCGCGCTGACCGCGCGATATCGCTCGACGTCCTTCTGCAGATAGTCCGGAGTGCCAAGGTAATGGTTGTACGTGTTCAGGCGATCGGCGACGCCGCCGAAGCCGCCCAGCCGCTCGAGGCCACCGATGATGTTGGTCTCGATCGTGTTGCGCGCGCGCTCGATCTCGCTGGCGGAGGGAGGCTCGGCGCGAAGCGTCGTCATCTCCTCGTCTATCGCCTTCTCGAGTTCATCAGCCGTGTGGCCGGGGCGGCCGGTCACCTCGATCTGAAAGATGGATCCGAGAATCAGCGAATACTGGAAGGCCGCGACGTCCTGCGCGATCTGCCGTTCATAGACGAGCTTCTTGTATAAACGGCTGCTGCGGCCGCCGCCGAGGATCGTGGCCGTGATGTCGGCATCGGCGTCGCCCGGCTTGTAGATTGGTGAAGTGAGCCACGCCATGTAGACGCGCGGCAGTTCGGCGCGGACGGTCACGACCTTGCGGCGCTCCGAGGTGATCTTGGGCGTGTCGGCTTTGATCGGCGGTACTGCCGGACCGCGCTTGAGCGTGCCGAAATACTTCTGCACGAGCTGCTTGGCCTGGACGGGGTCGTAGTCGCCGACGATCGCCATGGTGGCGTTGTTCGGCGCGTAGTACTGCCGGAAGAACCGCCTGACGTCGTCGAGCTTCACGGCCTGGATGTCCTCGTGCGAGCCGATGACGTTCCCATAGTACGGATGGCCCTTCGGAAAGAGCGTCTGGATGACGGCCTCGTCTGCGGCGGCATAGGGGGGCGTCTCGTGGGTCTGGCGGCGCTCGTTACGGACGACGTCCTGCTGGTTCGAGAGCGACGCCTGGTCGACCTTGTCGATGAGGTACCCCATGCGGTCGGATTCGAGCCACAGCGCCAGCTCCAGCTGGTTGGCCGGCACGGTTTCGAAGTAGTTGGTCCGATCGAAGTCGGTCGTGCCGTTCAAGTCGCTCGCGCCGGCGGCCTCGAGCAGCCGGATGTGCGAATCGGGCGGCACGTGCTTCGAGCTCTGGAACATCATGTGCTCGAACAGATGCGCGAAGCCGGTCCGCCCGGGCTCCTCGTTGGCGGGACCGACGTGGTACCAGAGATTCACCGCCACCATCGGCAGCCGCCGGTCCTGGCTGAGAATCACCTCGAGCCCATTTGGCAGGGTGTACTTCTCGAACTGAAGACGCGGGATATCGGTCCCAGGCGTCGCAGGTCGCGGCGCGGTCTGGTTCTGCGCCGACGCCATCGAAAGCGCAGCAACGATGAGCGCGACGGGGAGGAGTAGCCGGACGCAAAGTCGTTTAGTCATGGTCGTCACCTGCAGAGTCCGCCTTCAGGGGGACCGTCATCACACAAACCCGATGGCTCGCCCTCCGATGCCCACCCCAAGCCAGAGCGCCATCGACACGAGTGCGACGATCTTCCTCGATCCCGGCGACATCCGAGAGTCGGCCGCCGTCGCCCACCTGAATGCGGTGAAGTGAAAGACGAGCGCGGCAAACAGAAAGACCATTTTGAACCGGAATCCATCGTTGCCGTAGCACTTCAGGGCTTCCGAGAGGAAGAGCAGTATGCCCGTCGGCAGGATCAACGCGAGGCTGCCGTACATCCACGGCCCGAGCTCCCTGGCCAGGAGTGAGGCCGCCTGGCGTCGCATGCCCATGCCGAGGAGGCGCAGGTCGACGATCAGAATCGTTCCGAAAAGCACCGTGAGCGCCAGAATATGAAATGTCTCGATGATGGGAAACGCCCACATCGACGTATCGCGGATATACACGCCGATCGCCGTCTTGTCGCACCACTGAAAGAAGGGAAGTAAGGACTCCATCGCAAGAATTGATGATTGCGGATTGGTGATTGATGATTACGGATTGATGGTTGACGATTGGCCGCTGACTGCAATCATCAATCACCAATCCACAATCCGCAATTCATAGTTTGTACGCCGTGGTGCGGCCGGCGGCGATGACGATGGCCCAGAAGAGCAGCGAGAGCGCTCCGGCCAGTCGAGCCCTGGCGGGCGGGACGGGGTCGCCGTCCCACTCTGCCAATCGGCGATGGATTGTCAGGTGATAGGCCATGGCGTTGATGCCCGACAACAGCAGGAAGACCATCTTCCAGCGGAACCACACGCTGTTGTACGCGCTGACCGCCTCCGACCAGAAGAGCAGCGACCCGGTCAGCACCATGATGATGAAGCCGCCGATGCTCCAGGGCAGGAGCTGCCCCATGACGTCCGAGACACGCTCCCGCTTGAGGATGACGCCGAGGAGGCGGAGATCCGAGATGGCGATCGTGCCGACCGACACGCCGAGGGCCAGCAGATGCGTGCCCTCGACGAGGGGGAACATCAGCGTCGACTCGCGGAGGGCCGTCCCGATGTCAGTGCTCTCGAGCCACTGACACCACCCAAGGATCGCCGCCATCGGCGGCGTTACGGTCGCACAGCAGCGGGAGCGGCCGCGGGAGCCGCGCCGCGAGCGGGCGGCGCCGGCGCGACCGCCGTGCCGTCTCTGAGCGATCCGTCAAGCGGCCCGTTCTGCAAGTGACCGTCGTACAGGTCCTTGTTGTTGTCGGTGCACGCGTACTCCATGATGATCCAGTCCTTGGGCGCGAGCGGCATCAGCCAGCCGACCGTCCAGGGCTTGGTGTAGAACTTCGGATCGTCGATCGTCTCCTGGTACGACAACTGGTTCGCGCTGACGCGTTGCCACCGCTCGATCACGTGCAGCGCGTCGCTGTGGCGGTCGCCGTGATCGTCGAGCCACGTGCGATCGGTGAAGTTGGTCGTGTCGACGACCAGCGTGTCGCCTTCCCAGTGGCCGATGGAGTCGCCGAGCAGTGACGGCTCCCACTCCGTGTGATGCTGCTGGTTGGTGTTGGTGTAGATCACGCGGAAGTTGTGCATGTATTCGTAGAGGAACACCACTTTGTCCGGCGTCTGAACGATTTGGAATGGATACGGCGACGTGTTCACGCGCGGCACGCCCGGCAGAATGCACCGGCTCGTCGGGTCGATGTGATTCCACACGTCGTTGAACGCCTTGAGGCCCTCAGCCGTGAACGGCAGCGGCTGCACGGCGGCGGCCGTGTTCTGCACGAGCCGCTTGTTCCACACGCCAGAGAGGTCAGCCTTGCCGTCCGGTGTCCGTGGCACCGGCGTGCCGTCGTTGACAATCGGCGCCGGGCCGGCGCCGCGGCCGGCCTGAGCGCCGGCTGGCGCGGCCGGCGGGTTCTGGCCTGCGCGGAGCGAGATGGCGAGCGGTATCAGCGCGACCACGGCCGCGGTGACGACGGAGCCTAGGAAGCGATTCCTCATACAGAAACCTCCGCGAAACTGACGGAAATCATCAATCAACAATCAGCAATCCGCAATTCATTGACGACGCGTTAGGGGTTTCCCCTGGCCGGGGGCGCGCCAGGGCTGTCGGCTGATCCGGCAAACACCGTCTTGCCGTCGGGCAGCTTCCACACTCTCGCGTTGCAGGTGTTGGTTCCGTCCTTGGCCTTGAAGCCGTCGACGACGATCTGCGCGCCGACCGGCAGGGTGTTGCGATTCCAACCTTGTCTGGCGAGCGCGTTCGGCGCGCCGCCCTCGCATTGCCACGGCGTGACCTTGCCGTCATCGCTTTTCACATCGAAGTAGACCCAGATGTGCGGATTGCGAAATTCCACCTTGGTGACGGCGCCCTTGAGTGTGACCGGCTTGGTCGCATCGAACTCCGCCGCGAAGGAGTGGTGAGCGGCAACCGGCACGGCCAACGCGAGAAATCCGAGAACCGCCGCGCAAACACCGAACGTCGCTCGCATAGTGCCCTCCATCCTGAATGCCGCCGATCCTCTCACTTCCCTTATAACGACGCAACTAAGGAATCAGCAGGACCTTTCCGGTCGTTTTTCGGCCCTCGAGCGCGTTGTGGGCCTCCGCCGCGTCCTTGAGTGGGAACTCGAACTCCGTGCGGAGGTGGAGCTTTCCGCTGCCGATCCAGCCGAATAACTCGGTGGTGCGCTGGAGCAGCTCGGTCCGGTCGGCCATGTAATTACCCAGTCCAGGTCGCGTCAGAAAAATCGATCCCTTCTGCATGAGCAGCTGCGGATCGACTGGGGGGACGACACCGCTCGATTGTCCGTACAACGCCATCAGCCCGCGTCGAGCGACGATGTTGAGGCCCTTGGTAAACGTGTCCAGACCGACCGAATCGTAGACGACCTGCACGCCCTTGCCGCCGGTGAGATCCTTGACGCTCTGCTCGAAATCCTGACTGGTGTATTGGATCACGTGGTCGGCGCCCGCCCCTCGCGACAACGCGGCCTTTTCTTCGGTTGAGACCGTGGTGATGACGCGCGCGCCGCGGAGCTTGGCAATCTGTGTGAGGAGGAGACCGACCCCGCCCGCGCCGGCATGGACAAGACACGTGTCGCCCGGCTTGAGCGGATACGTGGAGCACGCGAGATAGTGCGCCGTAATGCCCTGAAGCATGGCGGCCGCGCCTTGCTTGCTGGTGACGGTGGACGGCAGCGGCACCAGTTTGTCCACGGGCACGGCCGCATAGCCGGCGTAGCTCCCGACCACGCCGGCCCAGGCCACGCGATCGCCGATCTTCACGTCGGTCGCCCCTGTGCCGACGGCTGTGATGGTGCCCGCGCCTTCCTGGCCGAGCGTCACCGGCAAGGGCGGCTTGTACACACCGGTGCGTTGATAGATGTCGATGAAGTTGACGCCTGCCGCGTCGATCTTCACGACCGCTTCGCCGGGCTTCGGTGTGGGTTCAGGGACGTCTTCGTATTTCAGAACGTCGGGACCGCCAAACGCGTGGACGCGAATCGCTTTCATGCCCTCGAATTTACTTGAGAGCCAGCTGCTTGACAACGTCGGAAGTGATGTCCAGTGACGGATCGGTCCAGGCGATCAATCCTTCGTCGAGATTGAAGATCATCTGCAGTCCCTTGTCTTTCGCGACTTTCTCTACCGCCGGCTTGAGCCTGACCAGAAAGGCGTTTTCGGTATCCCGTTGAACGCCCATGAGCTCAGCCTGTGCATCTTGAATGAATCTCTGCACGTCGATTCGGAATCTCTCCAGTTCGTTGCTTCGTTGAGTGCGAGCGGCCTCGCTGAGCAGCGGCGTGCTCTGCTGTAATGCCTGCTCCTGCGCCTGCAGCGCCTTGTTCTTCTCGGCGATGGCACGAGCCTTCTCATCCTGAAGAGCCGTGAGTCGTGCAATAGCGGCCTTTCCGTCGGCGGACTCAGAAAAAGCCCGCTGCAGACTGAAGCACGCCAGCCGAACGGCAGTAGGCGGCTGAGACTGAAGGGGACCGATTGGTGCCTGGGCAAGAGCTGAAACCGGAATCAGCGTCGTGGCGACGGCGATCAGCAGTCGAGCAAGTGTCGTCATGGTAGTCCTCCGTGTCCGCGGAAGCGCAGAACAACGCGGCTTTAGACGCCGGACCGAAGCGCGTGGCTTGGTGCTAAAGCAGGCGCGTTGTGGGGGTGTGTTGTGGGCGACGAAGAACGGACCGCCCGGGGGCGAACGCGTCGAGTAGACGAGGGCACGGATCGTCACAGGTGCTCTGGCACCGTTCGGTCGGAGCGAATCCGCCAGTGTTCGCCGTAGACCGATGAGTACGTGACGATAACAACCGCTTTGCCGGTACCCGCTTCACCCGAATTGATGTACCAACTCTTGGGCACATCCGCGATCTCGAAGAAATGGAGTAATTCCTTGAGCATCTCTATCGACCGCTTGGGATCGCCGGCTCCGGCGCTAATCAGGTGAGCCGTGTATCCAACAGGAATGAGACGGCCGGGCTGGATCTTGTCGACACCAACTCCGGCTTTTTCCGCGTCCGGCCGCAGCTCGATGTAGAAATCGTACGGATCGATCTGGCGCTCGCGCCCCTGGTAGCTAATACGCACATCGTCGATCAGTGCGGGACCGATTCCGGTGTTGCTCAACACGAGCGACGTACCCTGGTCGTTCGCGATGACGACGACCTGGAGGTATGGCAGCACTGACGCGCGCTGGGACTCGCGCATCAGCTGTGCCTGATACGCGAAGACCAGCAGACTGCCGAGCCCCACCACCATGGCGCTGACGCCGACGACGCGATCGGTGTTGATCTTCATGGTGAGATCCTTCAGACATCCCTACGAGTGATGAACCCCCAACCAGCGCGGCACTCGAGCCTTATACCGTATCCACTCCTCGCCATGCGTGCGAGCAAGCCACGGTTCCTCGCCGAGCACCACCCGGAGATGGAAGGCGAGCATGACGACCAGAGCATAGACCGCGATGGCGCGTGAGCGAAACCCCAGAGCCCAGCCCCACAGGATCAACGCGACCGCGATGTACATCGGGTTACGCGAGAAGCGGTACAACCCGGTCACGACCAGATGCCGCGGAGGTGCCCACGGTGCGAGCGTGCCCTTGCCAGCGGAGTAGAACGCCCACACGCACCACAGCAACGGTCCCACGCCGAGCAGGAACGGAATGAGTCCAAGCCAGTCGACTGGAGTCCGGGCTTGACCGGCTTCCAGCAATAACCAGGGAATGAGGAACGCGACCGTGCCAGGCAAGAGAAGAAACGCGAGTACGGCCCGACCGAGCAGCCCAGTCATAAGGATGTGATCTATCCGCGTGTGAGAATCGCAGTCTAGCGTTGGGCCTACTGAGATTCAACCGTGATGGACCGTGATGGACCGTGATGGACTTGACAGCTCGCAACCAGTACCCCAGACTCCGCTTCGCGAGATCCAAACGGGAGTTACCTATATGAAAACACTATTGGTCGCGCTGGTCGCCATCGTCGCGGGCGCGTGCACGCAGGCGCCGCCCGAGATGCAACTCGTCAACGATGCGGCCGCGGCTCTCGGCGGCCGCGACAAGATTCTTGCGGTGAAGACCCTGACGATCGAAGGCGAAGGAATGAACCCCAATGTGGGGCAGAACCCGACGCCTGAAGCCGACCTGCCGGTCTGGAGGGTGACAGGCTTCAAGCGGGCGATCGATCTGGCCAACGGCCGCATGAGGCTCGAACAGACGCGGACCGCACAGTTCCCGTTTGCGGCCGCCACCGTCCAAAAACAGAACTTCGTCGTCGACGGCGACATCGGGTTCAACGTCGGCCAGGACGGTATGGCGACTCGTGTCGCGGAGATCGTGGCGCGCGACCGGCGCCTCGAGATGCTGCACCAGCCGATCACGGCCGTTCGCGCGGCCCTCGATCCTGGCGCGAAGGTGGGGAATCTCCATCAACTGGGCATCGAGCAGGCCGTTGACGTGACGACCGCGAACGGCGACGTGCTGACGCTCGCCGTCCACGGCACGACGAAGCTCCCGACGCGCGTTGTCTCGATGAGCTACAACACCAATCTCGGCGACGTTGCGATCGAGACGTCGTTTTCAGGCTATGAGGACGTGAATGGCTTGAAGATGCCGAAGCGCCTGACGACGAAGATCGACAAGTACGTGCAGGCGGACATCGAGGTGTCAAAGAACACGGTCGATGGCGCCGCGGGCGATCTGGCCGCGCCGGCCGCGGTGCAGGCGGCCGCTGTTCCGCCGGCGATTGCGCCCGTGACGGTCGACGCACAGCCAATCGGCAAGGGCATCTGGTGGCTCGCTGGCTCGGGCAACCATCGCAGCGTGGTGTTCGAGTTCGACGACCACCTCGTGCTGTTTGAAGTCCCGCTCAACGAAGTGCGGTCGGCGGCGGTCATCGCCAAAGCTCGGAGCCTCAGCACCAAGCCGCTCACGCACGTGATCGTGTCGCATCACCACTTCGACCACTCAGGCGGCCTGCGCGTGGCAGTGGCCGAGGGTCTGACCATCATCACCCACAAGGGGAACGAGGAGTTCTTCAAGTGGCTCGTCGAACGCAAGCACACGATCGTGCCGGACGCGCTCGAGAAGAATCGTAAGCCGCTCAAGATCGAAACGATGGACGATGCGTTGACGTTGAAGGACAAGTCGATGGAGCTGCAGCTCTATTACGTCAAGGGCAACGTTCACGCCGGGACGCTCATCATGGGCTACGTCCCTCGAGACCGGATGCTGATTCAGGCCGATCTCTACGATGCCGGCTGGCTGCAATATCCGTGGGACGACAACTACCAGCAGAACGTGGCGGATCGGAAGCTGAGGGTCGACAAGGCCGTGCCGATCCACGGTCCGATTCAGACGTACGCCGAAAACGTCAAGACGATGGCGGCAAAGGCGGGCACCAAGTAGGTGCGAGGGTGCGAGAGGTGCGACTGGTGCGAAGGTGCGGGGGCGGCCACGTTGGCAGCCGCCCCTCGAGCCCACCAATCATCAATCAACAATCTACAATCATCAATTCACCGAGCGGCTACCTTCCAATCGCTCGCAAGAGCGTGTCGTACGGTCCCGGGTTCCCGTGGATCGGCACGATCGTCGCGACGTCGAGCTTCAATCGCGCGACGTTGTCGGCGAGGCTGACCGCCAGCGGGTTGGGCGGCGCGGGTGCCGCCGGCGCAGCGGCCGGAGCAGGTGCCGGCGCGGCTCCGCCTGCAGGTGGAGCCGCCGGCGGTGTAAAGAGATCCGCGTTGACCAGCATCTTCTCCTTCGGGAAATAGATCACCATCATCGCGTCGTTGTGCGGGCTCGGCTGTAGAACGTACAGCTCGATGCTGCGCGTCGCGTCACTGAGCACACGCTTCCCGTTCACCCCTTCGACAACGGCCTTCTTGCCGGACTTCGCCAGCTCGTCAGGATTGATCGTGTGTGGGTAGGCGAAGACGCGATCGTAGTACGGCTTGTACATCGACGCCGTGACGATGGTGGCTCCTTCGGCCGCGAATGTTCGCAGACCGCTCGAGTGGTCGAAGTGGTTGTGGGTATTCACCACGTACCGGATCGGTTTGTTTGGCACCAGCTTGTGCGCTTCGGCGACGACATAGTCTGAGCGCGCCTCGCTGAGCGGGCCTTCGATGACGACGATGTGGTCCGCGAATTCGACGACGAGGCTGTTGTGTGAGGTCGGAACGAGCCACACGCCGTCGGCGAGCTTGCGCGACTCGGCGGGCGGAGCCGGCGGCGGCTGCGGCGCCGTCACGTTGGGTGGCACATCGACCGGGATGGCCTCATTGGGTCTCGCTTCGGTGACCGTCAGGTCGAGCACCGGCCAGCCGCCCTGGGTTTGCACGATGTGGCTCGGGAACTTGATCGCCCCGAAGCTCTTGTAGTTCGAGAACGTCGTCTCGATCGGCGTGTCGCCGAGCACCGGGTTGTCGATCCAGCTGGTGACCTTCTCGACCAGGTTCTGCCCGTTGATCACGCCGGTAAACTTCTGGCCCGTGGGCAGGGTAAACGCCACTTCCTTGTTCGAGCCCTTGGTCGTCACGGTGGCGTTATTGGCCTGCGCCGCCTTGATGAAGCCGGGCGGATTCATCCAGATCTGGATTTGACGCTCGGTGGCTGTGGCCGCCGGCTGAACCTGACCCTGTACCGGCGGCGGCCCGCCGCGCCCACCGCCGCCACCAGGTCCTCGCCCGCCAGCGCCCGGTGCTCCGCCGGGCGCGCCTCCCGGCCCGCCAGGTGGTGGGCCGCCGGCTCCGGGTGCTCCTGCTGCGCCGCCCGGCGCGCCGGCTGGCGGGGGTCTGCCCGGCCCACCGGGACCGCCCGGCCCACCTGGTCCAGCGAAACCGCCCGGCCCGCCTGGTCCGCCAGGACCGCCTGGTCCACCTGGTCCACCGGGACCGCCCGGTCCGCCGCGTCCCGGTGGCGGCGCATCAGGGCCGGCTGCCATGTTCCACGCGCTCGCGCCGCTCACGAAGAAGAACTGCGTGAAGCCGCCGAACGGCGCACTGCCATCCGGATTAGTCCGAAACGCCTCCATTCGCATCGACGGCGTGTCGAAATGGATGTCGGCGAAGTAACTCTTCAGGATGAAGCGCGGCCATGGCGCGTTGGCGCTGACCGCCTGCCCGAAATTGAAGCTCGAGCCGTTCCCGATGATCGCCATGGACTTCACGTTCGCGGTACCCATGGCCGTGTTAGCCGCGTCCAGGATCGCAGACGCGTTCTGACCAATCACGCCATTCGTGAGGGACAGGACGAACGCTGCGACAAGCATCTTCTTCATCATTCCTCCTCCGTGCGGTTTCCCCTTGGACCACAATTCTAGGTCGGTACGAACGCGAGTGGTAGGACTGACAACGTTTTTTCATGCCCGGGCCTCGCGCATCCTTAATATATGGGAATGCTGGGCCTCGTCGCGGGCTTGCTCTTCTCTCTGGTCTTCTCGTTCGTGCCGATTGTGGCGCTGTGGACCGTTGTGCGCCACGGCCCCATCCGCAATCGCTGGTGGCATGGTGAGACGGTTCTCGGGTTTGCGCTCGTGGTCGGTGGAATCGCCTTCCTGCTTGGCTTCATCGGTCCGATGATCGTCACGCCGGACGCCAACCAGGGGCCGCTTCTGGGCATTTTCATCACCGGCCCGCTTGGCGTCGCCGTGGGCCTTATCTGGGGACTCGTTCGCCGGCGCTCGCGCTCTGGCGTCGGCTGAAGAGGCTTGGTGACCACTCGCATGCTGAGCGCGCTCGCCCTGATTGCGTTGGGTGTGGTCCTGCTGGCCCAGGCCTGGCGGGGACACGTGTCGGGCCACCTGCGGGCGGGCGTCCGCTACAGTCGGCCGTTCCGCCCCACCCGAGAGGACAACCCGCTGGCGTTCTACTCGTATCTCTGGCTGTATCTCGGAATCGGGACCGGGCTGGCGATCTGGGGCGTCCTCGCGTTGGTCGGCGCCGCACCGCCGCCGAGATGGCGATAGTAGAGCCTAGTGGCGGGGATTGATGGAAATGAGGCGGACCCCATGAAATCGCGATGGCTGCACCTGCCACGGTCCGCCTGAAGGCGGACACTACGTACCTGCGTACCGCCGGACCTGATAAGGTCCGGCCTACTCACTGATTCGCACCGTCGCACCCTCGCACTCCCCGCACCCCCGCACCCAGGCACGAGTACAATTCGCGATTGACGTGATCTTCCATCCCCTCGTTTCACAGTGGTTCGACCGCCGCTTTCGATCGGCCACTGACGTCCAGACGCAGGCGTGGCCCGCGCTCGCCGCAGGCGATGACGTCCTCATCTCGGCGCCGACCGGTTCGGGCAAGACGCTCGCGGCTTTTCTCCTGTGCCTCGATCGTTTGGTTCGGGCCGCGCTCGATGGGTCGCTCGAAGATCGCATCGAGACCGTGTACGTCTCGCCGCTCAAAGCCCTGAGCAACGACATTCAGAAGAATCTCGAGGAGCCGCTCGCGGAAATCTCGGCGCTGGCAGCCGAACAGGGACTTGCCCTGGCGCCGATTCGCGTCGCGGTCAGGACCGGCGACACGCCCGCCTACGAGCGGCAGCGGATGCTTCGGCGGCCGCCGCATATTCTCGTCACGACGCCCGAATCGCTGTTCATTCTGCTGACCGCCGAAAAGAGCCGCGCGGCGTTGCGGACGACGCGGACGGTCATCGTTGACGAAATCCACGCGGTCGTGGACGACAAGCGCGGCGCCCACCTCGCGTTGTCGCTGGTCCGTCTCGATGATCTCGTCGCTAAAGGGGGCGGGCCGATCCCCCAGCGCATCGGCTTGTCCGCAACGGTGCGGCCGATTGAACCGGTAGCGCAGTTCCTCAGCTCGCGAGACGTCCGGATCGTCGACACCGGCCACCGCCGCACGCTCGACCTGGCTGTCGAAGTGCCGAAAGACGAGCTCGGCGCCGTCGCGACCAACGAGATGTGGGCCGAAATCTACGATCGGCTGGCGACGCTGATCGAGGCGCACCGCACGACGCTGGTGTTCGTTAATACGCGCCGGCTCGCCGAGCGCGTCACACATCACCTCGCCGAGCGGTTGGGCGAATCGGCGGTGCTCGCGCATCACGGCAGCCTGTCGCGGCGGCTGCGTCTCGACGCCGAGCAGCGGCTGAAGCGGGGCGAACTGCGTGCCGTCGTGGCCACGGCTTCGCTCGAGCTCGGTATCGACATCGGATCGGTGGATCTCGTCTGCCAGATCGGGTCGCCCCGATCGATTGCCGTGGCCCTCCAGCGGGTCGGGCGCTCGGGACATCGTGCCGATCCGGGCAGCATCCCGAAGGGACGCATCTTCGCCACTACCCGCGACGAGCTCGTGGAATGTGCCGCGCTCGTCCTGGCGATCCGACAGGGCGCCCTCGATCGACTTGAGTTTCCTGACTGGCCCCTCGATGTGCTCTCCCAACAGATCGTCGCCGCGGCAGCTTGCGAGGCGTGGCGGGAGGACGACCTGTTCGCGCTGGTCCGACGCGCGTATCCCTATCGCGACCTTCCGCGACGCGACTTCGACGCTGTCATCACGATGATGGCCGAGGGGATCGCGACGAGCCGAGGGCGGAGCGGCGCCTTCCTGCATCGAGACGAGGTGAACGGCATCGTGCGCGGACGTCGCGGTGCCAGGCTCGCGGCGATCACCTCCGGCGGCGCCATTCCAGACAACGCCCAGTACTTCGTCGTCGCCGAGCCAGAAGGCGCCATCGTCGGCACCCTCGACGAGGATTTCGCCGTCTAGAGCCTCGCGGGGGACATATTTCTTCTTGGCTCCAATTCGTGGCGGATTCGACGGATCGAGGCCGGACGCGTGCGCGTGGAGGACGCCCATGGCGCGGCGCCGTCCATTCCCTTCTGGCGTGGCGAAGCGCCGGGGCGGACCGTGGAACTCTCGGAAGAAGTATCGAACGTGCGGCAAACGATTGCCGATCACCCGGATCCGGTATCGTGGCTCGTCGGCGAGTGCGGGCTCGACGTGCGAGGGGCCGAGCAAGCCGTGGTGTACGTGCGCGCGGGAGCGGCCGCGCTCGGCGCGCTCCCGACCACGCGCCGGATCGTCGCGGAGCGTTTTTTCGACGAGGGCGGCGGGATGCAGCTCGTCATCCACGCCCCGTTTGGGGCGCGAATCAACCGCGCGTGGGGCCTTTCTCTTCGGAAGCGGTTTTGCAGGACGTTCAACTTCGAGCTGCAGGCCGCCGCCACCGATAACGGCATCGTCATCTCGCTCAGCGAGCAGCACAGCTTTCCACTCGAAACTGTTTTCTGGTACGTCAGACCCCACACAGCCGAGGAGGTGCTGAGGCAGGCCCTGCTCGATTCGCCGATGTTCGAGGCGCGGTGGCGCTGGAACGCGACCCGCGCGCTGGCCATCCTCCGGTTCGCCGGCGGCAAGAAGGTGCCGCCGCCCATTCAACGCATGCGATCGGCGGATCTGCTGGCGGCCGTCTTTCCGGATCAGGCCGCCTGCGGCGAGAACATCGTCGGCGACATCCGGATTCCCGACCATCCGCTCGTCAACGAGACCATCCGCGATTGCCTCCACGAGGCAATGGATCTCAATCGCCTCAAGGTGCTGCTGACCGCGCTCGACAGCGGCGAGATTGAGGCGGTCGCCATCGACACGGCTGAGCCGTCGCCGCTGTCGCATGAGATCCTCAACGCCAATCCCTATGCGTTCCTGGACGATGCGCCGCTCGAGGAGCGACGGACGCGCGCCGTGCAGATGCGGCGGACGCTGGGGAGTGAGGCCACCGAGATTGGGGCTCTGGATCCCGCTGCGATAGACGAAGTGCATGACGAGTCCTGGCCCGTCGTGCGGGACGCAGACGAGCTGCACGACGCGCTGCTGACGCTCATCGCACTACCGCCTTCGGCCCCGTGGTCCTCATTTTTTGAGGATCTGGCGCGATCGGCGCGCGCGACCCTGGTCCATGCAGGTGAAACCGCATTCTGGGTCGCGGCAGAACGACTGACGACTGCCTTGCGCCTCTATCCGGAGAGCCGGATCGAGCCTGTCATCGCCTCCGTCGAGCGATCGCCTGCGACCACTCGCGAAGGGGCGGCGATCGAGGCCGTGCGCGGCTGGCTCGAGTCCACGGGGCCGGCCACCGCCTCGGCGCTGTCGGCGCGGCTGGCGCTGCCGCAAGAGATCGTGGACGGAGCGTTTCTGGCGCTCGAAGCAGAGGGCCAGATACTGCGGGGGCGGTTCACGCCGGCGGCCAAGGGCGCCGACGCCGAGATCGAGTGGTGCAACCGGCGGCTGCTCGCACGGATTCACCGCCTGACCCTTGGGCAGCTCCGGCGCGAAATCGAGCCGGTGACCTCCGCCGACTTCATGCGGTTCCTCTGCGCGTGGCAGCACGTCGCACCGGGAACGCAGCTTCATGGCGTGGACGGTGCCCTCAAGATCGTCGAGCAGCTTCAGGGGTACGAAGTCTCGGCCAGTGCGTGGGAATCCGAGGTGCTGCGCCGCCGTATCGCCAGCTACACGCCGGATCTCCTCGATCGGCTGTGCTTGTCGGGCGAAGTGATGTGGGGCCGGCTGTCTCCGCATCCGTCGTTTGCCGTCGAAGTCAGCGCGAGCGACGCGGATGTCCCGGCACATTCCGCCGGCCGCCGTGTTCGTCCGACCCGTGTCGCGCCGGTGGCGATCTTTCTGCGCGAAGACGCCGGCTGGCTGCTCGATCCGGCGGCCGCCGCCGAGAGGCAGGCCAATCCTTCCGCGCTTTCCCATGCGGCGCGAGCGATCGCCGACACGCTCGAGAAGCGGGGCGCGTCGTTTCTTCCCGCGCTCGCCAAGGCGACGGGACTACTGACGAGCCAGGTGGAAGACGCCCTGTGGGAGCTCGTGGCCGCTGGCGCCGTCACGGCCGACGGCGTTGACAATCTGCGCGCGCTCGTCGATCCGAAACGCCGGCGCGGCGAGGGGCGCGGTCGCCTCCAGCGGCCACGACACTCGGCCGGCCGTTGGACGTTGCTGCGTCCTGACGTGATAGAAGCGCCGGCAGCGTCGCCCGAGGATCTCGAGCGCGCCAGAACCGAAAAGTTCGCCCGTCAGCTCCTGACGCGCTGGGGCGTCGTGTTCCGCGACGTGATGGCGCGAGAAACACTGGCGCCTGCATGGCGCGATCTGCTGATCGCCTTACGCCGCCTGGAGGCCCGCGGTGAGATTCGTGGCGGAAGGTTTGTCGGCGGTTTTCTCGGCGAGCAGTTCGCGCTTCCGGAAGCCGTGGATCTCCTGCGGGTCGTGCGTCGCACGCCGTCAAGCCTGTCGATCAGCGTGGTCTCCGCGGATCCCCTGAACCTCGCGGGCATCATCACGCCGGGACCGCGCGTCAGTCCGCTCGTGGCCCAGATGGTGCCGATCGTGCAGCCCTCGTCGCTGCCGACGGTCGCGGACGTGGTCGGAGAATCTGCTAGGATGCGGAACCGTGACTGAACCATCACCTCCACGCCGACTGATCGTGGCGATGACCGGGGCCACCGGTGCCATCATTGGCGTGCGGCTGCTGCAGCTGCTGCAGGAAACCGACGTCGAGACGCACTTGGTGATGAGCAAGTGGGCGGCGCGAACTCTCCTCCACGAGACGTCGTTTACGCCAGACGATGTGCAGCGGATGGCGACGTCGGTCTATGCGCCGACCGACCAGGGCGCCGCGATTGCGAGCGGATCGTTTCTGACCGACGGCATGATCGTCGTGCCGTGCAGCATGCGGACGCTGGCGGCCATTGCCCACGGCTTCGGCGACACGCTCGTCCATCGCGCGGCCGACGTCATCCTCAAAGAGCGCCGGAAACTTGTGCTCTCCGTCCGCGAGACGCCCTTCAACGACATTCATCTCGAGAACATGCTGAAGCTGTCGCGAATGGGCGCGGTCATCTGTCCACCGATGCCCGCCTACTACACGCGCCCCCAAACCGTGGACGACATCGTCACCTGGTCGGCGGCGCGCCTACTTGATCAGGTGGGGATCCATGTGGGGACGACCGCACGCTGGGACGGCGAGATGGAAGTCGGGGCAGAGCCTTAAGCTCGGGCACTTATGGGGATGGTCGGACGACGTTCGGTACTTAAGAGCGGGATTCCTTTGTGCCTTGGGCTGAGCCTTGTGCCGACGCTGGCATTGGGGCAAGACGATCCGAAATCGAGTCGACCTAAAGAAGGCGACATGTTGGTCAAGTTTGGTGATTCCAGCATGACGCCGCTCACCCCCGAGGACATCGTGGTTGGCGCACTGCAAACGATCGCCTGGCCCCTTGACCCGGCAGACCATACCGTTCGTAACGGTTCGCGCCTGAATCTGGTGCTGCTGCTGCATCTTGATCCGGAGAAACTCCGCCCCGAGACACGATCCCGTTCCGCCAATGGCGTTGTCGCCTACACAGCGATTTGCACACATACGGGCTGTGAAGTTGAAGAGTGGCTGCCGGACGAGCACCTTCTGTATTGCCCTTGTCACTCCTCGAAATTCGATCCGGCAGACGGCGCGAAGGTCGTCGATGGTCCGGCGCCTCGGATGTTGCCAGCCCTTCCTCTCAACCTGATCGACGGCAAACTGGCAGTCGCGAAGCCCTACACATCCCGCGTGGGTTTCGAGTCCGCCTGAAACGGAGCAGACACCATGATTACGATCCGAACATCCTGCATCGGTGTCGTCGGCGGCGTGTGTACCCTCGCGCTGACGGCCTGGATCGGATTGGCCCAGCAGCCACCTGCACCTCAACAACCAGCGCCCGCTCCGGTTCCCGCGATTTTGCGAAGTTACAAGCCGGTCACGGCGGAGCGGTTGTTGAAGCCGGAAGACAGCGACTGGCTCATGATCCGCCGGACTTATGACGGTTGGGGTTATGCCCCGCTGAACCAAGTCACTCCGGGAAATGTGGGTCGCCTGCAGCCTGCATGGGTGTTTGCCACGGGCCAGACCAACGGTCATGAGGCGCCGCCGATTGTTAACAACGGCGTCATGTTCGTCGCGACTCCCGGCAATCAGGTGCTCGCACTCGACGCCAGGACCGGGGCGATTCTCTGGCGCTATCGGCGGCCGATTCTCGATGACCGCATCGTGCTGCATCCGACCAGCCGAGGTGTGGCCCTCTATGAGGACAAGGTGTTTTTCGCCGCCGGAGAGGCCGTGCTGGTGGCGATTGACGCAAGGACAGGAAAAGAAGTCTGGTCCGCCACTGTTGAAGACAACAAGAAGGGCTACTACATGTCGCTCGCGCCACTGGTCGCCGACGGCAAGGTGATCGTTGGCGCATCCGGAGGAGAACTTGGCGTCCGCGGTTTTGTTGCCGCTTTCGATGTCAACACGGGTAAAGAAGCGTGGAGGGTTTATACGGTGCCTGCGCCCGGAGAGCCTGGCAGCGAGACCTGGCCCGTCGGCGATCAATGGAAGACGGGCGGGGGCTCTGTGTGGGTCACCGGCAATTACGATCCGGATACCAGGCTCGCGTTCTGGGGAACCGGCAACGGCGGTCCATGGATGGGCGATCAGCGATCGGGCGACAATCTCTACACCTCATCGACCATCGCGATTGATATCGGAACCGGCCAGCTCAAGGGATACCACCAATATCATCCGAACGATTCCTGGGATTGGGACGAAGTGTCGCCACCTATTCTGGTGGACTACAGACGGAACGGCCGAACCATCAAGGGTCTGATCGACGTCGCTCGCGACGGTTATCTGTGGTTTCTCGAGCGCACCGACAGCAAGATCAATTTTATTGACGGCATGCCATACGTCAAACAGAACGTCTTCAAGGGTCTTGATCCCGCAACCGGCCGGCCAGACATTGATCCGGCGCGCAAACCCGGCACTGGCAAGTTGGCCGATCACTGTCCGTCGCTTTGGGGAGGCAAGAATTGGCCGCCCATTGCCTTCAGTCCAAAGACTCGGATGATTTACATACCGGCGAATGAGAACCTCTGCGGGACGTCGATAGGGCGGGAAATTCAGTACACAGCCGGCCGGAACTTCACTGGCGCGACGACCACTGTTTATCTGGCTGCCGGAGCCGACCATATCGGCGAGGTGCAGGCGTGGAATGTCGACACCGGCAAACGCGTATGGACCCACAGCTACGCCAAATCCCCGAACTGGGGGCCCATGCTGGCCACGAGCGGGGGAGTCGTGTTCACCGGCGGCACCAACGATCGCATGTTCCACGCCTTCGATGCATCAAGCGGCAAGCTGTTATGGGAATTTCCGACCAACTCAGGCGTGATCGGCCAGCCCTCATCTTTCATGGTTGATGGGAAGCAGTACATCGCCGTTCAATCGGGCTGGGGCATCGACTCGCGAGGGATGCAGGCTCGCCTGAATGCTCAGATGCCAGGTGAGTTTCCCGAAGTGCCGGAAGGCGGTGCGATTTGGGTGTTCGCCGTCAAGTAAGGCTCGCCAGCTGGCGATCGATTTCGGCGATGGCGTCGGTGAGTTGCGTTCGTTTCTG
The DNA here is from genome assembly GCA_041484265.1 of Vicinamibacteria bacterium. GTDB lineage: Bacteria > Acidobacteriota > Vicinamibacteria > Vicinamibacterales > CAVVIG01 > 2-12-FULL-65-11. Next base: position 22,435 of record JBGPHH010000035.1, read on the forward strand.
ACCGACGGCATGATCGTCGTGCCGTGCAGTATGCGGACGCCGGCGGCCATCGCCCATGGCTTCGGCGACACGCTGGTCCATCGCGCGGCCGACGTCATCCTCAAAGAACGGCGCAAGCTCGTGCTCTCGGTCCGCGAAACACCCTTCAACGACATCCATCTCGAGAACATGCTGAAGCTGTCGCGAATGGGCGCCGTCATCTGTCCGCCAATGCCCGCCTACTACACCCGTCCCCAGACTGTTGACGAGATCGTCACGTGGTCAGCGGCGCGCCTGCTCGATCAAGTGGGGATCCATGTGGGAGCGACCTCGCGCTGGGACGGCGAGATGGAAGTGGGGACGGAACCCTGAATTGAGCAACGAGGACCCGCGAACGGGCCTCGATCTCGGCCACCAGGCTTGCAGTCTCGATCAGAAGCCCGTCGCGGCGAGTGCGGCCCGATTGCTGTAATTGCCGTGGGCGTCTGGCCCGACCCTATAGAGGAATACTGCGTAGTGTCCGTCGTGGCTGAGGGCCATGTCGTCCCCAACCGCAGATAGTCCCAGGATCATCGGGATGTTGTTCCCCTGGCTGTCGACGGACACCATCTTCGTGCTGGTCTGACAGCCTGGAACAGGGCCGGTTGTAGTCCGACACGTATCGTAGACGTACACCGACCCTACGAAAAGGACGCCATTATATTGCTCGACGCCAAACA
>JBGPHH010000036.1:0-22850 GCA_041484265.1 Vicinamibacteria bacterium
CGCTCTTGCTGAAACCGCAAGGCGAGCGTCAGCCGTTCGACGACGTCGAGTGTTTCGAGCAGCTCCAGCTTCTGGTCGACGTTCAAGTCCGGCGAGTAGCCCGACGTGTCGGCCAGGGAGCCCGCCTGGGTGATGGAGCGGACGAACGCACTGATCCGGCCATCGTCGCCGCGGAGCTCGAGAATTTCCTCCACCACCGCCCGATACTCGCGTTCGAGATCGCGGGTCAGGCTGGGCGGCGGCGTGACGTCCGGACGCTCCTCGACCTCCACCCGAAGCACGCCATCCTGGTCGGTGTGCGCCGCGCCAGGCACGCCTCGGTGCAGCGGCAGGAGTGCCGCAATGCCACGCCCCGTCAACTGGCCTCGCTCCGAGACCTCCGCGACCACGCCGACCTTCGCGTAGCCGCTCGGCCGCCTTGGGATAAGAAACACCCGCGTCTCGGTGCCGACATCGGCCGGCAGCGTGACCGGCATGCCGGGAAACACGACCGCATCGTCCAGGGGCACCAGCTTGAGGTTCGCCATGAAACCGAGACTACGCTCAATAGTTGATGATGTCAACTATTGATTAACTGAACTATACTACCAGGGCATGAAGCACAGCGGCCCCGACGCCTGCGACGCCTGGCAGCTCCTGGTGCAGTTCTTTTTTGCTCAACGCGCGCACCTGCCGCTGCTCGCCGCCGAGCTCGAGCTCTCGCCGGCGCAGTGTCACGTGCTGCACTTGATTGAGCCGGGTCGCCCGATCCCGATGGGTCGGCTCGCGGAGACGCTCGCCTGCGACGCGTCGAACGTGACGGGGTTGGTGGACCGGCTCGAATCGCGGGGTCTCGTGTGCCGCCGCCCGTCGGCCGCGGACCGTCGCGTGAAGGCCCTGGCTCTGACGCCAAAGGGTGCTCGCCTCCGCGCCCTGCTGCTCGACCGTATGACCGTACCGCCCGTCACCCTCGGACGGCTGTCCGTCCAAGAGCAACGGAGACTGGTGCAAATCCTTGCGCGCCTGCTCGAGTAGTCCTCACCTGACGCGCGAGCCGTGAGAGCCGACCGCGTGCCACTGCCCGTTCTGCTTGACCCACACGTCGGTAAACAGAAAGTGACCGCTGAAATCCTCTTTGCCGTGCTTGCTCTTCTCGTTCTGGTCCATGGTGGCGACCGCAGTGTCGCCGTAGACGCGGACCATGATGTTGCTTAAGTCCAGCACCTCGTGAGTACCCGTCTTGACGTCGTCGAGCGCCTCCATCTTCCCGTACTGGACTGCGTCGGTCGTGCCGATGAAGTCGTCCGCTAAGAGTCGGTCAACCGTGGCGGTGTCTTTGGCGACGATCGCCTTCACCCAGTTCTGTTCCAGTCCTGTGATCACCTCGGGAACGTTTTCGGCGACCACCGGCGCCGCGGCAACGGCAGGCGGTGCGCTGGTGCTGGCGGGTGTCTGACTGCCGCCCCCCGCGCAGGCCGCAAGGGGAATCGTGCTCGCAATCAAGGCTGCTACCAATTGGCGTCTCATGTTCTTTTCTCCTCTGAAGGGAAGTGCCTCCGCGTTACGGTATCTCTGGCGACAGGCTCACATTGAGGGGTGTCGGCTCGCCCTCAAGTATCTGAATTTCGGTCGAGAAGCGCTGATAGCCGCGCTTGGAGACGTCGACGCGGTGCGGCCCGGGCGCAACCTGCACGTCGAAATGCTGGCCGTCTGAGCTGACCCAGCGTTCTCCATCGATCGTGACTTCAGCGTTCGCGGGCTGCACATGCAGCGTCAGCGTCGCCAAGGTAGCGACTTGAGGCGGCGTGCCCGGCACCTGAGGGGGCAGAGACAACGCGCGCCGCGGCGGCGTCCGCGGTGGCGAGAAGGTGTTGACCGGCGGAGGCGGAACGGGAGGCACGAGGGACGGCGGCTCGCTCGTCTCGCCTGCCGACAACCGTTCCATCGTGTACTGCAGCTTGAACGTCGAATCCGGCATCAAGTAGAGCCACTGGCGCACCGTCCGAAATCCTTCGAGATACAAGACAATCTGGTGCCCTCCCGGCGGCAACGGCAGTCGCTCAAAGAAACCGTTGAAGTCGTCCACGATGCCGGCGTAGAAGCCATCCACGTAGACCGCCGCTTGTTCCGGCGTGACGAGGACGCGCAGTTCAGCCCGGTTGTCGTACATCGGGAAGTAGGCGTACGGATACTGCGCGCGTGGCCACCAGGGATACCGCCCGAAGTACGGGTCGTAGAAGTAGCCGCCCACGAAGACGACCCCCCGCCCTCGGACGGTGGGACGACGCGGTTCGGCGCGGCGCGGCGCGGCTGGAGGACGCGGAACGGCACGTCCCTGCGCCTCTGCCGAGACCGGTAGCATTGGCGATAGCAGCGAGAGCCCCACGATGAAGCTGGCGAATCGAATGTTGCGGACCATATCCGTCTACCTCGTGCCGTGACTACTTCGGCGGCGTCCTGGTGATGAGGATCAGTTTCAGCTTCTCAATGTCTTTGGACAGTTCCGTCTTACCCGCCGGGATTCCGTTCTTCTGCAGCAGGAAGCTCACGATGTCTCGGGCCGCGTCGGACGAGACAAACCCGTGGTGGTCATTGGGCATCGCGCTTTGAATCAGCGCGAAGACATCCAGCAGCACGAGTTCGCTCCAGCGATCAAAGAAGGCCGATCCGACGAGCGCAGGCACCTTCTGGCCGCCGCTCTGGCCGCCGCTCTGGCCGCCGCTCAGGTCGTCGCGATGGCAGCGGCTGCACAGCTGCATATAGGCCTGCCCGCCACGTGCGGCCTGTTCCGTCGTGTACATCCCGGTCCAGACATTGACGCGCGGATCCCGAGCAGTCGTCCTTGTGGGAGACGCGGAAGAGGTTGTCGTACCTGTGGTCTGCCCCTTTGCCACCGCCACGTCGTAGGCTCCGGCCAGCAGAATGGCGGCCACTAGAGCAACTCTCGTCAGCAGTAATGGCTTCGTCATGACTGAACCTCGTTGCCCTTGACTGCAATGGGGATACCAGGCCTTGTCATAAGGAAGCTGATAGGCGCCTGTCATTTAACAGCGCAGCGCGTCGATCGCCAGCTGCGTCGACCGCTCTAGATCGGGAAGTTTTCTAACCGAGCGGGGAATATCCCGCCCCGCAGGATCTCGCCATGCACGAGGGCATCACGGTTCCGCGCGCGTTACAGCGAGTCGACGACGCACATCCTTGGCATCGGCCTTGCCCCGTAGCAGACGTCCTGTCGAAAGAATGCGTGCCGCCACCATTCGACGGTCTGCTCTCATTGGCATCGCCGTCGTTGCCCTTGTCGCGCTGTTCGGTGTCGCTAGCCGACGCTACGTGGACGGGTTGTCACTCGTTGTTCGGGCCGCCGATCTGCGAGGATTGATTCGGTCGGTATCCGATCTCGATGCCGTGCCGGTGACGAGCCGCCTCGTACAGATTCCGATTCCGAACGGCTCCATACGCGCCCGCGTCTACGCGCCCCTCCGAAGGCCGCGTCAGACCGTGCTGGTTGTCTCCGGACTGCATCCGGCCGGCATCGACGAACCACGGCTGGTCGCCCTCGCGCGCACATTCGCCGAGGCCGACGTCACCGTGGTGACGCCGGAGATCCCTGAGCTCTCGCGCTTCGAGATTACCGGCGCGCTGACGGATCGAATCGAACAAACCGCCCACTGGTTGGCGACAGACTCCGGATTGGCGCCAGAAGGCCGCATCGGCCTGATGGGCGTCAGCTTCAGTGGTGGGCTCGCCATCGTCGCAGCCGGACGACCGGCCTTGCGCAATCACTTGAGCTACGTCTTCTCGTTTGGCGGTCATGACGATCTCCGACGCGTGCTGGAGTACTTCTGTTCCGGATCGGATCAAGAACGATCGCCGCACGACTATGGCGTCGCCGTCGTGTTGCTCAACGTTGCCGATCGCCTCGTGCCGCCCGAGCAGGTGGCGCCGCTGCGAGACGGCGTGCGCCGCTTTCTGTCAGCCTCGTATATCGACCGAATCAGCAAGCCGGAGGCGGCGCGGGAGTTTGCTGCATTGCGCGAGCTCGCGCACACGCTGCCCGAGCCATCCGCGACGCTCATGGAATACGTGAACAACCGTGACGTGGGGCGTCTGGGGCCGCGACTCCTGCCGTACATCGGGTTCTACGCTGACGTGTCGGAGCTCTCGCCCGTTCGATCGCCGAGGCCGACGGTGCCGGTGTTCCTCCTCCACGGCATCAACGACAACGTCATTCCCGCCGCTGAATCGCAACGCTTGGCGGACCGGTTGCGGGGTGAGGTGCCCGTCCACCTGCTGCTGACCGACCTCATCTCCCACGCCGACGCCGACCAGCCTGCGCATCTCATCGACGTGTTGAGGCTGGCTGGCTTCTGGGGAGACCTGCTGGGTGGCACTTAGTAGCCGAGCAGACGCTGTTGTTCCTGGCGCATCAGGCGATAGCACTCGCACGATGCCGCCTCCAGCCCGCGCCGGTTTCGGATCTTCATGTGTCCGTGGCGGTAGTCGATGAGACCCGCTCGTTGAAGGGCGCGCGCCGCGATGGTCACGCTCGGTCGCCGCACGCCAAGCATCAACGCGAGGGTGTTCTGCGTGAGTGGAAATTCGGCATCCTCGGCAAGGTCGTGCAGCATGAGCAACCAGCGGGCGGTGCGCTTCCTGAGCGAATGGAAGTTGTTGCAGGCTGCTGTTTGCACGCCCAACGCAAATACCGCGTAGGCGTAACGGCCAAGTAACTGGTGGATCGGTCCCGGCTCCCGGACCATCTGCTTCAACGCCTCAGAGGTTAATCGCAGAGCCGTGCCCGCAACCTGAACGGTCCCATCGAACGGCATCATGTTGACGCCCGGAAGCAGCGCCATGCCAGCCATGCCGTCTTTACCGACAAGACCCACTTCCAGCGTCTTGCCGTCGGGCAAGCGGGTCAAGAGCGAAATTACGCCTGTTTCTGGAAAATACGCGGCGTGGAGCGGCTCGTGGGCGCGAAAGATCGAGTCCCCTCTCTTCAAGCGAACTCTATGGAGATGAGGTCTTGCCCGTTCGTGAAACGCGGCGGGCAATTGCGCCAGGAGTTGATTTCCCTGAACTCTCGCTCGCGCAAACCGCGGCTCCGAAGAACTCCGATTGTCAGAGGGCGACATGCCGACAGGCCAGTATTTCACATCGCAGGACCGGACGCGTTCCAAGGAAAATCGCCAGATGGTCAGGCACCGTACCAATCTGGGCGGTTCGACGCGCTAGCGTACGACACTGCTCGGTTTGCGAATCGCACGTAGTGGTTTGTCTTACGGAGTCTTACGGAGACGAGTTGTAGCTGACATGCGCTCTGCAGAGCCTGGAGCAAACACGCCGACTCCTGGCGATCTTGTCATCGCCAGGGACGCGACCGTCCAGAAGGCACCGTACGCGCTGTGCGTCGTCCCCGGTCCTGCGCAAATCTGCTGTCAGACCTTCGAGCAGGCCCTTTCGACGGCGAGCGCATGGGCGTCGCAGCGCCAGGTCGCGATCTGGTTCACCGAGAATGGCACAACCTTCACGAGAGTCGCGCCAGCCGGCAGCCCGATGCCGCAAGGCAGCCGGGAAAGGTCTCAGAATGCCGAGTGAGCGGCACGAGGACCTGCTCCGTCGAATCGAGGGCGAGTACCTCGAGATGCCCGGATTGCAGCTCACGCCGGAGCAGGCACAGCGGCTGTGGGCCCTCGATCGCGAGACCTGCGCCACGATCCTCGAGATCCTCGTCGAGCGCCAGTTCCTGATTCGCGGGTCTGATGATCGGTATCGGCGAGTCGGTGAGAGCGATTCTCCAAGAGTGCCGAAGCGGATGGCCAAGGTGGATCTGGTCCTGCGCGCGCTTAGCCGATATCAAAACTAGGAGTGCATCGGTCCCTGCTCCTTTAATCGATGGCGAAACAGTAGAAGAATCCCGCACCGCCTGTGCTCCGCAGGTCTTCCTGGCTGCACCCACGCGAGGGGTGCGCTGAATTCCACGAGTTGGCGCCTGCTTCCTGACCCATCCGATCGTGATGGCCCACCTGCGCGCGGCCCGTACGGTTCGAGGTCCAGTTCGCGCAGGTGAGATCGTCGATTCCTCCGAACGCCGTGCCGTCAGGCCGCGAGCCAGTGAGGATGTCGTGCTGGTTGGGCGTGTCGCCCACGCCAGTGACGGGATCGCCCTTTTCGGTGAACGCTGCGTCTTTGCTGATCCGGTTGTCGCGGTGAAGCTCCTCGACGCTCGCAGCAACGAGATCGGCGTTGGCGTTGTACCAAGGCCCACGTCCGATCCGATCCCGCGCATTTACGGCCGGCTGGTTCGTAGCGGCCATTGTGCTGAGGTATGCGCGCCACGTATGGTCTCCGGCCCCCTCGGCTGTCGCGAGCGCCTGGCAATGCGCGTCGGCTCCGGCCAACCCGCCAAGGTCTCCGCCTCTTCCCATCCCCGCACCCGTGATGAAGAAGGTCATCCTCGATTTGCTGCCTCCCATCGCGAGAGATTGAGGAACCGGCTGCGCGACCGATCCCTGAGCGTTTGAGGCGCCGGTCTGTGTGGTGGTGCGGGAACCGCATGCCACGATGAAGACAAGGGGCACCGCCAGCGCGATCGACGCGCGACTCAGGGCTCGAACGCCCGCGGCCCGTTTCATGTCGTCTGTGAATATAATTCCGGGTTCTTGCCTGAAGCAAAGGATCTCGGAGCTGCACCGTTCGGGGAGGAGTCCTCATGCCGTCGCGCATTGATGATCTGCTGACACATATCGCACGACTCGAGCGCGAGCTCGAGACCGAACTGAATCGGGCCCGCGACGAGTGGCACTACCGTCTGGTGGCCGGTCGCATCCGTTTCGCACGCGACGTCCGTCAGGCCCACCAGCGTTTCAAGCAGAGCATTCCGCGCTATATCCGGGAGAGCAACCCAATAAGCCTGCTGACGGCGCCCATCATCTACTCGTTGATTGTGCCGATTGCGCTCCTCGATCTGTGGCTCAGCATCTATCAGGGTCTCTGCTTCCCTGTCTATGGCATCGCGCACGTGCGCCGTTCGACCTACATCGTCATCGATCGTCACCATCTCGCTTACCTCAACGGCATCGAGAAGCTCAACTGCGTGTACTGCGGGTACGTCAACGGCGTCTTCGCGTACGTGCGCGAGATTGCCGGGCGGACCGAGCAGTACTGGTGTCCGATTCGGCACGCCAAGCGCGTGAAGGCGCCGCACACGCACTATCACGAGTTCGTCGATTACGGCGACGCGAAGGGCTATCACCAGCAGTTGCCCGTCCTGCGGGCTGAACTGAGGGATAAGGGCCCGGGTCAGCGGTAGATCCGAAGCTGCAGCAGCGCTGCCAGCGGCGAGGCTCCGAAGTCGCTCTGCAGCGTCGGCCCAGTCGGCGTCGCCCCGAACGGCACGTAACCGCTGAGCAGCATCGAGACCCGGTCGCTCAGCGTGAAGGTACTCGACGGCACCAACACCCCCGAGCCATCGACGGGGCTTTGCAGCCACTGGATCGAATACGAGACGATCGGCGACAGTTCGTACAACGCAAGCACGGCAATCGCATGCCGGCCGAGAATCTGCGTATCGCCGCGCAGGTAGCGTTCGCCGAATGCCGGATCGGCGAGCAACGACTGGATCCCATCCGCTGAGGGCGCGCCGAACCCGGAATAGTGGTACTCGCCGTACACTAGCACGCCGTTGCCCAGCGCAAATCGATACGAGCCTCCGGCGACGGCTTTGACGACCGACCGATCACTGCCAGAGCTGGCCGAGTTGGCGACGGCGGGCGTCCGAAACACGGCCAGCTCCGCGTGCACTTCGGCGTCACCGAGCGCCGCCGAGCTGGTCAGGCCACCGAACAGGTCACGCGCCCGTCTGCCGCCGACCACCTCGACGTCAGCCCGTTCGGCGTACCCGCGCAGTCGGGCCGCGAACACGGAATGGTCCATGTTGGTGCCGAAGGCGCCGACGGCATCGACTGAGGCCCGGTCAGAGAGCTTGACGTCAGCCCGCATCGCATCGACGCCGCGGCGCCATTCGCGATCCGCCTCGAGCGGCGTGAACGGCGCGAAGAGATCGACGGCGCTGAAGAGCACGCCCCGGCCCCAGCCGATCGCCTGCCGGCCGACGACGAACTCGGTCGAGCCGGCTCGAACGTGGAACGCCGCCCGATCGATCTCGGCCCGCCATTCGGTCCTGTCCGACGATGAGACCTGCCAGTCGAGCGGGCGGACACGGAACGGCGGATCGGCCTCGGTGGGGAGGACGCCGGCGCCGACGGCACCCGAGGTCGATGACAGGACGTGCAGGCGCTGTTCGAAGGCGACCTCGACGGTCGACGTGTCGTTGACGCGCACGGTGGGCTCGAATCGCACGCGCCAGAAGCCGGCGGCGGTCTGTCGATCAGGGAAGAGAAGCGGATCGTCCGGTAGGCGCGATGCCAGCACGCTCGTCTTGAGCGACGACCGCAACGCGACCCGCGCGTCGTCGCTTGGCTGTTCCGCCTGGGCTGCCCCACCGAGCGGAGTCGCGACGACGAGCGCGAGTGTCGCGAAGGCCGCGGCGGACCGGCACACCGCTTACCTCGCCGTCCAGGTTGGCACCGAACGGTCCTCCGCCACGATGACGTGCGGCGGCTCACCGGGCTTCAGCTCGTCGCTCGCCACCTTTCCATCAACGAGCGTGACGACACGGACGGCGTGCCTCACCACCCGCGGATCGTGCGTCGAGAAGATGAAGGTCATGTGATGGCGCTCGCGCAGGTCGCGCATCAGGTGCATCAGGACCTCGGCGTTTTCGCCGTCGAGGTTCGCCGTCGGCTCGTCGGCCAGCACCAGCTTCGGCCGCGCCGCCACTGCTCGAGCGACGGCGACGCGCTGCTGCTGTCCGCCAGACAGCTCGTTGGTGCGGCGGTTCGCGAGCTCGCCGAGTCCCAACTCGTTCAAGACCTCGAGCGCGCGCGTTCGCCGTCCGGCGCCCATGCCTTGCAGCTCGAGGACGAACTCTACGTTCTCGAGGGCCGTCAGCACCGGTACGAGGTTGTACGCCTGAAAGACAAAGCCGATCGAGTGGAGGCGCATTTCAGCCCGCGCGTGCGTGGACAAGGCGGCAATCTGGCGCCCAAGTACCATGAGGTCTCCTCCGCTCGGAGCGTCAAGCGCGCCGAGCAGGTTGAGCAGTGTCGTCTTGCCGCTCCCCGACGGTCCGACGAGCGCGAGGAAATCGCCCTCCTGCACCTCGAGATCGACGCCGCGGAGCGCCCAGACGGTGTGGGCGCCCGTTTTGAAGGCCTTCGTGACGCCGCGTGCGCTGACGACTGTCTCGCTCATTGCGCGACCCTCAGCGCGACAGCCGGATCGGTGCGAGCGGCGTACCACGCGGGATACAGCGACGCGGCCGTCGTCGCGCCCATTGCGACGACGAATACGTAGGCGAAGATCCACCATCCAAAATCGCCGTAGATCACCGGATCGAGAAGGACTCCCTGGAACGTGTAACTCGCGCCGAGATACCGGCGGAAGTCGAGTCCCGTGTGGGCGAGGCGCCAGACGAGCGGCACCCCGGCGGCCAACGCCACGAGTGCCCCGCCTCCACCCAACAACAACGCCTCCTGGACGATCAGCCCCACCATGCGTCTGCCGCTCATGCCGAGGGCGGAAAGCACCGCGAACTCGCGTCGGCGTTCGAGAACCGCAGCCAGCTGGGCGCTGGCGACGCCGAGCAGCACGATCAAGAGGATGATCCCGCTGACAAAACGCGAGACCGCCGTGTCCTGCTTGAAATGGCCCTCGACGTCTGGCGCGAGCTCCGACAGCGTCATGATGTCGTCGCCACGAGCGACGTGCTGAGCGAGCTGCGCCCGAACCCGATCGATCTCGCGGTAGTCGTCGAGTACGATCGACACTTCGCCCGCGCCGGTAAATCCGCTCAAGCGCTCCAGGTCCTCGATCGCGACTTGACAGACCGCCGTGTCGCTGTCGTCGGTTCCGGTCGAGACGATGCCGACGAGACGGAACAGCGCGCTCTGAATGTCGCCGCCCGGCCCAACCATCGTCGCCACGATCTCATCGTCGATATCCGCCGACAGACGATCGGCAATGGCGCGGCCGACGACGAGCGCGCCGGATTCGCCCGGGCGGAGGTAGCGTCCCTGCTGGACCGTCTGAACGTAACGGAACAGCCGCGGTTCGATCGCCGGCTGCACGCCCGCCATGTCCACCGGCACGACGTGCGTGCCGACGGCGAGCAGTACCTGCCCGTGGATCCGTGCCGTCACGGCGGCGACACCCGGGAGCGACTGCGCGGCGGCCAGGTCGGCCTGCCAGTCGGCCAGACGAAGGCGGGGATCGCGGCGTCCTCGCCAGCCGGCGGGAACGACGCGGATATGTCCGAGGCCGCTGGCGGATCCTGCACGCGCAAACAGTTCGCCGCGGCCCCGGTTCAGGCTTTCCATGAACAACGCGAGCACGCAGCCGATCGCAATGCCGACGATCGACAACGCCGTGCGCCGGAGATTGCGTCCGACGCTACGGACCGCGTATCGCGTCCCAACCCAGGCCATGGCTATTCCCTCAACGCGCGCGCGGGCTGTAAGCGCGCCGCGCGCAGAGCCGGCCACGCCGACGCCAGAATGGCCGTGGCCATCACGGCCAGCACGGCCCGGACGATGTCGATCGGCGCCAGCCAGGGACGGATGATGAGCGTAAAGCTCATCCCGAACGCCGACAGACTGGTTGGCCCGCCGCCCGTCAGCTTCGCGAAGTCGACGCCGGTCCGGTACCCCCACGCCACCAGCGCGCCTCCGAGCGCCGTCCCGAGCAGCGCGCCCGTGGCGCCGAGAGCAAGTGCTTCGAGCAGAATCATCCCCACAATCCGCGACGGCGAGGTACCGAGCGCGAGCAGCATCCCGAACTCGTGCGTGCGCTCGAAGGTGGACATCAGCGCGGTGTTCGCCACGCCGGCCGCGGCGGCCACAAAGACGAGGAGCAGCACGAACACCCACATCACGGAGATCAGCTCGACGAGGTCGTTCATGCCGGGTGCCGCCCTCTTCCAGTCGAGCACCTCGACACCAGACAGTTCCGGCAAACGGCTCAGTCTCGTCGCCAACGGCCCGGCCCGCTCAGGATCTCGCGAGTAGATGACCAGCTCGTGCGCCTCGTCGGCCATCGCAAACAGATCCTGCGCCACGCCGATCGGCATGACGATCGCCTGCCGATTGACGAGATCGACGGACGTGTCGATGAGCGCGGCCACCGTGAAGAGATCGTTGGCAAGCGAGCCATCAACGCCCTGCCCGACGATGGCGATTTCGGCGCCCTGCCGCACACCCATCTGCTCTGCCAGCAGCCGGCCTATCAATACCTGACGAGGACCAAGTGGTGCGGTCATGCCCTGAAGAAGGCGCGACGCGCGTGACGCTTCACCCATGTCGACGCCCAGCACGACGACGGCGAAGCCCTCTTCGCCGAGCGCCGCAAGCGCCGGTGCATACACACGCGCATCCACGCCCGCCACTTCAGGGTCGCGGCGCAGAGCCTCGACGACGTGCGACACGCCGCGAACGGTCTTATCCATCGCGCGCGTGCGCCGCCATTCCGGGGCGTGCGCCTGCACGTCACCCAGCATGGGCCCGGTGATCGTCTGAACCATCCAGTCCGCTTCCCAGCGCAGGATGCTGTCGTAGATGAGCACGAGCGTCACCGACAAGCTGATCGCGGCGAGCGCGAGCATGGTGCGCCGCGGATTGCGCCAGAGGTTGCGCCACGCGATTCGCCAGATCGTCGGCGTGCTCATGAGCTACCGGCTCCGCTCGAGGCGTGACAGGCTGAAGGTGTCGTCGGGGATCGGCGCGCTGAACTGGATGTCGAGGTAGCGCATCTCCGTGCGCTGGCCTTCGACGTCGGTCGGCGTCAGCGTCATGTGTGCAGGCAGGCGGCGGCCGTCGAACACTTTGATGTCGTCAAAGGTCATCGTGCGCGCCAGCCGACCCTTCCGATCGAAGTGCCGCTCCTCGATCGGCAAGTCGTCGTCGGAGACCAGTATCTCGATACGCGCCCAGCGCCCGACGATGTTCGGCTTCACCGTGAGCGCGATCCACCACCCGGGCGGTGACTCCGAGCGGCGATCGATGCGCGAATCGAAGTCCTTGTGCAGCGACGATTCCTTCACGAGGTCGTCATTGGTGAAATCGGTGCCCATCCACGAGCCGAGCATCATCGACGGCGGCACGCGAATGGTCCGCGCGATGCGCGGCAGGTAATTCCAGAGGTTGGAGCCGACTCGCAGCGTGGCCGTGCCTTCTTCCCTTGCCGGCGCCTCGATGATGATAAGCGCCTCGTCTTCGCCGCGGCTCCAAGCCTTCATCCGCATCGACCGCGTGGTGCGAGGACTGGTGACGAGGACCTCGAGACGGGCGATGCTGCTCTTCGATCGATAGAGGTCATCGAGGCGGGCGAGCAGCGCGCCCACATCGGGCGGTTTGGGTTGGGCTCGGACGAGCGTGGGAAGCCCGCACGACAGCGCGCCGACGAGCACGACGAGCTGCGCGATTGGTTGCCACGCGGTCGCCTTCATACGCTCCATCTTGCTCGAGAACCGACGGTTTCGCCGAACACGCCCATAACGGAATGGAACTCAGTGCAAGCGGCAGACCACGCTTGGGTGAGGAAAATTTCCGCAGGCAGTGCGAAAGAGTCCCCGCGGCCGGCTGCCGGCTGCCGACTGCCGACTGCTGATCCAGACGTCCGTCTGGCTTGGCACTCTGGTTGCTCAGTTCCTGGGCATGACCGTCAAAGAATTCATGACCAGCAAGGTTGGCACCTGCCTGCGGGAGGCCGATCTGTCGGTCGCCGTCAAGGCGATGACCGAGCGCCACTGCGGGTTCGTGCCGGTCGTTGACGGGCACGGCACCGTCGTGGGCGTTCTCACCGACCGCGATGTCTGCAGGGCCGTCGCGACGACATCTCGAGCCCTTTCGCACATCGCCGTCAGCGACGTAATGTCTCACCCCGTGTTTGCCTGCTTCGCCGACGAGAACATCAAGACCGTGCTCGTCACGATGGCCAAACACCAGGTCCGGCGCCTGCCAGTGCTCGACAAGAAGACGGGGCGTCTCCAAGGCGTGCTGTCGATTGACGATGTGGTTCTTGCCCCGAGGCGCCGGGGCTCGCCGACAACCGAGGACATCATCGACGCGTTGAAGGCCATCTACCGGCCTCGGCCGGTCGAGCTCGCCAGTTCGTAGCGATGGTCAGTCTCGCTGCCGCCCCCCGAGGCTGCCGACGACCGCTCCGAGGACCAAGCCGACTCCGAAGGCCAGACCGATCGCCTTCAGGGGATTTCGTTTCACGCGATAGACGGCAGTATCTCGGAGATCGGCAGCGTTCTCGATGCCATCCCTGATCGCGTGCTTGGCCTCGTGCACGGCGTGGGTGACTTGCCGATACGCGTCTGCGGCTTTTTCTCCAAGACAGATCGTGTCATCGATCGTTCTTGCGTCAACGGTTGGCATGGTGAATCCTCCCCACGAAGTGCGAATATTTTCCAACCATCTACGAGACGGGCGTCGCCGACTCCTGACGCGGCGCCAGGCGCTGCAGGCGAGCCAGCGCGCGAGCCAGCGCCTCGCTTTCCTCGTCGGCAAGGGCTGCCAGCGCGGGTGCTGATTCCCGCCACGCGTGATCTTCGAGCACGGACGCAAACGGTTCCGCGGCGACGACAGCTGTTTCGCCGTCGGCGAGCTCGTAGACCGCTATGCTGGCTGGCAGGATCGTTCCGACATCCAGGTCCTCCATGAGGGCGCGAAGCATCAGCCTGGCGGGCAACGCCTCAACCAGGACATAGCGCCGGAAGTCGTGGCCCAGCACAACCTTGCAGTAATCCCGAACGTCGATGCGGCTTCCGACATCGAAACCTTCGTCTCGAAGCGCGTGAATGGTTTCCTCAATCGCTCGATCGAAGCTCAAGTTAACGACGAGGCGGCGTCCATAGTCGCTCATGGCGGTCTCCTTCGAACCGAGTACTCAGCAAAGCATGTGCCCCGAGAATCGCGACGCTGTGGGCAGCAGACTTGCAGTAACGTGTTCGCAGCCGCCGAGACCGAGTGCCGAAACACCGGCAGCACCCTTAGAGGACCGAAAGGACATCGTCATGAAGACCAGCGACATCATGGTGACCGACGTTCAGACTTGCTGCCCTGGCAGTGACTTGGCGGCTGTTGCGAAGCTCATGTGGGACCACGATTGTGGATTTATCCCCATCGTGGACGCGGCGGGCACGGTCGTCGGCACGATCACCGATCGCGATATCTGCATCGCCAGCGCGACCCGGGGGCAGCCGCCGAACCGTCTGACCGCCGCCGAGGTGATGGCCAGCCCGGTGCGTACCTGCCTGCCTGGCGACACGATTGTCAACGTCCTCGCAGAGATGAAAAAGTTTCGCGTCCGGCGCCTGCCGGTCATCGACGCACATGGGAGGTTGAAGGGTGTCATCTCGATGAACGACATTGTGCTGGCGGCCGAACGGAGCAAAGGGCCGGCCCTCAAACCTATCGTGTCAGCGCTCGCGGCCATTTGCGAGCATCGCACGGTCGCGCCGGCGGCTGCCTGATGCCAAAGAGCTAGAGAAGAAAGGGGGGTATCGTGACTACTTCTGAGGTAATGACCAAGGGGATCGAGACCGTCGCGGCGACCTCGGATGCCGACGCGGCGTTTGCGCTGATGCGCTTGAATAATGTTCACCATCTGGTGGTGAAGGACGGGTCGAAACTCGTCGGCGTGCTGTCGGATCGCGATCTCGGCGGCCGCAACGGCGCAGCGATGCGTCGAGGTCGGACGGCTGCGGATCTGATGTCCGATCACCTGGTCACCGTGGATGCCGCGACTCCGGTTCGCAAAGTGGCCAATCTCATGAGAGGCCGAATGATCGGCAGCCTCGTCGTCACCGAAGGCGGTCGAGCGGTGGGCATGATCACCGTGGCGGATCTGCTGGAACTTATCGGCCGCGGCCTCGAGCACCCGGCGTCGAACACCGCGCGCACGGCGCTGCGGCATCGCGCGCCACACCGCAAGAGACACCGGTCCACGGGCAAGTGGTAACCGACGGCAACGCGTTTGCTGCATACTCAGCGGAGGTTCATATGAGCATCATCAGATGGAGTCCTTTTCGCGAGTTCGAGGACATTCAAACGCGGCTGGATCGGCTGTTCAACGAGCGAACAAGTCGTCGGGAGGGCGACGAGACACTCTTCAGAGCCGATTGGATGCCGGCCGTCGACGTTCAGGAGACCGAGCAGGAATTCCTGATCAAGGCTGATCTTCCGGAGGTCAAGAAGGAAGACGTGAAAGTCACGGTTCATGAAGGTGTGATGACGATCGAAGGCGAGCGGAAGCTCGAGAAGGAGGAAAAGGGCAAGAAGTTCCACCGGATCGAGCGCGAGTACGGACGATTCGTCAGGAAGTTTACGCTTCCGGACGGGGCGGACGAGGCCAAGGTGGCGGCGGAATTCAAGGACGGCGTGCTCAATGTGCGCGTCCCGAAGTCTGCGATCGCCCGGCCGAAGACCGTTGAGGTCAAAGTCGCGTGACCACGTTCGTACGTCGTCTGCTCGGCGCGGCCGCCCTTGACGCCTCCGTTTATGAAGAGGTTGAGGCGGACAAGGGCGCAACCACGCAGGCGCTGGTGGTGGTGCTGCTGTCGAGTCTTGCCGCCGGATTAGGCTGGCAGGAACTCGGCCACAACAGCCCCGCCAGCGTCGCCGTCTTCAGCACCATCGCGTTGATTGCGTGGGTCGGCTGGGCCTTCGTCACGTATGAAATCGGCGTTCGGATCCTGCCCGGGCCGCAAACGCAATCCGATCTCGGCGAATTGCTGCGCACGATTGGGTTTGCCACCGCTCCCGGCATGTTGCGTATTCTTGCCTTGCTACCCGGCGCGAGAGACGTCGTCTTTGCGATTACGGCTGTGTGGATGCTCTTTGCGATGATTGTGGCCGTGCGCCAGGCATTGGACTACGAGGGCACAGGCCGGGCTATCGCCGTCTGCGCCCTTGGCTGGGTGTTGTCGATTGCCTTTGCCTTCGTGCTTGGACTGGTGTTTGGTCCCTCTCTCGCGAGTACTGACGACCAGCGCACCGGTGGCACCGCGCCCACCCTTATCAGCCCGTCTCTGTATGGGCGCGACAACTTCGAGTTCTTTTGCGCACCGTGCCACGGTCTCCAGGGCCGAGGGGACGGGCCGATTGCCGCGGCGTTGAAGACGCCGCCAGCCGATTTGACGAAGCTCGCGGTCAGGAACGGCGGGGTGTATCCCCGGCAGCAGGTCGAGGAGTTCGTGACAAACGGACGCCCAGTGCCCGCGCATGGCACAGCCGTGATGCCGGTGTGGGGCCCCACGTTTCGCTCGCTCGAACCGTCAGACCGGCTCGTCAAGGAACGGATTGCCAATGTCGTCCAGTACGTCGAATCGCTTCAGGTGAAGTGAGGGCTGTCATGGAAACGCGCACGATGTTCGCCCGATTGTCGTTGGTGGTCCTGCTGCTCGCTCTTTCCGGACCCGATGTGCCCGCCCAGACCGGCGTGACGAGAAATGTGATGCGAGAGAAGCTGGTGCACTCGCAGAAGATTCTCGAGGCCATCATGACGAGTGACTTCAAGGGGCTGGAGGAGCACAGCACGGCGATCGTCAACTTGACGAAGACTGAAGGGTGGGCGGTGCTCAAGTCCGCCGAGTATCAGCGCCAGAGCGCGGCCTTCGTGCGCGCCCTCGACGATCTCGTCGCCACGGCGAAACAGAAGAATCTCGACGTCGCCACCATCCAGTACATGGCCATGACGATGACGTGTTATGAGTGCCACCGGCATCTCAAGAACACGCGCATCGCGGCGACGACGCCGTAACCTTGAGGAGGAGTGCTGTCGTGAGCGATCAAACATGGAAGGAAACGATCAAGGTCACTGGAGCCCAGCTCGTTGATGCTGTGAGAAAGCTGGTGCACGAAGGCAACGTGCGGCGGGTCATCATCAAGCAGGGGAATCACACCGTCGCCGAGTTTCCGCTGAGCATCGGCGTGATTGGCGTCATCCTGGCGCCGATTCTTGCGGCCGTCGGCGCCTTGGCCGCCGTGATCAAGGATTGCTCGATCGAGGTCGAGCGCACGGGCGACCCTGAGCCGAAGAGCAAGACCGGCACGTAGCGATTCCTCACAGCGGATTGCAGTCCCCTCGGCACATCTATTGCGTCACCGATCGGCGATCCGAATCAGTGCCGGATTGTCGGCACCGCATCGGTTCGGGTCATGTGCGAAAGGGGGCTTTATGCGCCGCCGAATTCTCTTCAGCTTGATGGCGCTCGTTCTCCTCGCGGCCACAGGCACTCGGGCGACTGGCGATAGTACCGTCGGCCCGTCGCGTCAACAGGCCGTGACCTATTTGCGCCAGCCCACGCTCATCGGTTCGACCATCGTACAGGGCCCGGTCCTCTTCACTCACGACGAGACGAAGATGGCGCGCGGGGAGGCGTGCACCACGGTGTACCTTCTCGAGCCGGGCAAGAGACTTGGCGAACCGATCGCGTCCTTCCACTGCATACCGATACGCCGAGCCGTTGCGGAGAAGTTCACCGTCACGACGCGGCCAAATGACGCGCTCGGTTTCGGCTGTGTCTTGACGGAATTTCAATTTGCGGGAGACGCCGAAGGTCACGGCGTGCCGATGCCGGTACTCGTGACAGTTCGCGCGCCGGGTGCTGGCGGGACGTAAGACTCGGGTTTAGCCTTCGAAGCGCACCGCGACAATGGTGATGTCGTCGACGGGCGTGGCGTCGCCGCAGAACGCGTGGACGGCGGCCACGACCGCGTCGACGATCGCCTGCGGGCTTTCGCCGCGAAGCGGGACAATCGTTCGAACGAGGCGCTCGTCGGTGAACTCTTCGTCTTCCTGGTTGCGTGCTTCGGTGACTCCGTCGCTGAAGGCGACGATGACGTCACCGGGCCGGAGGGTGAGGACGCCCTGTTCGAAGGCCGCGTCCTCGAAGACGCCCAGTGGGACGCCGCCCTTCTCCAGCCGATCGATGCCTCTCTCCGTCATCAGCAGCGGCGCGTTGTGGCCGGCATTCGAGTAGGTCAGCGAGCCGTTCCGGCCGAGCACGCCGTAGAACGCCGTAAGGAACCGTGCCTCGATCGTCCGGGACAACAGGCCCCGGTTGAGCTCCGCGATGAGGGAAGCTGCGCTTTGTCGATGCGTGGCCTCCGCGCTGAACATCCCAAGCATGGCCGCCGCGAGGAGGGCCGCGGCTGCGCCTTTCCCGGTGACGTCCCCAAGGATGAAGCCGAACTGACCGCCGGCAAGCTCGGCGTAATCGAAAAAATCGCCGCCGATCTCGCGACAGGGCACTGAAATGGCGGCGGCCGCGAAAAACGCCCCTGCCCGGCTCGACGCGGGCAGCAGCGCACGCTGGAAGGCCGCGGCGACCTTGAGCTCCTGCTCGTATTTCGCCTTTTCGAGCGCTTCGCGATAGAGCCGCGCGTTCTCGATCGCCAGCGCCGCCTCGGCGCCGAGCGTCTCGAGCGCGGACTTGACGGACGCCGAGCCCAGCATGCCGCGATCGCGGCTGTCGAGGTACAACACGCCGATCACCTGCTTGCCTGCGCCCTCGGCTGTGCCTTCGTCGGGCCGCTCTACGTAGTGCACGAGCCGCAGGGGCGTGCAGAGCACGTGACGAATGCCAAGCGCGACCGTGCCGGTGTGGAGCGGCGCCAGCTCGGCATCGAGCAGATCCTCGACGATGGCCTGTTGGCCGGTGGCGAACACGTCTTCGGGAATCTTCCGGCTCGTCTCGAAGGTGCGACCCGAGAGCGTGACGCCGCCGCGCGCCCGCGCCAGCTTGAATTCCAAGTGACGCTCCGCATCAGCCAGCATGATGAAGCCGCGATCGGCGCCGGTCAGCTCGAGCGCGGAATCGAGGACGAGCGCGAGCACCTCGTCGAGCACTCGCCCGGACCCGAGCGCCCGCAGCTTCTCGAGCAGCAGGGCGATCTGGCGGAGGTCGGCCCCGGCGGCCGCCGTTCGCTGCTCGCTCTGCACCTCGTCTGTCCTGAAAATCACTTCCGCGGCCCGGTTGCGGCCGAATTGAATGCGGTCGCCGTGTTCGAGCACACGCGTCGAGGTCCGCTCGCCGTTGACGAACGTGCCGTGAAGCGACCCGTTGTCTGTGAGGGTGAATCGATTGCCCTCGTGAAGGATGTGCGCGTGATTGCGGGACACGTCGGTGTCGGCGAGACGGAGGTCGCTGCCCTCGCGCCGTCCGATCTCGAACACAGCCTTAGTGAGCGGAACCACGCGCCGGTCGAGCGGGTCGATCACTTCGAGCCGGACTTCACGCATAGCGACAAGTCTGACGGCTCAAGGCTCAGGGCTCAAGTCGTTATTTTCCGTTGAGAATGTCGAGCGGGCTCCGAGCCGGATTGCGCAACTCCTTGACGACGTGCGTGTAGATCATCGTCGTTTCGACGTTCGCGTGGCCCAGGTACTCCTGAATCTGTCTGATGTCCACGCCGTTCAGGAGGAGGTGCGTGGCGAAGCTGTGTCGCAGCGTGTGCACCGATACCGGCTTGTGAATCTTCGCGGCAGCGAGGTGTGTGAGGTAATCACGAACGTCATCCGATTCGACGCGCGGATGGGGCATGCCCTGTCGCTCCGACAGGTAGGCGAGGAGGCGGCGCACCCAGTCTGCGTAGCTCAATTCCGTCCGGTAGGAGTAGTGTCGGGTTCTGATCCGCTGACGCAGTTGTTCGAGGGCCGCGAGCGGATCGGTCTGGCCCTGGCCGTTGACGACGGTACTGGCGGACGGCCGATCCCAGTCGGTCGTCTTGAGGAAGTTGACGAAATAGATCCGGAGCGCGTGTTCGGCTTGCCGCACCTGCCAGTCCTGGCAGCCGTCGTTTTGTTCCAGTTCCTCGCAAAATCGTTGGACTCGATCCCTCAACGGCTCATCAGAGGTCGGGCGCGTCAGGAACCGGCGGACCCAGCGCACGCAATAGGGTGCCGCCTGCTCCTTGACCAACTGGGCCTTCAGAAGGAATTCCCCGAATTGCTGCAGAGAAGCTTCCAGTTCCCGCATGGCGCGGCTTCATTGTGAGCACCCGACATGCCAGTTGAAGGCGACGGGCGAAGTGGCACTCCAGTGGGAAGTTGTCGACGTGGCGCTCGCTCGGTTCGCCGGCAAAGCGAGCCACTGAGGGCAATCGAGCAACTGCGGTTGGCATCAACGCCAGCAATTGGCACCCTCCGCCCAACGCCGACGTCGTCGTCTTTTGGCCCCGCACACAATCCCGGCTGTCAGGCCGTTTGCGTTCACCAACTCGATGTCCTGGTGATACTTGACCCCGGTCCGTCCCACGCGCAGAATGGCCGCATTCGACGTTGTCGCTGGTGGACGAGATCGGGGTGCCGGGGACGGGTAACACCAGTTGGCACCGTCCACCTAAACAACGTTAGACCGCTGAACGACCGGACAAATAAAGGGCGCCTCATGAAGAAGAATCTGGTCGGACAAACTGGGCTGTGGCTCGTCCTCCTGACTGGATATCTTGCCGCCCACCCCGTGGCGCAGGACACGCCAGATTTCTCGGGGCAATGGATTGTGGAATCCGTGTCGCAGCCTGCGGCTGACACTCCGCGCGCACTGACGGTCAGCATGACACTCGTGCGAACGAACGTGCGCGGAGAGCCGATGAAGCCATTGTTCAAGGACATCACCGTTAAGCGCGAGTTTGCAGCTGGGACATCCTCTGAGACGTATCAGATCGGTATCGAAGAATCCACGGTTTCAGCCAGAGCAGACGGAACGAAAATTCCGAGCACTCACTCAGGTGCCAAATGGGAAGCACAAGCGCTCGTCATGGAGAAAGGGAGCTACACGGGGGCTAGTCCTGAGACCGGTGTGTGGACAGAGCGACGCGAAGTGTGGTCTCTAGAGCCGGATGGACGTCTTCGCTTGGTCGTTACGACCCGTGCTTCGGCTAGTCCTTCGAATACGGTCGCGCTGGTGTATCGGCGGCAGTGAAAGGTTGTAGTTCTGTCTCGCGCAGCCTAACAATCGTTTGCAGCCGTCGGCGCTTGGTGCGATCGTGGAGCGCCGCGGCTGAAGCGCGGACGTTAGCTGCTCCCGCAGAGCAAATGGCGACGCAGGAGTCAAGCCGATCCGCAGGGAGCGTTTCAGATTGGAAGGCGCTCTGGAGTGACCCCCTCTTCTGACTATTGGGATGCGCTGGCACCGCATCACTCTTCCCTCGAAAACAACTATCTCGATCTGCCGAGTCTTCGTCGTATCCTTCATGACATTCACCAACCTGTATTGGTCGTAGGGGCAGGTCAGGGTCTCATCGTCGCAGAGCTGCGCAAGAAGGGGTTCCGATCTGATGGCGTTGATCTGAGTGCCGAGATGATCAAGTACGCCAAGATCCGTCGTGGGCTCACATTTATCCAGGCTGACGCCAGGAGTCTGCCCTTTCGAGAGGGGACTTACGAAACGATCATCTATGCATCTGGGGTGGTTGACTTTATTGACGACGACGAACAAATCAACGTGCTCATGAACGAAGCCAGACGAGTAGCAAGTCGGGCTGGAACCATATTCGTCGCGTTCTATAGATTCAGTGCCGCCTCAGAACACTTCCTGGAAAGGCTGGGCTTGCTCAGGAGCAACGTTCTCTCGCTGAGGGACACGCTTGAGATGTACCGCCTGAATCCGGTCCAGATGTTGGCGTGGGTGGCGAAGAACGCGGAGATAGGTCATTTTCGAGCTGGGCTCTTGTTGCTGCGTACGGGGGCGCTTTCCACGAGGCAGGAACGAACGCTCGCGTCCAATATGCGGAGAATAGTCGGGAAGAGGGATCATCATGCCAACTCGCTCATCAACGCAGCCCCCGAGAGACAGCCTTACCGAGATGAACCTGAGATAAGAAATCTGTTCAAACGCCTTGCGATTCCTATGAAGAAGGTTGAGGTATCCAGTAGTTCCTATATTGTGCAAATCTAATGCGGCCGAATCAGGGAACTGGGCAGCTAACACGCGTTGCACCAGACGGTCGCCGGTGTGATTCATGAGCGCCCGCTGGTGAACGCGGATCTTAGCTGGTCGATCGATCAATAGATTCTCCCAAACGGAATTCGGACGTGACATTCGAAGTCGTCGGCGACATCGAGGGAATTGAAACCATTGCAGCCGGCCCGAGTGTCAAGGTTCGCTCGTTTCTCCGAAAGGCCTATGGCCGAGGCCGGTGGCGGAAGCGGAAGGGCGTCTGCACGGTTCGACTCCCCAACGGGAATCTGCGTCGAGTAGAATTGCCTTGGTACGAAGCCCACGGCATCGGCAAACGAGACTTGAAGATCAAGAACTACCTGGACAAGTCATGAAGCGCCTGACCAAACGATTTGCGCTCTGTCTTAAGAATAGAGGCAACGAGACCTCGCTGATCCTGGGCAAAGTCTATCGAGTTCTCCCTGATGCGCGCGCGGCCAAAGATGACCTAGTGCGGGTCATCGATGAAACTGGGGAGGACTATCTGTTCCACAAGACCCAGTTCGCGTTTGTCGACTTCCCTCAGGCTCTAAGAAGGAAGATTCTGGCAATTCAAAAGGCCAGCTAACTCGGCCTGAAGCCGACACGCCCAACGGTCTGAGCGATCATGTCGCCGCGGCCTGCGGCTTAGGCCGCACGTTAGGCATCGCTCGGGCCATCCGCACCCAACTGGACGAGCAGACTTCTCCAACGCTGCGCCCTTCTGGCTAGCGCCAGCGAACCAGCTGCGGAGGCCGCGCTCGATAGTGCGAGGGGGGGACCAAACACCAGGAACTCTCCCCACCAGCTCTCCCCTCGAAGGGCC
>JBGPHH010000037.1:0-22737 GCA_041484265.1 Vicinamibacteria bacterium
CGGGCTCCCTGGCCGACACGTCGGGCTACTCGCCGGACTTGAACGTCGACCAGAAGCTGGAGCTGCTCGAAACACTCGACGTCGTCGAACGGCTGACGCTCGCCTTGCGGTTTCAGCAAGAGCGCCTGGCGGAACTGCGCGTTCGTAAACGCATTCGCGACGACGTGGAGTCGGGCGCGCAGAAGCAGCAGCGTGAGTATTTCCTGCGCCGGCAGATGGACGCCATCCGCAAGGAGCTCGGCGAGAGCGATGGGTCGATTGCCGAGGAATATCGGAAGAAGATTGCGGCCGCGGGCATGCCTCCGGCGGTGCAACAGCAGGCCGAACGTGAGCTGGCGCGGTTCGAGCGGATGGGCGACGCCAACGCCGAAGCGTCCATGATCCGGACCTATCTCGACTGGCTGCTGGCCGTCCCATGGTCGAAGCGGTCTGACGAGCGCCTCGACCCGCAGCATGCGCGAGAAGTGCTCGACGCCGACCACGCCGGTCTCAACGACGTCAAGCAGCGCATCACCGAATATCTGGCGGTCCGCAAACTGCGCGCCGAGCGCGGTCTAACCGACGATCGCCGGTCAGGCGCCATTCTGACGCTCATCGGCCCGCCCGGAACGGGCAAGACGTCGATCGGCGAGTCCATCGCCAGGGCCACTGGCCGAAAGTTCGTCCGGATGTCTCTCGGCGGCGTTCGAGACGAGGCGGAAATCCGCGGACATCGCCGCACCTATATCGGCGCGATGCCGGGCCGGCTCGTGCGGGCCCTGCGGGACGCCGGGACGATGAATCCTGTGATTCTGCTCGACGAGGTCGACAAGTTGGGAGCCGACTGGCGGGGTGATCCGTCGGCGGCGTTGCTCGAAGTGCTGGACCCCGCGCAGAACCACGCGTTCCAAGATCACTATCTCGATGTCGAGCTCGATCTGTCACACGTGCTGTTCATCGCGACCGCCAACGTCGCGGATACGATTCCCGCGCCGCTCCTCGACCGGATGGAAGTGATTCGGTTCGACGGCTACACGACCGATGAGAAGGTGGCCATCGGACGCGGGTATCTCTGGCCACGCCAGGTGGAACGGAATGGCCTGGGCCTGGACGACGTCACGACAAGCGACGACGTGTTGCGGCTGGTGGTGAGCGACTACACGCGGGAGGCGGGGGTCCGGCAGTTGGAACGCGAGCTGGGCACCGTGCTTCGGAAGACCGCCACGCGGATCGCCGCTGGCCATCAGCCGAAGCCGTTGGTCGTCGATGCCGCAGTCGTACTGGAGGCGCTGGGGCGGCCGAAGTTCTATCACGAGGCAGCGGCGCGCACAGCAGTCCCCGGTGTGGCCACCGGACTCGCCGTCACCGGCGTGGGCGGCGACGTGCTGTTTGTCGAAGCGGCATCAATGGCCGGCAAAGGTGGCTTAGTGCTTACCGGGCAATTGGGCGACGTCATGAAGGAGTCCGCGCGGATTGCGCTCACCTACCTGAAGAGTCACGCGGCGCAGCTTGGGATCGACGAACGGACGTTCGACGGCCGGGAATTTCACGTGCACGTGCCCGCCGGCGCGATCCCCAAGGATGGGCCCAGTGCCGGCGTGACGATGGTGGCCGCGCTCGCGTCGCTCGTGAGCGGTCGGCCGGTCAAGCACACCGTGGGCATGACCGGTGAGGTGACCTTGCAGGGGCGCGTGCTACCGATCGGCGGTCTGAAGCAAAAAGTGCTGGCTGCGCACGCCGCGGGCTTGACGGAGGTGATCCTCCCCGAACGCAACGAGCCCGATTTGGACGAGGTGCCATCGGATGTGCGCGAACACATGCAATTCCATCCAGTGAAGTCGGTGGACGAAGTGCTGGCGCTCGCGTTGGAGCCGAGCGCGCTCGCGCTGGTCGCATAGCTTGCGTGAGTGGTCGCAATACTAGCGAGGACGGGCGGTCCGCTCGCCGCCTGAACTCGAACCCGTGCCGGTCGTAGTCGTCGTCCCGCCGGAATTGCCCGAACTGCCGGAGGTCCCTGAGGTATCGCCCGACGGCGTAGCCGTCGAACCGGTCGATGGAGTCGGGCTGGTGCTGCCCGCCACGTAGCCACCCTTCGTCACCTTTCCATGCTCAGCCGCCCCGGCAACGGAACCCGGAGCGAGCACGACGATGATTGGCTGAGGACCTGTGTACCACCGACCGTACGGCGAGTTGAGATAAGGTGGGCGCGTGTACGGAGAGTAGCCGTAGTACATCGAACATCCGTCCCAGCCGTACGCCGAGAGCCGGCCTAAGCGGTCGATGGTGGCCGCCGTGCTCGGCCCACAGCCCACGATGGAAGACGGCACGCTGAATTCGCCAAGACCCCCAGCCAACGCGCCGTCGTCGGCCAGCACTCCCGCCGTCGTCGGCGACGGCTTGATGGCGAACGCGTTCGGGTACGACAGCGCCACAAGCATGTCGATGATGCGCTCCGGCACGTTCGCATCCGCCAGTTCGGCGAGGCGCTTCGCGTTGGTCGAAAAGGCCTGTTCTGATTCGCCCAGCCAGGCCTCGACGACCAAAGGGTTGGTCTGGCGCGACGCCTCGATGAGCGCCGCTGTGTCAATCGATGCCATCGCGGCGCGCGCAGCGAGGGTCGCGGCAGTTGAAACTGCCGCGTCGTACCGCAGAACGCGCACGCCGGTATTCTCACCAAGCGTCACCCCGGCGATGCTGAGCCACCGGCCTCTCGAGGACATCACCAGAAGTCCGCTCGAGCGACGTGTCGGACCATTGGCGCACTGATACTCGGAGGTCAGGTAGACACGCAGGCCGTCGGCCGACCACTGCGCACGTTCCCACCCGGTACAGCCGTCGCGCTCGCTGGCCTGAGGTTCACCATTCGCCTCGATGTGTTCGCGGGTCACCGCGCCGTTTCCGGCCGTCGTGACGATGTCCACGGCGGAGCGGTCGGCAGCCGGGCTCACGCACGCACGCTCGGTCCCGCCAGCCGCAACCCAGCAGCCGACCCACGGCTGCCAACGCGCGTCGGCACTCTGCGCGTGAGCTGGCGCGGGCGCGCCAAGCAGCGTGCCGATGACGACGACAGATGCTGTGTAGGTGGCGGCAGACAAGATGCGCGTCATGGCATGCCTCGCAATCAATATCTGATCATCACACCGCCGGTCACCGACAATCCCGAAAGATCGATACGACTGAATCCGACAAAATCCTGTCCGAGCGTCGCCTTCGCCCACTGATACCGAAGTTCGCCCGTCAGCGCGAGACGCGGATTGAGTGTCACGTCGGTGCCGACAAACCCCTGGGCGGTCGGCGCCCACCCGCTCGAATTAAAACTGTCCGTGAACACGCGCTTCGTCGTGAAGTCGATGAAGTCACCGTCTTGATGGAAGCGGTACCACATAACGCCGCCACCGGCACCGATGTACGGCGCGTAGCGAGCGGGAATCCACGCGAATCGGCCGATGGAGCGCCCGGGACCGGCGAGATAGGCCTTCAGGCTTGCCGTGAGCGGCACGCGCACGAACGTCGTGGTCTGCTGGATCGGTTGATTGTTGTTGTCGACCCAATCGCGGAACTCCGATGGCGTGGAGGAATGCGAGATGCCGATGCCGAATAGCGCCTGGACGCGGGGGCTGACGCGCACGCCGACGTCGGTCGCCAGCGTGACGGCGCTGAAATCGCGGCGGCTGAGCGTGAGCTCGTCGGTCACGAACGTAAAGATGTCGCTGCCGGCGTTGGCGCGATCGAATCCGCCACGAATCGTGAGCGTCGCCGCGGGCGCCTTGAACAGGAAGCCGTCACCGGTGCCCTGCGCGCTCACTTGGCCGGCCGCCAGGAGCGCAAAGAGCAAAATGAGGCTTGCCTTCATCGAAACACCTCATCAGGTCTAGTTGCAAAGACGTCGCCGGGCGATTAGCCGGCATCCATCGGCACGCGACGGTTGGGCCGCGGACTTTTCCCTCCCATGGGCAAAAACTCCGATCCTCCGGCAGTTGGCCACACACAAGTAACAGCCAGCGGCGGTGGCGTATCGCTTGCAGCCCGCCTCGCTCGAATGCGCGTCCGCCTGACAGTCAACCGCCAAATCCATCAGATCGACGTCCCACCAGGCGTGACGCTCCTCAGCGCCCTCCGCGACGATCTCGGCTTGACCGGCACGCGCTTCGGCTGTGGCCACGGTGTGTGTGGCGCGTGCGTCGTACTGGTCGATGGGATTGCGGTTCCCTCGTGCAAGGTCGGTGTTGAAGAGGTCGGAAGTAAGGAGATCGTAACGATTGAGGGGCTCGCCCGACACGGAACGCTCCACGCCGTGCAGCGCGCGTTCCTGGACGAAGACGCGATGCAGTGTGGCTACTGCACGAGCGGGATGGTGATGTCGGCCGTCGCCCTGCTGTCGCGCGTCCCTCACCCGACCGACGATCAGATTCGCGACGCGCTGACACCTCACTTGTGCCGATGCGGGGTCTACGGACGCGTCCTGCGCGCCGTGAAGAAGGCGGCGCTCCGATGAGCGCCAGGAGTCCGTGGGCCGGTCGGCCACGCGAGCGCGTCGAGCAGCGTCTCGTCATCGAACGCGACGGAACTGTCATTGCCCGTTCGGGCAAGGTGGAATACGGCCAGGGCATTCGCACGGGGTTCGCCAGGATCGTCGCCGAAGAACTGGACGTGCCTATCGAGCGGGTGCGCGTCGAGCTGGGAGAAACGGACGGCGTGCCGTGGGACATGGGCACGTTCGGCAGCCTGTCAATCGCAACCGACGGTCAGTCTCTGCGATCCGCTGCGGCATGCGCTCGACGGCTGCTTCTGGACCGGGCCAGCCAGCAACTGGGCCGCCCGACCACTCAGCTCCAGACTCGCGACGGGCGCGTTGTCGCATCAGACGGCCGCGCGGTGACGTACGCGGAGCTGACCACCGGTGAACCGTTGGTCGGGGAGGTTCCTGAGCGCCCGGCCGGCCGGCGAACAACGGGACCCTCGAACGATGCGCCTTTCCGTCTCGAGGCGCTCGACATCTTGACCGGGCGTGCGCGCTACGTGGCCGACGTGCGCTTGCCCGGCATGTTGCGCGGGCATCTGCTGCATCCGCCTGTTCCCGGCTCGCGCCTCGTGAAGATGAACGATGCCACTGCGCGTGCCGTACCGGGCGTCGTGGCGATTGTCCGCGATGGAGGCACCGTCGGCGTGGTCGCCGAGCGAGACGAGCAAGCCCTGGCCGCGCTCGACACACTCAATGTCGAATGGGCACCTGCGCCGACCGCTCCGGTGCTCCCGGTCGACATTGTCCTTCGGCACGATGAAGGTATTGACGCCATCTTCGCCGGCACCAGCCAGGTCGCGGCCCAATACCATGTGCCACATATCTCGCACGCATCGATCGGCCCGAGTGCGGCGGTAGCGGACGTTCGAGACAAGGACGCGGACATCTACGTCTCCACGCATCGGCCATTCGCTGTACGTGACGAGGTCGCACAACTCTTGGGACTCTCACCCGATCGGGTCCATGTCCACCCCCAGATGATGAGCGGGACGTACGGGCGCGGAAACATGACGGACGCTCCACTCGACGCCGCCCGCCTCTCGCGCGCCGTCAAGCGGCCGGTACTGGTGCAATGGACCCGAGAGGAAGAATTCCGTCTCAGTCCACATCGTCCGCTCCTCGACGCGGAGGTCCGCGCCGTCCTGGACGAAACTGGAGCGATCGCCGCGTGGCGCTACGACACAACGACCAATTCGCACGCGTATGGAGGGAGCGCCGCACCGCCGGGCATGCTCGAGATGACCTGCGGGCGCAACGCGGAGCCACCGTATCAGTTCGCAAAGGCGGAAGTCGCTCTTCACGTCGTGTCGGCCGCTATTCGCACCGGGCCCTTCCGCTCGCTCGCCGGGGCTCCAAACGTTTTTGCCCTCGAATCGTTCATGGACGAGCTCGCAGACGCGTCGGCACAGGATCCGATCGCGTTTCGCCTTCGACACATTGATGATGTCCGTCTCAGACGAGTGCTGGAAACCGTTCGGGACAAGAGCGGATGGGGCCAACGACCACACGAAGCCAACCGAGGGTTCGGCGTGGCTTGCGCGATCTACAACCGGACGTACGTCGCCGAAGTGGCGGAGGTCTCTGTCGCCGCGACCGGTCAGGTGCGCCTCGAGCGCGTCTGGTGCGCCGTCGATGCCGGCCACCTCGTGCATCCCGATGGCGCGCGCAATCAGATTGAGGGCGCCATCCAGCAGGCAGCCAGCTGGACGTTGCTCGAGGAACTGCGCATTCAAGATGGCCAGGTGGCCACTGCGACGTGGCCCGACTATCCCATCGCGACGTTCCAGGATGCGTCACGCGAAATCGCTGTGCTGTTCACCACTGAAGAGAGTGCCGATTCGACCGGTATCGGTGAGGTCGGTTCCGTGCCAACCGCCGCCGCTCTCGCAAATGCCGTGTTCGACGCTTGCGGCGCACGCGTCCGGCGACTACCACTGACGGCGGCAGCCGTCACCGCGGCGCGGTCCTGAGAAAGCGGCGGCTACGTCACCACGCGCGGATAGACTCGGCTCGCCACGAGGACGAGGAGCGCCGTCGTCCCCACCAGCACGGCAAAGTCCATCGGCAGACCAAAGCCGCTGCTCCCACCGACGATCATCAAGGCGCGCAGCGCATCCACTTCGTAGCTGAGTGGATTGACCCGCGCGATCGCATGCAGCCACGGCGGCATGATGGCCAACGGATAGATCGCATTACTGGCGAAGAACAACGGCATCGTCAGCACCTGCCCAATGCCCATGAACCGTTCGCGCGTCTTGACGAGCGCCGCGATGATGAGCGACAGCGTCGCAAAACAGCCGGCGCCGACCAGGACAGCGACGGCGACTCCAGCGAGCGCCATCACACTCCAGTTCATGTGAACGCCGAGGAGCACGGCCAGCGTATACACAATGGCGACTTGCGAGAGGCTTCGGACGCCGGCCGACACCGCCTTACCGAGGACGAGAGCGCCGCGTGGCGTCGGGCTGACGAGCAGCTTGTGCAGCGTACCCAGGTCTCGCTCCCAGATGACCGCAATGCCGTAGAAGATGGCGACGAACAACACACTCTGCGCGAGAATACCAGGCGCCATGAAATCGAGGTACGGGACGCCGCCGGTGGGAATCGCTCGGAGGCGCGTAAAGACTTCCCCAAAAATCAACAACCACAACGCGGGCTGAACCGCTCGAGTGAGCAGCTCCGTCGGATCGTGCTTCAGCTTGCGGATCTCGAACTCGGCAATCACATATGTCTTGTAAAGGAAGTCGACGATCGCGTGAACCGGGTTGGCGTCAGCCGACGCGGCGAACGGTGCTGCGAGTGCGCGAGACATCGCGATAAGATCCTCCGGATTCCTTGAGTGTGCCGGCGTACCGGACGAACACATCGTCCAGCGTCGCGCCTTCCTGGCCCAGTGAGGCCTTGAGCGCCGCCGGCGAGCCGGTGATCGCGACGGCCCCGCGGTGCAAGATCGCAATCTGCTGGCAGAGTTCGTCGGCCTCCTCCATCACGTGCGTCGTGAGAAACACAGTGGTCTCGAACTCCGCCCCAAGCTGACCCAATCGATCCCATACCGAGTTGCGGGCGATCGGATCGAGGCCGACCGTCGGCTCGTCCAGAAACAGCACGCGCGGTCGATGTAACATCGATTGAGCAATCTCGAGCCGACGAATCATCCCACCCGAGTACTCGCGCACCAGACGGCCGCCGGCGTCCTCGAGGCCCATCAAGGCCAGGGCATCGCCGATCCGCGACCCGCGGTCTCGCCGTGGCACGTCGTAGAGCTTGGCGAAGATGAGCAGATTTTCGTAGCCGGTCAGATTCCCGTCGGCCGACAGCATCTGAGGCACGTAGCCGATCGCCCGCCGCACTTGCGCTGGCTGTCGTCGAATATCGAACCCGGCGACCGTCGCTGTGCCGGCGCTCGGTGGCAGGAGTGTCGTCAGCATCTTGATCAGGGTTGTCTTGCCGGCGCCATTCGATCCGAGCAGCCCGAAGATCTGTCCCGCCTCGACTTCGAGGCTGACCGCATCGACGGCGACCAAATCACCAAACCGTCTGGTCAGACCGTGCGTTTCGAGAATGATCTCACTCATGGACTGTCAAACACTCACTTCACTATGCCGGTTCCGCAGTTTGTTCTCCAGCTCGTCGAGGAAGCCCGCTTGTCCTTCTACTATCCTTATTCGAGCCTCGTCGAGACCAAACCACGCGGCTCGATCGATCTCCGAGAACGCCTGCGGGCGGCCGGATCGCGGCGGCCACTCCATCGAGAACGTGTTGCTCTTGAGCCGTGCCGGGTCGAACCCGGATCTTCGTCTGCTGAGAACTCGCCTCTTGGAATCGACGACGCCCCCTGGTCCCTCTTCGACCAGAACGGGCCACCGGGATGCACCAGGAGCACTTCCACGATTCCCGATGCAACACGAAATACCAGCGAGCCCGCGCTTTTCCCGGACATCTTGCGCTCACTCCTTCGCGTCACTGGCTCCTGCATGTCAGGGGTGGTGTCGAAGACTCAAGGGCCCTCGGGCGTTTTATTGATTATGGCCTTGGAATTGATGCGCGTCGGGGCCAGTCCCGCATATGCTCGATAGGTGGACGACGGCGCAGCACGCCCGAGGAATGTTCTCAAAGTCAGTGACTTGGCCATTCGATTCGGTCGGACCGCGATCTTCAGCCGCCTGAGCTTCACCGTTTCTCAAGGAACGACCTTAGCAATCATCGGGCCCAACGGCTCCGGAAAAACGGTGCTCTTGAGGGCCCTCATTGGCGCGATCCCATTCGAGGGAACGATTCGCTGGGCCCCCGATGTTCGTCTGGGCTACGTCCCTCAGAAACTCGACATCGCCCGCGATGCACCAATCACTGGGTTCGATTTCCTCCGAGCCAGGGCTGCGCTCTCACGAACGTCGAATGCGACCACTCTTCAGATGCTGACCGCCGTCGGTCTGCCCTTAGAAGCTGGTGCCCAGCCGATCGGGGCGCTCTCGGGAGGACAGTTTCAACGCCTGCTCGTCGCGTTTGCACTACTCGGCGCGCCGAACGTCCTGCTCCTTGATGAACCGACAGCCGGTGTGGACGAACCGGGCCAGGAGCGCCTGAACGAGCTCATCCATCGCCTCCAACAGGATCGCGGCCTGACGGTCTTCCTCATCTCCCACGATCTTTCAGTCGTCTATCGGCACGCCACGACCGTGCTCTGCCTCGGTCGCGAGCGCCATTGGTCCGGCCCGCCAAGAGACATCTTGACGCCCGCTCTACTCTACGAACTCTACGGAACGTCAATTGCCTTTCACGTCCATGAGCCCTGAGGCGGTCGCTCTTTCGGTAGCCATGGCCGTCGCGGCCGGCCTCGTGGGTTGCTTTGCTGTCATGCGGCGCATGGCGCTCTCAGCCGACGCACTTTCTCACGTGGCGCTGCCGGGCATTGGCGTCGCGATGGCGTTGCACCTCCATCCCCTGGCGGGAGCCGTCGCGATGCTCTTCTTCGGTGCCCTCCTCGTCTGGGCGCTCGAGGACCGTGCCCGGCTGGCAACAGAGGCGATCATCGGTGTGGTGTTCTCAGCAGCCCTCGCCGTCGGAAGCATGATCGCATCCGGCGAAGACTTGATTGAAGCACTCTTTGGAGGCGGCGTCGCGCTATCGAGACTCGAGATCGCCTTCGGTCTCATCGCGGCCACGGCGGTGATCAGCTTCATCGTGAGAAAGAAACACGCGTTGGTGCTCGTACTTGTGTCGCCTGACATGGCCCGCACGGCTGGCGTCAACCTTGGCCGCCTCAATCTGCTGTACCTACAGATGTTCGCGCTCACCATCGCGCTCGGCCTCCGCTATCTTGGCGTGCTCCTGATGGGATCACTGATTATCATCCCGGCCGCGACAGCCATGCGTCTGTCGAAGAACCTGAACCAAATGCTGACCGTGGCCGTCTGCATCGCAGTGGCGACGACGGTCGGGGGTTCCTGGCTCGCGCTGTGGCTTCATCGCGAGACCGGACCAATCATCGTCACGCTCGCTGCGGCCTGCTTCCTCGTGACGTTCCTGCATCGATCGTAGCAGCCGGATTCAGATACTCGCTCGTGACCCGTACGTACGCTCGGCGAGGATTCGTGGTCGCTCACTTCACGAGCTGCCGGCGAATCGCCTGGAGCTCACGCCGCCGGGCGGCGCCCACGCTCGGGTACCGTAGCCCCAGTGAGGCGAGGGTGTCGGCGATCACTTGCGACACAATCAGGCGAGCATTCAGTTTGTCGTCGGCCGGCACGACGTACCATGGTGCGTGTCGGCGACTGGTGGCAGTCAGACAGGCTTCATACGCCTTCATGTACTGCGTCCAGTACCGGCGCTCCTGCACGTCGCCAAGGCTGAATTTCCAGTTCTTGTGGGGCTCGTCGATGCGCGCGAGAAACCGCCGCCGTTGCTCCTCCTTCGATAAGTGCAGAAAGAACTTGATGATTCGGGTCCCGTTCCGGTGCAAGTGCCGCTCGAAATCGACAATCGAACGAAACCGGCGTTTCCAGGTCCGCTTGAAATCGAATCCATCAGCGGCCACGCCTTCGCTGCGCAGAATCTCCGGGTGCACGCGTACGATCAGGACCTCTTCGTAGTGGGACCGGTTGAAGATGCCGATCCGCCCGCGCTCGGGCAGACACGCCACTTCACGCCAGAGGAAGTCGTGCTCGAGCTCCGCCGCACTTGGATGCTTGAAGCTGAAGACCTGGACCCCTTGTGGATTCACGCCGGACATGACGTGTCGAATCGCGCCGTCCTTGCCGGCCGCATCCATGGCCTGGAAAATGACAAGCAACGCGTAGCGGTTCTCGGCGTACAGCATGCGCTGTAGGTCGCCGAGCTGCTCGACGTGCCGGGCCAGCAGGTGCTCGTAGTGCTCCTTAGAAGTATAGATGGGCTCGATGATAGTCGGCCGCCTGTCGAGCCTGACACTTTCGCCCTTCCGAACGACAAACGCACCAGTCTTCATCGAGTTCATCACCGCGGAGCTGTTGTTTCACGCCCGACCACAGAGCATCATAACTCGCCGATCGGCACTACGGTCTCGTCTGGCGCTCGCGCTTTTGCTCGCGGCTCACGAGGTTGGTCAGATCCGACAACTCTTCAGCGATCAGATCGATGAGATCGTCGAAGGTCAGAATGCCCTCCAGTCCACCCTTGTCGTTCACAACCGGCAGCCGGCGAACGCCGAATGAGCGCATCTTCTTAAGCGCGTCCAGCAGGCTTTCGTCTTCCCGCGACGTGACCAGGTCAGTGGTCATTACGTCGCCCACGACCAGGGCGTCAACGTCTCGTCCATCTCCCGTGAGTACGCTGACGACCAGGTCACGATCGGTGAGCACGCCGACAGGGATACGCCGGCCGTCCTGCTCGTCGACGACGATGAGCGTGCCGACGTGAAAATCACGGATGCGCCGTGCCGCCTCAACTAAGCTCTCGTCCCGACGGGCGATGACCACCTGACGGTTGCAGAACTCTCCTGCTGTCATACAGGCCTCTGGCGCAACCTTACGCAATTGCAGTTCCAGACCAAAACTCCGAGGATGCTCGTCCTGGTGCGTCTCTTGCACGCCATTCAAGCGCTCGGGTCATTATGGTTGTTTGGGGAGTTTGCCATGACTGCTGAACGAGTTGAGACCTCGCCTCTGCAAGCGCCGCTTGGCCAGTTGGAACGTGCCCTCATCGACGAGTTCGTGCGCGGACGGGGTTACGATCCCGCCCACTTGGCTGGTCTCCCCGAAGAAGAGCGGGAAACCTTGCTGAAAGAGGCTTCGGTGTACGCATCCGGACGGCTGACAGAGGTCGAGTCGCGGTCGCATTTCATCCACGAAATCCACGACGGGGCCGCCGGCTGACGGCTTGGGGGTGAGAAATAAGCGATCGTGAGACGTCCACGACCTCAAAAACACGCGGACAGGTGAGGAAGATTCCCCTCTATTTTCGTGCCGCAAGTTTTCGCTGGAGGATTCGCTTGGCGTCTTCGAGCTGTTTGCGACGAGTTGGCGTGAGACGCTTGCCACCGCGATTGATGAAGTATTGAATCATGCGGATCGCGGAGCCCAGCCCCTTCGGCGACACGTCGGGGCGCGCCATGATGCGGGCTATCTCGCGCGCCGGTCGCGTGAATGTGTCTGGTGGCGGCGCGGTGGAGATCGTGGTGACCGTCTGCACCCAGCGCTTCTTGGTTCGTGTCTTTCGCATAGACGACAGCCGACCTCAGTTGAGCAGCAGTCCTTCGAGGCTGAAGCCGCGCTACTCAGCGCGCGTCGCTACAGATGTCTGGAGCGCACGGCATCGA
This sequence comes from Vicinamibacteria bacterium, assembly GCA_041484265.1. Lineage (GTDB taxonomy): Bacteria > Acidobacteriota > Vicinamibacteria > Vicinamibacterales > CAVVIG01 > 2-12-FULL-65-11. The sequence continues at coordinate 12,294 of JBGPHH010000037.1, forward strand.
CCACTTCGCGAATCGTTTCGATGACCAGGTCCGGTTCGTCGAACTGCACCCAGTGACTGCTGCTCGATGCGACGATATGCCGGCCCTGTGGTGATCCGCGCGCAAGCGCCTGATGCGCGGCCATCACGTCCGGCATCTGGTCGGCGCTTGAGATGACGACCAGCGGCACATCGCCGATCGGGCCAGCCTCTGCCGTCGACACCGCCGCGTCCTCCATTGCACGCAGATAGTCAGCCATCGCCCGAAAACACTTGGGCTGGCACCAGAGGGCTTGCACGACCGGGTGGACTTCCGGCGGCAACTTTCGGACTTCGCCCACGAGCCGTTCGAGTGCACGGGCGGCCGTCGGGCCAAACACTTTGACGAAGTGACGCGGGGCGGCTGGCACGCCACCGGTCAGGAGTGCGAGGCACCCACGCACGACGCCCAGGCGCGCCAGGATCCCGCCGAGATGCGACAGCTGCACCGCGCCCCGCAGCAGATGCGCCTGCCGCTCGTCCATGTGCAGCCACTCACTCGGCGGATCCACCAGCACCAATCCGGCCACCAGATGCGGATACCGCACCGCGTAGGCGAGGCAGACGAAGACGCCGAACGAGTGGCCAACCATCACGTACGGCGCTGCACACGCCGTCCTCGTGAGCAGCGCATGCAGGTCGTCGACAATGCGAGGCATCGTGCGCGGAGTTGGCGAGCCGTCGCTCCAGCCCAATCCCGCGCGGTCGTACGCGCACACGCTCGTAAACCGCGCCACCTGCGGCTGCACGCGCGTCCAACTGAGCGACGAAGCCGCGATGGCCGATTCGAGGACAACTGTCGGGGCGCCCTGACCCAGGCACACCGCATGAAGGCGACAGCCGCCAACGTCGACGAGTCGGCCGGGCGGCGGAAAGCGGTGGGCGCTGCGAGCCGAGCCTATCAGTTGGTAGAAGATACCGGCGATGACAAGGACGAGAACGGCAGACCCGATGACAGCCAACAGACTCATGGCGGGCCCATCGCGACGACCGCGTCCTGGACTCGTCGCGCCAGTGCCGCGTAGTCGTCGCCTTCCAGTACGAGCGGCGTCCCGAACGTGACTCTGACGGTTCCCCGGCGAGGCCAGCGCCACGTGTGGTGCAGCACTCGCTCGACGCCTTCGAGTCGCACGGGCACGACGGGCAGCCGAAGCTTCGAGCTGAGGATGCCGACGCCGGGTTGAAACAGATTGATCTCGCCGCGCTCGGTGCGAAACCCTTCAGGGAAGATCAGGATCGAAAAGCCATCGGTCACAAGGTCGCCCATGTAACGCAGCGTCTGCCGTGCCCCCGGCTCCTTCTGTGGAAGCGGGAACGCATTGAAGAAGAGCGCCACGAGATAGTAGATGGCGCTGATCGTCAGACGTTCCCTGATCGCATGGTGCGTCGGGAAGAAGTGCGCATCGAAGTACTCCTTCGCCATCGCGACAGCGGTCGCTCGACGCCACCGGCCCGGAAGTGCCTGCAGGATGACTGGGGTGTCGAAATGGCTCTGATGGTTGGCAGCAAGAATGACCGGTCCCGCGAGCGTGTCCAGGTGTTGGCGACCTTCAACCCGCAAACGGACAAAGAGACCGGCCAGCGGCAGAATCCATGTGCGTTGGCTGACCTCTCTCACCAGCTGCAACAGTCGCCAGCGATTCCACGAGGGAAACGAGAATGCCTCCGGTGGGACACCCATCTCGGCCGCTTGGTCCGTCATGCGGCGAAGATCGCCGACCGTTCGGGCTTCGCTCATGGCTGTCTCGCTCAATGTCACATGGGCCTGATTTTCGAGTGCCATCATCAGCTCGATGCGGTCGAGCGACGTCAGACCGATCTCGTCCAGGGTTGTGTCCGCGCTCACGGCCCGCTCCTTCACATACCGAGAGAGCAGCCGTTCGATGTCGCCCGCGGGCGCCGGCGCTTCTCCAGCGCGCTCGGGCCGCCCTTCCTCGACCCACCCCCGAATCTCAAACCGCTTCAGTTTGCGCATGGGCTCGGTGCGCGGAAGCGTTCCGTGCGTCCACACCGAGAAATCCCGGATGCGCTGATGGGCCTCCAGTTTCTTATTGGCCTCACGGACGATCGTCGCGGGGTCGCGATGTGGTTGGAGCACGAGCACGGCATGCACGTATTCCGCATGATCCACACGGCATCCAACGACAGCTGCTTCGCGGACGCCGGGCGCGGCCTCGAGAATGCGCTCGACGTCTTCCGGAAACACTTTCAGACCTTCGCGCGTGGCGATGACGTCCTTTTTCCGGCCGCGGATGACGAGGTGACCTGAATCGTCGAACGCGCCGATGTCGCCCGTGTGGAACCACCCGCCCTCGAACGCTGCCCGCGTCTCGTCGGGCGCGTTCAAGTAGCCGCTGGTGACGGTCGGCCCCTTCACCAGGATCTCGCCGTCAGCGGCAAGTCGAACCTCGACACCCTCGAGCGGACGCCCGACCGTTCCAGCCTTGGGCTTGAAGGGATGGTTCCAGGCGACGATTGGCGCCGTCTCGGTCAAGCCGTAGCCCTGAATCACGGCGTAACCGACTCGTCGCCAGAAGTCTTCCAGTCCCTGGTCGAGCGGCGCCCCACCGAGGACAAAGCCGCAGAATCTCCATCCAAAGATGCGATGCACGTCGCGGTAGCGCCACAACCGGACGGGCAGCGCGTGCTCCGCCGATTCGGGCATCGCGCAGCGGGGCGCCAGATGCCCAACGCGATCGCGAAGCATCTCCAACATTCGCGGAACCGTCACAACCAGTGTGATCCGCTGCCGTCGGATCTGCGCGATGACCTGGTCTGGGTTGTAGCCCGTCATAAAAACGGTCGCGGCGTCTACGAGCGGTGGAAAAAACATCCCGAGCGCCTGGCCGAACATGTGACTGAGGGGCAACAAATTAAGGAACCGGATCGGCCGGAATGGCCAGAGGTACCGCCGGTACGCGATCACCTCGTGCTCGACCGGCGTAATGTTCGCGAGGATGTTGCGATGTGTGAGGACGACGCCCTTCGGGTCACCGGTTGTCCCGGATGTGAACACAATCTCGGCGACCGTGCTCGGGTCCACGGGACGGCGAGCGGACCGCGAGCCTGTCCCGGTGCCCGTCCGCCATGCAGCGGTCGTGCTCGAATCGATCCAGGAAATATCGCGTAGGCGCCACAGCACGACGGATGGAAGGGGCGGGTCCACCTGGAGTCCGTCTCCCAGGAGCAGGGCGCGAGGCTCAGCCACCTTCACAATGCGACGCACCAGTTCGGCCGAGGCCGGAGCATCGACAGGGATGACCGCGATGCCGCCGAGCATGCACCCCCAGAATGCGGCGACCCACTCCGGCCGGCTGTCGCTCCAAATCAGCAGGCGATCGCCGGCCCGCAGCCCCGCATCCGCGAGTCGACCGGCGAACGCCTCTGCGGTCGCGCGCAACTGATCGTGCGTGTACGACCATCGCCGGAATCCGTCATCGTAGACCAGCGCTTCGGTGTGGCCACGAACATATCGATCGAAAAAGTCGATAAGATGTTCCATCGCGGGTAGCCTTATCACTCCATTCTTGCCGATGCCCAGAATCAATGGATCGTTCGCCGCGAAGCGTCCGGCACCTCGGACGTCGATGACCTGGTCGTGGAAGCTGGGTGAAATCTCCGGAATCGCGATATCGGTTCACGCCACCTTCTTGTTCTTGGTCGCCTGGTTCGCGGTCGTGTACTGGTTCGAGGTCAGAAGCCTCGCGCTGCTGGCCTCAGGCGTTGCGCTGTTCCTGCTGCTCTTTGGCTGTGTGCTCCTGCACGAACTCGGTCATGCGCTGATGGCTCAGCGGTTTGGATTCGCCACGCGTGACATTACGCTGCTGCCGATCGGGGGGATCGCCCGTCTCGAACGGATGCCGGACGACCCGAGGCAGAGCCTCTGGATCACGCTCGCGGGCCCCGCCGTCAACGTCGCTATCGCCATGGCCCTCTTCGTGGCGCTGCAGCTCGCGGGCACGTGGCAACCGATCACGCGTATCAGCCTGACCAACGGTCCGTTTTTCGAGCGCTTGATGCTGGTCAATATCTCACTGGTCATCTTCAACATGCTGCCCGCCTTTCCGATGGACGGTGGCCGCGCCCTGCGCGCGCTCCTCGCGACCCGCATGAATGAGCGGCGTGCGACGCATATCGCCGCACGGCTCGGTCAAGGCATGGCCGTCATTTTTGCCATGGTCGGGTGGATGGCAAACCCCTTCCTCATTCTCATTGCGCTGTTCGTCTGGACGGGCGCACTGCAGGAAGCGCAACTGGCCGACATGCGGGCCGCGCTCGGTGGGATCCCTGTCGCCCGCGTGATGATCACAGCGTTCACGACGCTGACGCCAGACGACCCGTTGTCCAGGGCGATGGAACTCTTACAGCATGGAAGCCAGCATGACTTCCCCGTGATGCGAGAGGGCCATCTTGCAGGTGTCCTCAGACGCAGCGACGTCCTCCGTGGTCTTGCCGCGAACGGTCCGCAATCCCCCGTCGCCGACGTGATGCAACGTGACGTGCAGGTCGTTGGCCCGCACGACATGCTCGATGCCACGGTGAGCCGATTCGATGCGGGCCAATCCTTCACGGTACCGGTCATACAAGATGGCCGACTCATCGGCCTGCTCACCGCGGATGCGGTGGTGGAATTCCTCAGGATCCAGGCCGCGCTGGATCACGCCGCGGCGGAGTCGCAGGCGCCGGCGGGACGTTGACGACCGGGACGGGAAAGCCAAACAAGATGTACACACGTGTTGTCACAGGCGTTCCTCGCACGCGGGCCGGGCGAAAGCGCCACTGCCGTGCCGCCTTCAACGCAGCATCGTCGAACGGTGGCGCCGAACGAATCACCGTGGCATCAGCCACCGTCCCGTCGCGATCGACCCGCGCCTCCAGCAGCACGACGCCACTGTTGAGCGCCAACGGCGGAAATTGAGGCACAGTCGTCGCCAGCGGGAACGCCGTCTCTGCAGACGCCGACGTGATATCTCTTGGAGCTTCGCCGAGCGTCGGCCCAGACAGCGCCGGCGGGCGAAAGACGGCCGCGACCAGGACTGTCGACGGCACCGGCATCCGGGAAGCCGGCTTGTCAGCGCGTGCGGGCTCCGGGCGGACGTCTTCCTCGGCAGGAACAAACTGCCAGTCGCGCACGGCACCAATGACGAGGTCCGTGAAAGGTGGCGTCGTCCGCAGCGGCGACACACTCGTGACGCGTCCCTCGCGGTTGACCGCGAGTTCCAGCAAGACCTGCCCACCACCAAGAGCCGTGACAGGCACCGCTGGAACCGTTCCCGCTCGATAACGAGCTGGTGAAAAGGCTTCCTGTGCCGAAAGACCGGCGCCAAGAATGCACGCAAGGATGAGAGCTAATTTGCAGTCTGCTTTCATTTCCAATACAGAATCTCCGGATCTTTGCGAGGCACTTCGGTGGCCGGACCGCTCGGCACGCCGACGATGATCGGCGCGACGGCCTCGACGTCGGAGGGCATGCCCAGCTCGGCCTTCACTTCGGGACTATTCAGTGCCGGAATCGCCGAACCGATGCAGCAGGTGCCGAGTCCCAGGGCACAGGCCGCCAGCATCAGGTTCTCTGCAGCCAGCCAGCAGTCCGCGGCCACGAATGGCCCCAGCGGCTTGGCGCAGATCACAATCAGGGTGCTGGCGTCGTAGAAGAGGTTGAAGTCTGGACTGGCCAATCGCTCGGCAAATGCCCTGCGTGCCGCCGCATCAACGCCCGCATGCAGATCGCGATACTTGTCTGCCTCCCTGGCCCAGCTCTCCTTGGCACGATCGGAGTAACGCTTCAATGTGGCCCGGTCCTGAACGATCACGAACGTCCAGGGCTCGGCGTGCATGGCGGTCGGTGCTTGAACCGCCGCATCCAGAAGCGATCGAATTGTCGCGTGGTCGAGCCTCTGGGATGTGTAGGCGCGCACGGAGCGTCGCACGAAGAGACCGTCCAGTGCACTCAAGGGACCGTCGTGGGATCGATTGACGACGTGTTCTTCCATGTTCCTCACCTGGAGAGAAGTCTGCCTGACCTAGTTTGATGCCGCTTCGCGAAATGGTCCAGTCCGATGAGGCCCACAGCGAACGGGATGGCCACAAGCCACGGGGCCAATGAGATGGTAGCCGTTCCGAACATGGCCTGGCCCCAGCGCGTGTAGTCGATGGCCGTGATGAGCAGAAGCTCGACGGCAACGCCCGCGACGATGACGCGATTCTCGAAGGCGCCGCGAAATCTGACGGGCAGCACCTCGCTCCGACAGGCGTACACGTTGGCGACCTGGGCGATCACGATCCCGGTCAGGCACGCCGTTGTGGCTTGACGATACAGGAGACTGGAGGCCGCAAGAGGCATGCCCCAGCGCCACCCGGCGGCCATCAAGACAAAGGTATACGCGGCCATTCCCGCTGCCGCTTCGACGCCACCGAGTAGAAGGTAGGCGCGGGTCAACAGTCTTCCGTCGACGATCCGATCGTGACGCGACCGAGGCGGACGTGACATCACGTCGAACTCGGGACGCTCGGCGCCCAGGCCCAGACCGGGCAGCATGTCGGTGCCGAGATCGACGGCCAGCACTTGGATGATGGTGAGCGCCAGCGGAATGCGCAGCAGCACGAATGCCAAATACGGGACGAGCTCGGCGGCATTTGACGTCATCACGTACGTGATGAATTTCCGGATGCTGTCGAATACGCCGCGCCCCTCTTCGATTGCGGCGACGATGCTGGCGAAATTGTCGTCGAGCAAGACGACGTCTGCCGCCTCGCGCGCGACGTCGGTTCCCGCGATGCCCATCGCCACGCCGATGTCGGCCGCCTTGAGCGCCGGCGCATCGTTCACACCGTCGCCGGTCACGGCCACAATCGCGCCACTCAGCTGGAGGGCCCGCACAATCCGCAGTTTCTGTTCCGCCGACACGCGAGCGAAGACCAGCTCCGGCTCCTCGAGCACGAAGCGAAGCTGCACGTCCGACAGCCTCCCGAGCTCCTGACCGTTGACAACCTTGTGGCGCGCGCCTCGCACGAGTCCGATCGCCTGCGCAACGGCCAGGCCGGTTTGTGGATGGTCGCCGGTAATCATCACGACCTTGATGCCGGCGGCGCGGCATTGCGCGATGGCAGACGGCACTTCCTGACGGGGCGGATCGTGAAGGCCCACGAGCCCCAGAAACATCAGAGACTCCTCCAGATGCTCGCGGTCCGGGCGCTGGTTGAGACGGCGGTACGCGAACGCCAGCACGCGAAGCCCCGCAGACGCCAACGAGGCCTCAGCCGCCAGGATTTCCTGGCGTCCTGGCTCGACGAGCGGCACCGCGCCATCGGGACCCTCGCAGGAGCTGCAGCGGGGGAGGATCGCTTCGAGCGCACCTTTGACGTACAAGACCCATCCGTCATCCTCTTCGTGCAGACTCGACAGGCGTCGTCGTTCGGCGCTGAACGGCAGCAGATCGACACGAACCAGCGTGCGCATCTGCGGAAGCGCTTCCCGCGCCATTTCGACCAGCGCGACTTCCATGGGATCGCCGCGAAGGCGTGGGCCGGCACTCCCCTCCTCCGTGCGCACCGTTTCGCAGTGCACTGCGCCTTCAAACAGCCGCCAGTGACGCCGCAGGAGGTCGTCGCGCGACCGAAGGCCAGCGACGTCGCAGAATTCGCTCGGGACAAAGAGCCGCCGGGCGACCATCCGGTTCTCTGTCAATGTGCCCGTCTTGTCCGTGCAGATGACGGTCGCCGAGCCGAGTGTCTGCACGGCCGGCAGGTGACGCACGAGCGTCCTTCGTCTCGCCATACGCTGAGCGGCCATCGCCAGCGACAAGGTGAGCGTCGGCAGCAGACCCTCGGGCACGTTCGCCACGATGATGCCGATCGCAAAGACGAAGTTGTCCCAGAACGGAATGCCGATGAATCGGCCGACCGCAAAGAGCACGAGGCCGAGGAGGATCGAGAGCGCCGCGACGATCCGACTGAGATGGACCAGTTCGCGCTCGAGCGGAGCGACCGCTTGCGGCGCCGTCTGGGTCAGGTGCGCGATGCGGCCGAACTCGGTCCGCATGCCCGTCGCCACCACGAGTCCAAGCGCTTGTCCGGCCGCCATCGACGTGCCCGCGAGCGCCATGTTGCGTTGGATCGCCGGTGCATCGTCCGGCGATTCACCATCCAGATCTGCACTGCGCGTCTGCGGCAACGACTCACCGGTAAGCGTCGCGTTGTCGACTTTGACGTCGAACGCCTCAATCAGGCGGCAGTCGGCGGGAACGTGATCTCCTTCGTTGAGCTCGATGACGTCACCCGGCACCAGTTCGGTGCTCGATGTCTCGATGAGGTGACCGTCGCGGCGGACTCGGACCGACTCGGGAAGCAGTCTCTGCAGGGCGGCCATCGCCTTGTGCGCTCGGCGTTCCTGCCAATACGAGAAGACACCGTTGACGAGGATGACCGCGACGATGGCGTCGGCCAGTGTGTCCATACCCGATCCTGGGTTCCGGTACTCCGCGAGTATCGCGAGGGCTGCCGCAGCCCAGAGAATCAGGGCAAAGAAGTGCGTGAGTTGCGCGAAGAGCTGGAAGATGGGCGGGCGTTCTCTGGCGCGCGTCAGACGGTTGGCGCCGAACTCGCGTTGGCGTGCGAGCGCGTCTTGACTCGTCAACCCTTCAGCGGTCGAACGCAGGCTGGCGAGCGCGTCAGGGGCGGTCAGCCGATGAATGGCGCTCGTCATTTGAGGCGATGCACCGGAGCGCCGGCGTAGACGGCGCCGCTCGCGAGGGTCATGTGCTTCGGCACGAAGCTCAGCGCGCCAATCTGACAGTCAGATCCGACAGTCACGCCGATCTCGACGATGGCGCCAATGCCAATCGTGACGTTGGAACCGAGCCGCACGGCGCTGGTCTTGAGGAGGCCGCCTTCGACCGTGTGGCCGGAGATGTGCGCATCAGCGCCAATCACCACGTCGTCGCCGAACTCGAGCAGGTTGTGATCGCTGACGGCGAGGCTGTTCACGTACACGCGCCGCCCGATCCGCGCGCCATTCAAGCGGAGGTAGGCCGTCCAGATCGGCGAGGCTCTGAACAGCGTGCCAGCAAAGAGCCGGACGATGTGGGCCGCCGCCATCGCGCGCGCCCACGAAAGCAGCGGCCAGTCGAAGGCGGCTATCGGCAGGGACGCATCGGCCGGCGTGTTCCAACCGAGCGCGCGCGTGACCAACGCCGACACCGGCATGAGGCAGAGGGCGAACAGGATATACGATGGTGCAGCAGCCAGGGAGGCCACGACGAGTCGAGCCACAGACGAATCGAGTCGCATCACGAGGCGCGTCCACAGCAAGACGACCGGCAGCACGGCGGCGCCGCAGACGAATGCCTCAACGACAAGGAACGTTCCAATCGTCCAGGCAACGCGAAATGCCGTGCCGATTCCACCAGACCTGCGCGGCGTTTCAACCATCGTTCCGCCTACATCATCCCTATGAATGACCCCTACGATCCACAGCCGACGCAGACTGGTGACGGCGAAGCCGTGATCCTCGTGCCGGGACTCGATGGCACCGGCCGACTCTTCTACCGTCAGACGCCGCTGCTCGCGCGGTCGTATCGGGTGGCCACGTACGCCCTGCGCGACGACGCCGAAACGATGGACCGGCTCGTCGCCGACCTCGCCGCCGTCGTGGATATGGTCTCGCCGGTCGAGCGGCGTGCGATCATCGTCGGCGAATCGTTTGGCGGCGGGCTGGCGCTCAGCTTCGCCCTCGCCCACCCGACTCGCGTGAGCGCGCTCGTGGTGCTGAATTCGTTCCCGTTCTTCGCGCCACAGATTAACCTCCTGCTGGCCATTTGGGGTCTGCGACTCTTGCCGTGGGGAGGGATGGGAGTGGTGCGGCGTCTCACGGCCTCACGTCTCCACTCGAGGCACACACACCGACGGGAAATCCGCCAGTTCATGACGGTCACCGCCGAAGCAAGCCGAGACGGCTACATCAACCGCCTGAAATTGCTGCGCGCGTACGACGTGCGAGAGCGACTCATCGAGGTCCGCGTACCCACGCTCTTTCTGGCGTCCGAGCGCGACCACCTTGTGCCGTCGGTTGAGCAGGCCCGCTACATGGCTGCTCGCGTGCCCGGTGCCGTCGTGCGGATCCTCGCCGGACACGGTCATATCTGCCTGATTGCGCCCGACGTCGATCTGCACGCGATCCTGAACGAATGGCGCGGCGGACCAAAGACTTGATCTTGCTCTTTAGAGCGTTATCGTCAGGCGATCGTCGACCTGCGTCACGCCGGGCGCCGCCCACGCGGCACGCGTGGCCTCTTTCCTCTCGGCCCACGAGCGCACGCGGCCTGTCAGCACGACCTTGCCGTCCTGTGCGGTGACGCTGACACGGCTCGCGTCGACTTCGGCGCTCCGCTTGAACGCCGCTTCGATCTTGGCCTTGACGTCGCCGGTAC
>JBGPHH010000038.1:0-22484 GCA_041484265.1 Vicinamibacteria bacterium
ACCGCCGCGATGGCCGACGATCATACTCGGCCTTCATTCGTTCGTTCAAGAGATTCCTGGCGGGCGATACACCTACCCCGCTCCGCTGCGTCACACGCCGCTCAGCCGTCGACGGACGCCCAAGATCAACAAGGCGCCGGCCAGCTGTCCGTTGTTATCGTGTACCTGGCGGCCACGCGGTAGCGAAGACTGCGATATGTGACTGTGAGGAGCAGGTGCAACAGTTCGTTGTGGTGAGACACGGCCAGAGTCAATTCAATGCCGAAAACCGATTCACTGGCTGGATCGATTCCCCGCTCACGGTCGCAGGCGTCGAGGAAGCGCATCGCGCCGGTCGGATTCTGACCACGTCAGGCTTTCGATTCGATAGGATCTATAGCTCCGTGCTCGTTCGGTGCACCGAGTCAGCCCGCATCATTCGAGAGGAGCTGGGCGAAACGGAGCTGCCGATCATCGCGTCCTGGCGACTGAACGAACGGCACTATGGCGCGCTGCAAGGACTCGACAAAGCCGAAACCGCGTCGCGTTTCGGTGAACGGCAGGTCAGCCTGTGGAGGCGAAGCTACGACGTGCGCCCGCCCGAATCGGATCCTCAAGACAGTCGCGACGTGGAAAATGACCCGAGATATGCAGGGCTGCCCAAGGGCAGCGTGCCGCTGACCGAATCCCTGGCGGACACGGTCCAACGCGTCCTGCCGTATTGGAATGCGGAGATCCTCCCCGCCATCCGAGCAGGTCACTCGGTCCTGCTCGTCGCGCACGGGAACAGCATTCGCGCATTGATTAAGTACCTCGACGACATGTCCGATGCGGCGATCGTCGAGGTCAATATCCCGACCGGCATTCCACAAGTCTACGAACTCGACGACGAGATGCGTCCGCTGCGGCATTACTATCTGACCGGCGCTGACTGAACCGGTACGCCCTCGGCGATCCCGACGTAGTGGTCAGTCTGCTGGCACTCCGCGCCGGAGCCGCCCGGAAGACGATATACTCTGGCGGTTCGGTACGACGGGCGAAGGAGTTCACCCGACCCAAACCGCCGCGCCAAGCGGCTGATAACTCCTGTTGTGGGGTAACCCCGGCAGGGGTTTTTTGTTGTACGCCTATGGCACTTGAAGTGTCGCGAACCCATGCAGGAGTTCGCTGGCTCAATCGCACGGTGCTCGGCATCGGGCTGGCGTCCTTGCTCAGCGATTGGTCCCATGAAATGGCCACGACCCTCATGCCCGCGTTCCTGGCGACCATGGGCGTGGCGGCGGCGTGGCTCGGGCTGATTGAAGGCGTGTCCGACGGCCTATCGAGCTTCGCGAAGATGGCCTCGGGCTATTACACCGACAAACTGCAGCGCCGCCAGCCCATTGCGGTCATCGGCTACGTGGTGACCGCATTGGGCACGGCTGCCTTCGGACTCGCCTCCGCTCCGGGGCACGTCCTCATCGCACGCGCCTGCGCGTGGCTGGGACGTGGTGTCCGCACGCCGGTGCGCAAGGCGCTTCTCGCCGCCGCCGTCACGAACGAGACCTACGGGCGTGCGTTCGGCTTCGAACGGATGATGGACACGCTCGGCGCCATTGTCGGACCGGCAACCGCCTTCCTATTGCTGCAAGCACTCCACCATCGCTATTCGACTCTATTTGCCCTCACCCTGATCCCCAGCCTCGCGGCCGCCGGTCTGATGGCGATTGCGGTCAAAGAACAGAAGCGCACTCCGGTGCCACACATTTCGTTTGGACAACGGTTGCGATTGCTGCCTGCGGCGTATCGGAGCCTGTTACTTGGGGTGGGCCTGTTTGGCTTGGGCGCATTCGCCCATACCTTGCTCATCCTTCTCGCCACGCAGCGATTAACTCCCACGCTGGGAGCAACGGAAGCGGCGAGCGTCGCTGTTGCGCTCTATGTGCTACACAACGTGTTCTATGCGGCGTTTGCGTTCATTGGCGGCTGGCTTGGTGACCGGTTTCCAAAGAATCGCCTGCTCGCGGTGGGTTACTTGATGTCCGCCGTCATGTCCGTGTGCATCATCGCGCTACCGATCGGCATCGGCACGTTCGCGTTGATCTTCATCCTGGGTGGGACCAACATCGCGCTCGAAGAAACCTTGGAAGACTCACTGTGCGCAGAACTCGTGGTCGCGGAACATCATGGTATGGCCTTCGGCGCGATGGCCACTGTCAACGGGATCGGCGACTTTTTTTCCAGCGTGATGGTAGGAGGGCTATGGACGGCGTTTGGGACGCCCGTGGCTTTCGGGTACAGTGCAGCGCTCTCGGTCGCTGGCGCGTTCGTGGTGTTCAGGCTTCGCTCGCCCCGCAAGCAACAGCACGACGTCTGACTGGGTCACGAGTGCACCTTCGAAGTCCCTGGTGACTGACCAGCGGCATGCCCGACTGTCCGCAGTGTTCGGATCGTCGCATCTTCCCGCGTGGCTGCGAACGCCAGCTCCGGCATGGGCAGGTAGCCGTGGTGGCACCGCCATTGGGCGGCAAACCGAACCATGGCCGTGGCGAATCCCGGCCGGCCTTGGGCTAATGTCGCAATTTCATGAACCCAGGCTGTCTCGGGCTTGGCATCCGCGTCAGCGCGTCGAAGCATCTCGCGTGTCACGATGCGCTGGATGATGGCATCCGGCAGCTCCCTCACGCGCACCGTCGAGAAGCGCCACATGATTCGACCCACGGCGCCAAGTTGACGGCCGCGGGCCACTCGCGACGCGGCGAGATGGACAACGCCGCGATCGAGTGCGCGCCGCCCGCGCGCCGCCTGCCGGGGCGTCATGTGCTCGAGCGGATCGACTACGACCACGTCCTCTCGAGTGGCGGCCGCAATGATGGCGCTCTTGCCAATGCCCTCTGGCCCGAACAGCAGCACACTCCGTCCGGCACGCAGCGAGTCTGTAACTTGCCGAACCAGCGCTTCGCGGCCGAGTAGATCACTCGAGGGTGGCATGCAGGGTGACCCGGTCGAGACGCTGGCGGAGCACGTCGAGTTTGGCCAGCTCGCCAATCACGGCCTCCTGACCGACCTGCTGGCGCACTCGTGCGCGTTCGAGTGCCCGCTCGGCCGACCCAGTGATGTTCTGCAACAGGAACCGCAGCTCCGATTCGAGCTTGCGCCGGCTCGCCTCCACGCGCTGATCGAGATCGAAAACCACACGGGTCGTGTTCGTACTAAGAAGGCGATCGAGGTACGCACTCGCATCTCGCATGATGCGCGCTCGTCTCGCGGCGCGCGGCGTCAGCAGATCGGTAATTCGGTTCAGGAGGCCCGGCGCGGTCAGGTGCATCAAGTCGGTCGCGTAGAAGTGCCGCCCCTCACGAATGCCGACTTCCGGATCGAGACTTGGTGGAAGGTTGGCAAACGCAGCGTCTGGCGACTCGGTGAGCCGCTTGAGAAACTGGTTCGCGAACGACGTGAAGCGAAGAGTGGCGTCGCGATATAGGGCGTCCGCTCCTGGCTCAATGCGGGGGAGCCAGCCCTCGATCCGCGACTGCGTGATCGCCGATGCGTGTTCGAATGCCTTTGAGCGATCGGCGAGATGGGCGGACGGAAGCTGGTCGATCCACGCATGAAGTTCGTTGGTCGCTGCGGTCACTTCCCCTTTGAGGAACTCAGCCTGCCCCTGCTGAAAGGCCGCCAGCATCCGCCGCTGTTCGGCGGCCAGCAGGATCCCGAGCTCGCGCAACATCGTCTCGGCTTCGGCCACCGAGCGTCGCAGGATCTCGATGCGCGCTTCGGATTCGTGAATCGGCCTGAGCAACGCGCCCCGCCGTTCGTCGAGATCGTCCCGAAGCTGCTTGATCAGCCTGGCGATGCCACGGTGGTGACTACGCGTCAGGATCTCGCCGGCGTCGCGGCTCAGGCTCGCGAGGGCGTCTTCCAGGCGCTGCCAATCACGCGTGGGGATTCGACGTTCGAGGCGCTCGGTCGCGCTGACCTCGAGCACCGGTCCGATCGGTCGGCCGAGTCGGTCGCCGACCAGGCGCTCGGTGAACTCGCGCGCCTGTCGCATGTCGTTCGCCGAGATCCGGTCCGCCTTGTTCAGGACCATGATCGACCTTGGGGCCTGCTTCAAGACCTCGAGGACGAGCGAGAGTTCGTCAGCCGAGATTGGGGGATCGGCCCCGAGCACGACAAGCGCGGCATCAATGTGCGGCACGAACGCGCGCGTCGCTTCGGTGTTGCCGGTAAACACCGAACCGATCCCCGGCGTGTCGACGAGGCACAGTCCGCGCTCGAGAAGCGGCGCGGGAAGAAAGACTTCGACCGCGGCGACGCCGCGCTGGTTTTCGTGATTGTGTTCTTCGGCCACGTAGAGCGCGACATCCTCCACAGGGATCGGCTGGCGCCTGCCCGCGGTGTAGAACACCGTCGCGCGCCGCTCGGTCGCGTACCGCAGGATCGTGACGGCCGATGTCACCGGCGTGACGCCCACGGGCAGGACAGAGTCGCCGACCAGCGCATTCAGCACCGTCGATTTACCGCGTTTGAACTGGCCGACGCAGGCGACAAAGAATCGGCCGGCACTCAGCCGTTCTCCGAGCATCGTCGCATCGGCCTCGAGACGCGGCAGGTCCGCGTCACTCGCAACGGCTGCGACTGTCTGCAGATCGGCGTAGCGATCGTCGAGGTCCGGCGTCATATCAGCGGACCGCCGTTACAGCGAGGCGTTGCAGGTCCTTCTCGATATCCTGAGCGCTCACTAATGCCCGTTCGGTATGGCCGAGCTGCCGATCGATATCGGCGCGCAAGGCGTCTGTCGTGGCCGCCCACTCCACACGAATTTCGTCGAGCTTGTTGAGCGCCCAGCGTCGCAGGACGGCGGCGTAGCTGTCGAGCGTCGATCGGAGGGCGTCTCCCACCGCGTGTTCCAGGCGCTTCGCCACGATCGCCCGCGCCAAGCCATGGCCGAGCATCCTTTCGGCGCCCAAAGCCGGAACCTCGATTTCAGGCGGCAACGCCGGCACGGGCACTTCCCGAAACCTGGCGCCTCCATCAGAGGCCTCGCCCGATTCGCCGATCCATTGGACCGAACTCGACACCTCCCGGCATGCCGCCATCATCGACCTCGAAAGGTCCTGCAGGTCGCCTGCGATGCCGCGTGCTGTCTCGTCTGCCACGTCACGAAACGCCTGTGCGAGGGCGGCCTGCGGATCGATCTTGTTCTCGATGAGATTCGCTGCCCGCGTCACGATCTCCGGCGTCCGGCGTGGCAGCAACAGGTTGATGTCATCGATTCGCCGTTCGAGCACCGTGATCTCTCCGGCAGCCGTCTGGAGGGTCAGGTCGGCGCTGCGGGATCGACCGATGGCATCAGTGGCGGGAGTCCTCTGTTCGGCGGCAGACCACCGCCGCAGCGTGACTGCCACCTGCGAACGCAGGATCTCGGTTTTTCGCGCCGCCGCCTTCTGCCGTTCACGCTCCTGATCCGCGACGAGCGGCGCCAGTTCGGCCTCGCGCCATCTTTGAAACAAGCTGTCGAACTCGGGCTTGACGCTCACAACCACCACAGAGATGTTCGATGTGAACTCACGAGCCAGCATCTGTCGGACGTAGGCGAGCGCAGCATCACGGTCCTTCTCGTTCAGCAAGTCCCCCTTGCTCAAGAGAACCGAGACGCGAATGCCGGCATCGAGGAGCGAGCCGACCGTGGCCAGATCGTCCGACGTGATCGTGGAGCTGGCGTCGACGAGAACCGCCGCCACGTCGCAATGGGGCAGATAGGCGAGGGTTTCCGCCGCGCCGGCCGTGGCCAGCGAGCCGAGGCCGGGCGTGTCGACCAGGGTCACGCCCGATTCAAGGAATGGAGCCGGCAGTTCCACGACGAGACGAAGAACCCGTTTGACGTTCGCCGGATTTTCCCGCTCGGAGGCGTACTCGGGCAAGGCGGACACGCCGAGATGCCGGGATGGGGCATCAGCAAACCATACGTGGAGTTGGGGCTCACGTCCAAAACCAATGCGGGTCGGCACAGCGGTGATTGGCGTGACGCCCACCGGCAACACCTCCCGTCCGAGCAGTCGGTTCAACAGCGATGACTTCCCTGTGCTGACGCGGCCAAAGACGGCAAGCTCGAGGCCCCGGCGTTCAAGCGCGTCCAGAATCGTGGCGAGGACGCTCCGAAATTCAACGAGGCCGTACTTTGAGATGAGTTCTTCGAGCAGATGGAGAAGACCAAGATCGACCGAGGCGCCGATCCGTTCCAGGCGACTGAGGAGATCCTCGGTCCGATCGACTGAGAGATACCGCGTGAGCTGTCCAATCGTGCCGTGTAACTCCTCGACGATCCCATTCAGGGCTGCGGCGGCCTGCGGCGCCACCGCGCCGTAGCCTTGCATGTAGTGTGGCTTCAGCTCCTCAACGGAGACATCCACGTACAGCAAGTGCGTCAGGATCGAGTGCCGCAGGCTGATGCGGCGAGGTGTGGGGGAGAGACCTTGGCCGTCCAGCATCCGAAGGAGCTGCGTATGCACCCTCGAGATGTAGTCGTGGACGAGCCGCTGCTCGGCCGGAGCGAGATCGTCCGCATAGCGGCCGAACGGCGAGTTCGACTGCGCCTCGATGAACGACCGCTCCAAGTCGGCGAGCAGCCGGTCCACGTGCTGACAGGTGACAATCAGGCGCCGCTGCTGATTTTCGTTCAACGCGCGGTCAGACGGCGGTTCCATGAGTCATGCAGAAGGAGCCCGCTCCTCCCTGTGCGTATACCGCATGACGTCGACGTCCGAGATCGCAATGAGGCCCTCGTACACCATGCGTTCGAGCGTCGGAAGGAACTGCTCGATCTTGTCCTTCTGGTCGATGATGCAGACCATCACCGGCAGATCCGAGGAGGTGAGCAGGTGCTTGCGATGGATGCGGCTGCTGGCGCCGTATCCTTCAATGCCGCGATACACGGTCGCGCCTGCTAGATCCTGGCGCCGCGCTTCCTCGACGATGGCTTCGTACAGCGGCTTCCCGTGCCAGCGGTCGTCTTCGCCGAAGTGGATGCGGAGCATCTTGGCCGATCCACTGAGCATCATGACTGCTGCTCCTGCGACCCAACGGGACGGTCGAGTCGATGGGTGTACTTGATGACCTCCACATCGGACAGCACGACGAGCCCCTCCTGGACCATCTGTTCGAGAATCGGCAGGTAGGCCAGGATCTTGGCCTCTTCGTCGACGACCGACAGCATGATCGGCAGGTCGCTCGACAGGCTCATTCGCTTTTCCTTGTGGAAGCGACGGTGCGCACCATAGCCGCAGATGCCTCGATACACCGTGACGCCGGCGATGTCGTTGGCACGGAGGCTCTCCACGATGGCCTCATACAGGTTCTTGCCGCGCCACTTGTCGTCTTCGCCGACGAAGATGCGGATCAACTTCGCTTTGCCCCGCAGTACGATATGCGGCAGCACCGGTTCCGGCGCCTGGGCCGTTGCGGCCTTGAGAATCGTCGTCTCCTGAATCTCGATGAGCCCCTCGCCGACCATCTGCAGCAACTTGGGCAGAAGTTTATCGAGCGTGTCAGGTGTCTCAACGAACTCGATCTTGACCGGCAGGTTCTCGCTCATTTCCAGAATGCGCGCGGTGTGCAGGTGGTGATCCGCGCCGAAGCCTGCGACGCCCTTCGTTACCGTCGCGCCCGACACGCCGTGGTAGAAGAGGTAGTTCAACACGGCGAGATAGAGCGGTTCCCCGTGGTGGTGCACGTCTTGACCCACGTACACGGTGACCTTCTTGGCCGGTCCTGGTTTTAACATCGTGTCCTCGCGTTTCACGCGGCCCGCGACAGGACGACGCCGAGCCAGAGCGCGACGTATCCCGCCAGCACGCTGCCGACAACGTTCAACCCGCCGACGAGCCAGTCGCCATCCGTCACGGCGCGAAAAGTTTCGAGCTCGAATGTCGAAAAAGTTGTGTACGCCCCGATGAAACCAATCGGAATCAGAAAACGCCAATTGGGGTGAACGATGAGACGTTCGGTCAAGAGCGTGGTGGCCACGCCCATGACGAGACACCCGGTGATGTTGACGATGAACGTGCCCCAGGGGAATCCCGCCGGGACCCGGGCTTGAATCATCGCCGCCAGTTGATACCGGGCAATCGCTCCCACCGCGCCGCCTAAGGCAATCATCGCGTAACGGTCCAATCGGCCTCCTTACGCGCCGTCCGCCAGCCCTTCGGCCACCTCTGATAACGGTGGCTCCGAGAGCAGGTGTGACGGCATGAAGAACGCATTGGCAATCATCGTCGGCACGACCGCACTGCCGATCACGGTTGCCACGAGATACGAGTATTGAGCCTGTGAAATGACGCCGTGGTTGAGGCCGAACAGCGCGGAAATGGTCCCAAAGGTCAGCCCCGTGGACATCATCAACGTGTAGTACCAGCCGGCGTGCCCAGTGTAACCATAGGCACGAACGGTCGGCAGCAGTCCAACGGTCTTCGAAACCATCTTCGCAAGGAACAACAGCACGAAGGTCATCGGCGCGGCGATGAGCGCCGGCACCGACACAAACGAGCCGGCGCGGATGAAGTAAAACGGAGTCAGGAGCCCGAAGGTGACGGTGCGGAGCCGCCGAACGAGAATGTGATCGTTGCCGACCGTACCGGCGAGGACCATGCCGATGATATACGCCGGCAGCACGGCCTCGCTGCCCGCCCACACGGCGAGACCGCCCATCAGAAACAGCGTGAACAGGAGGTACTTCGCCTCGAGCTCGGACACTCGGCCGCCGTACTTGGCGAAGAACCGCGGCGTCACGTACGGGAGCACGGCGAACGCGGCGGTGCTGGCGACAACGAAGACGAGCGTCTTGTACGTGAACGGCGAGAAAATCAGGCCCAAGGCGATGACGGTTCCCAGATCGTTGATGAAGCAGGCCGCCAGGATCGCTTTGCCGAACTCCGTTCGATTGAAGCCCAGTTCAAGCATCACCGCATAGACGACGGCGACCGACGTGGTCGAGAGCGCCACGCCGGCCAGCCAGCTTGCTCGAAGATCCCAACCAAGGAGAAACCGGGCGACCGCGGTCGCCACGAGGAACGGCGCAAAAAACCCAATCAGGCCGATGACGGTTGCTTCGCGCCACTTACGCCGGAACACCCGCGGATCGAGCTCGGCTCCCGCAAGAAACGTGAGCAGAATCGCGCCGGTTCCCGCCAAGAACGTGACCCAGTCCGAGCTTCCACCGAGAGAGCCGCGCCCGATGATGACGCCGAGGATCAATTGAGCCACCGTGCCAACGACGATCTCCGAGAGCGCGGTCGAGACTCTCAGCCAAATGGCAAGCAACGTGGCGACGAGCGCCAAACCGACCCAGATCGACGCGAGAAACCACACGTTCTCCATAACGCTGCGTGCCGTTACTCCAATGCTCCAAGGGTCGCGGCTATCGGGGGGCTTGGCAGACACTCCCCGAGCCGTAGCCCGTAGGAGTCATCTGCCCCGGATTTAGGCGGGGCGGTTAAGGGTGAACTCCAACACCCAACGCGACTAGCTTAGCAGAGAGGCCTAAGCGAGGCCAACATTCGCGCGGCGTTCTCGCTATCCAATGGTGAGAATCGCGCCGGCCGTCATCAATGCGACGCCGACCCCGAGTCGCCAGGTCATCGACTCGCCCAAAAACAGCATCGCCAGGATAATCGTTAACGGGAGGCTGAGCTTGTCGATGGGCGCGACTCGGGACGCCGGCGCCAGCTGCAACGCACGAAAGTACGCAAGCCACGACACGCCAGTCGCGAGACCCGATAGAACCAAGAACAGGAGAGAGCGTCGCGACACGCCGCTCAATGCGTGGTGTTCCCTGAGACCGACGGTGATCGACCATGCGAACACGGTGATGACCACGGTGCGAACGGCCGTCGCAAGCGTCGATGGAACACCTTCGACACCAATCTTTGCGAGAATCGCGGTCAGCGCCGCCGCTCCCGCTGATACGAACGCATAAAGCAACCAGCTCATACGAAGCCTCCCTGATGCACGCCCAGGATCCTGTCTGCGAGCTGACCGACGACATGCGACCGTTGAGACGTTCCTATCTCAACGGCAATCACTGAACCATCTCGTACACAAGCGCGCGGAACGTCCCGGGAATCGCTCGTGGCCGTCCCTGCTGGCCGGCAGTGGGCGCCTCGAAATCGGAGACCAGAAGATAAATCCGATGGGTACGGGGATCGATGGTCATCGTCCGCGCGAGCGGCCGTGTCACAAGCGTCTGCACCGTTATCAGCGTCGTTGGTGGATCCTCGCGAGCGACTGTCACTGTCCCGTCGAACTGAAGGCCAGTTTGGAACCGGGATCGTACCAGGATGAATCCGTTCCGGCGCCAATTGGCACTTGCGCCAGCACTTTGCCATTCGTGGCGTCCACCATCACCATCAGCTCATTTCGGCACCCGATGAACAGGCGCTGGTGTTCGAGATCGATCGCCAGCCCTGACTGATTCTGCCCTGGCTCGATCGACGAGGCCAACGCGGCTGACAACGACAGGGCGTGCCCGTAGGACTTAAGCAGTCTCGTGTTCCCCAAGAAACAAAAAACTCCTGCCACGCACTCGTGACAGGAGTCATTGGCCCCCACGGGAGCGAGGGCGGTTACGGGCGGACTCCACCGCCAAGGCGCCCATTATATTGCAATTGACTCATTTGCTCTTCGTGTGCTTCGTGATCTTCGTGCCTTCGTGATATGAAGACGGTGAAATGGAACTGCGAGACAGAGTCGCGCTGATAACCGGTGGTAAGCGCATCGGGATGGTGGTGGCCGGTGAACTGGCGGCACGCGGTGTTGATGTTGCACTGGCCTACGCGCGGTCGCAGGCCGAGGCGGAGCAGGCGGCCGGCAAGGTACGTGCGGCGGGAAGGCGCGCGGCCGTCATCCAGGCCGACCTCTCGCGGCCCGAAGGGTGCGACGGCCTCGTCTCGGCCGCGATGGCTTCGTTCGGGCGGCTCGACATCCTGATCAACATG
Source organism: Vicinamibacteria bacterium (assembly GCA_041484265.1). Lineage (GTDB taxonomy): Bacteria > Acidobacteriota > Vicinamibacteria > Vicinamibacterales > CAVVIG01 > 2-12-FULL-65-11. The sequence continues at coordinate 10,953 of JBGPHH010000038.1, forward strand.
GCGTCGGTCTACGTCGAGCGGCCCTTCGACGCGCTGACGGCGGCCGATTGGGACGCGACCGTGAACGTCGATTTGCGGGCCGCCTTTCTGTGCGCGCGGAGCGCCGTGCCGCACATGCGCCGACAGGGCGGCGGCCGCATCATCAACTTCAGCGATTGGTTGGCCAAGAGCGGCCGCCCGCGTTATCGCGGGTACCTCCCGTATTACGTCGCCAAAGGCGGCGTGATTGCGTTGACCGAGGCGCTCGCCCTCGAGCTCGCGTCCGACAACATTCTGGTCAATGCCATCGCCCCGGGGCCCATCCTGGCGCCGCCTGGCACCACCGACGAGGAATCTCGGGCCGTGGATCAAGCGACACCGCTCGGCCGATGGGGGGGCGAGATCGAGATCGCCAAAGCGGTCCTGGCGTTCCTCGATGGCGACTTCATCACGGGCGAGACGCTCCGCGTGGACGGTGGCCGTCACGTAAGATAATTCGATGGTCTCCCTGACGTTCCTCGGCGCGGCCGGCACAGTCACCGGCTCCAAGCACCTGCTCGATCTTGGCGGCCACCGGATTCTCGTCGACTGCGGGATGTTTCAGGGTCTCAAGGAACTGCGGCTCCGCAACTGGGCCCCATTTCCCATCGATCCTGCGCATGTGGATGCCGTCATCCTCACGCACGCGCATCTTGACCACTGCGGTCAGCTGCCTCGTCTGGTGGCGCAAGGCTTCCGAGGTCGTATCTTCTGCACGCCGGGCACGCGCGATCTCTGCACGGTCGTCCTGCCCGATTCCGCCCGCCTGCAGGAGGAAGACGCCCGCCAGGCCAACAAGCATGGCTACACGAAACATAGCCCGGCGCAGCCGCTCTACACCCAGGTCGATGCCGCCCGCGCGATCGATCGGCTGCAGCCGGTCGGCTACAACCGCCCTGTCCCCGTTGTGCCGGGCGTCGAGGTCGAGTTCATCAATGCCGGCCATCTCCTTGGATCGGCGTACGCCCGTGTGAAGGTCGGTCAGCGGACGATTCTCTTTGGTGGCGACCTCGGACGCTACAATCGGCCCGTGCTGCCCGACCCGGAGCCGGTCGATGCGGCAGATGTGCTGCTGGTTGAGTCAACCTACGGCGATCGTCTCCACGAGCCCGACGATGAGGGCAAACGCCTGGCGACGATTGTGAGCGAGACCATCGCTCGCGGTGGGAAGCTCATCATTCCGTCGTTTGCCATCGGACGCGTCGAGGAAGTGCTCTATTGGCTGAAGCGGCTCGAAGAGGCCAAGCGCATTCCCGTCGTGCCGGTATACATCGACAGTCCCATGGCGATCGCCGCGCTGCAGTTCTACAAGAGCCGCGTGTCTGAGCTCGATCCAGGTAACATGCGCGCCTTTTGCTCCGAGCGCATGGTCACGGTCGCGTCCGTCGAGCAGTCCAAAGACCTCACGGCATCGAAGACGCCCGCTATCGTCATCGCGGCGAGCGGGATGGCGACCGGCGGCCGCGTGCTCCATCACCTCGAGGCGGCGCTGCCCGATCCTCGCAATACCGTGCTGTTTGTCGGCTATCAGGCGGCCGGCACCCGAGGCCGCCACCTCTGCGAGGGAGTCCATCAGGTGAAGATGCACGGCCGGATGGTGCCGGTCGCGGCGCGGATTGAGCGGATCGATTCGATGTCGGCGCATGCCGATGCGGGCGAGATCATGCGCTGGCTGGCCGGCTTTTCCCGGGCGCCATCGATGACGTATCTCGTGCACGGCGAGCCGCCGGGGCTCGAAGCGCTCGCCGCGCGAATCCAGTCTGCCAAAGGCTGGCCCGTGCACATTGCGAAACATCTCGAAAAGGTAGAACTGGACCTGGGATAGGCTTACACCCAGAGAACCACAATGCTTCACATCTTGAAGAGGCTTACCGCCGTCATGACCATGATCGGAACCGTCGCGTGCGGAAGCGACGACACCGCGAAGACCGGCACTCCAGCTCCTGCGGCGGCGCCAGCCGCGGAGCGCACATATCTCCTCGAGCGCGTAGACGACGCAGCGGTCGTGCAGATGTATGCCGACGGATTCGGCGCGCTGCCGCTGAAGGAGAAGACGCTTGTCTGGCATCTGTACCAAGCGGCGCTTGCCGGCCGAGACATTTACTACGACCAGAGGTACGCGCCCAGCCTCGAGATGCGCGACGTGCTCGAGGCCATCCTCACGCACACCGAGGGGATTGACAAGGCGACGCTCGCCCAGATCACCAGCTACACCAAGCTCTTCTGGATTAACACCGGTCCCCACAACAACCTCACCGCCAGAAAGTTCGTTCTCGCGTGCACGCCGGAGGCGTTTGCCGCAGCTGCACACGCGGCGGAGAAGGCGGGCGCGGCGTTTCCGCTGAAGAACGGCGAGACGCTCGATCGACTGCTCGCGCGACTCCAGCCGGTGTTTTTCGATCCGAACGTCGATCCGATTGTCACGAACAAGACGCCGCCGGCCGGCAAGGACATCCTGACGGCGAGCTCGAACAATCTGTATGTCGGCCTGTCGATGAAGGATCTCGAAGGGTTTCGCGAGAAGAGTCCGCTCAACTCTCGGCTGGTGAAGAAGAACGGCGCGATTGTCGAGGAGGTGTACCGGGTCGGCGGCCGATACAGCTCGCAGATCTCGGCCATCGTCACGCATCTTCAGGACGCGATTCCGTACGCGACCGAGCCCATGGCGGCCGCGATTCGCGCGCTGATCACCTTCTACCAGACCGGCGAAACCAAAGACCGCGAGGCGTACGACATCGCGTGGGTCAAGGACAAGGCCTCGCCCGTCGACACCATCAACGGCTTCGTTGAGGTGTATCTCGACGCGCGCGGTCTCAAGGGCGCCTGGGAAGGGCTCGTCTTCTACGTGAACCGCGAGAAGACCTCCAATATCCAGAAGATCGCGGCCAACGCGCAATGGTTCGAGGATCGGATGCCCTGGGACCAGAAATACAAGAAACAGGGGGTGCAGGGCATCACGGCCAACGCCATCGACGTCGTGATCGAGACCGGCGACTCAGGGCCCGTGACGCCCGTCGGGATCAACCTGCCGAACGATCAGATGGTCCGCGAGCGCTTCGGCAGCAAGTCGGTGCTCCTCTCGAACGTCAGCGAAGCCTACGATAAGTCCACGCTCCCGGAATTCCGCACCGAATTCGCATGGACGCCCGAGGAGGTGGCGCGCGCCTCGAAGTGGGGCGCGTCTGCCGGCGAGTTGACGACGAACATGCACGAGGTGATCGGCCATGCCTCGGGGAAGATCGACGAGCGGCTCAAGGGCAACCCGCAGGCCGTGCTGAAGGAGCAGTTCTCGGCGCTCGAGGAGGCACGCGCGGATCTCGTCGCGCTCTTCTTCCTGCCGGATCCCAAGCTGGTGGAGCTTGGCATCCTGGCCAAGGAAGATCAGGACGAGATCGTGCTGACCGAGTACGAGAACTATGCGCGCAACGCGCTCGTGCAGCTGCGACGCGTCCGCCAGGGCACGCAAATCGAAGAAGACCACATGCGGAACCGCCAGATGATCGTGCGCTGGTTGATGGCAAACACCAAGGCGATCGACGTACGGACGCGTGACAGCAAGACGTACTACGTGATGACCGACGCGAAGGCGTTTCATGACGGCGTCGGTCGTCTGCTTGCCGAAGTCCAGCGCATCAAGGGCGAGGGCGATTACCCGGTGGCCAAGCAGCTATTCGAAACCCACGGCGTGCATTTCGATTCCATGCTGCGCGACGAAGTCGTGGCGCGCGTCGAAAAGCTGCACCTGCCGTCCTATACCGGTTTCGTGATGCCGAAGCTCGAGCCGGTGACGAACGCCTCGGGCGAAATCACAGACGTGAAGATTTCGTATCCGCAGGATTTCACCAAGCAGATGCTGGAGTATTCGGCGGCGACCCGGATGCTCCGCCAGTAGCGACTACCGGCAATCCCTCACCTCCGACGCGATGGCAACGTACACCGGCCCGTCCCGTCTGGGCATGCGAGCAAGATCGACCGGAGCGGTGATCACCGCGAGCACGACACAGTTGCTTCCGGGCCTCCACTGAATCCCGGAAACGATCACGATGCCGTCCGCCTCGGAGGCATCGGCAAGGACGATGCCGTCGCCACCGGTCGCCGCAATCACCACCATCTCGCGCGCGAAGTCCACGGCTGGCAGCGGCGGGGTTGACCCGGAATTCTGGTAAATCTGCTGCCACGCGGACTGCCAAGTCTGTTGGTCCCGAACGACGACGGTCGTCGCCTGAGTGTAGCCGCTGAAGGAGAGATAGGGGGCTGGCCCAGTCGCAAAGCGAATCAGTTGGAGGGGCGTTCGCGTCGTTGGCGATGTGACAGGGGAACACGAGCTACCGGCCAACGTGATGATCACGAGCGCGGCGGAGAACGTCAGGAGCGCTGGACGCCGACATAGCAAACGCATTACGACACCAGGGTGGCGATGGCTTCAGTCCTGATTAGACGGGGTTTCGCTCATCGTGGCCGGGATTTCAGGACTACGCCAGCTATTTCGTGGACAGGGCCTTCACAAGACGATAAAGATACTCCTCTCCCTCGAAGAAGGACTTGACGAGGACTCGCTCGTCCTTTCCGTGAGAGCGAACATCATCGACATCTCCGGCGAGCCCGGAAGTTCCATACGTGGGGATGCCGGCGTTGCGTAGGAAGCTGCCCGTCGTGGCTCCCGCCGACATCGTCGGAATAACTGGAATGCCAGGCCAGAACTCGGCCGTCAGTTGCTCGACCGGCTTGAGGAGCTCGGAATTCGGCTCGGCCGGCCGACTGGCCACGTGCGTCCACGTCGGCGTCACCGAGATCTGAGGGTCGGCGAGGACGCGGACGAGCGTACTCTGAACGTCCGCCATCGGCTGGCCGGGCAGGACGCGGCAATTGATCGTCGCCTGAGCCGTTTGCGGCAAAGCGTTGAACGCATGCCCGGCCTCGAGCATCGTGGCCACGCACGTGGTGCGGAGCTGCGCATTCATGCTGGGATTGGCGGAGAGGCGCCCGACGGCGGCCGGATCGGGCCGGCCCGCAGCCACGGCGCGCATGTCCGCTGCGACCTGCGGCTCCTCGAACGGCGCCGCTTTCTCGAGCCAGACGCGCGTCGTGTCGTTCAGCACCACTGGGAAATCGAACTTCGCGAGCCTGCCGAGCCCTTCGGCCAGCCGATAAATGGCATTCTCGCGGGTCGGCAGTGAGCTGTGGCCACCGGAGTTCTTGACCTCGAAGCGGTAGTTGACGGGCACCTTCTCTGTGATCTGGAGGTTGTTGCGGATCGCTTTTCCCTTCTTCAGACCCACGGGCCCGCCTTCGTTCAGCGCAAACTCCGCATCGATCAGATCGCGATGGTTCTTGAGCAGCCACTGCATACCGACGGCGTTGGCGTCGAGAATCTCTTCGTCGGTCTCCAGCACAAGGATGAGATCGCGATCCGGCACGAACCCCTCTCGCTTGTAGCGGATCAGGTTGGCGACAAACGCCGCCCCCATGAACTTGTCGTCTCCAGTGCCGCGGCCGTAGAAGTAGCCGTCGCGTTCGAGCAGCTTGAACGGATCGGACGACCAATCCTCTCGCCGGGCTTCGACGACATCGAGATGCGCCAGCAGCATGATGGGGCTGCGCGCCCCAGTGCCACGCAGCCGCGCGACAAGATTCCCTTTTCGCGGAGCAGGCGTGAACACATTGACGTCGGCGGCGGGGAAGCCTCCGGCGCGAAGTCGCGCCGCCATCGCTTCGGCGGCCTTGGCCGTGTCGCCGGTGGCGGTCACGGTATTGATCTCAACCAGCTCGCGATAGATGTCGCGCGCAAGCTGCTGCTGCGGCGACAGCGCCTGCGCGGCGCCCTGCGCCGACAGAGAGATGAGCGCGACGAACAACAACGCGAGCGCCCGGAAGAGCTTGGTCATGAGACACCTCTGACGTGAATAGCGATCAATCTGTCCAGCACCTCTGTCGGCGGCCGATTCAACTGGATGTTCCGCCGCTCCTCGATCCGATCCCGAAGCTTCTGGAACGGTCGGATGTAAGGATAGCGTGAGAACACGTGCGACAGCGTCGTGTGCCGGCGCAGGATCGATCGAACCCGCTCGTAGTTGCCTGGTATCTCGCCGGACGCAAGTGGCGTCGCGTCAGTCCTTTGAAAGACAACCCTGATGATTCCGCCGTCCGACGAAGTAAAGTCGCTGACGGGCGTGTAGCCCGCGCGCCTGCCCAGCATCTTGAGCACCGGCAGATTGAAATGATACAGGTGACCGCGATGGAACTGCGAGTGCGGCTGATTGTAGACCGCCTCGATGTGTGGCACCTCGACGAGCAGCAGGCCCTGCGGTGCCAGCCACTCGTGCGCGCGGCGCATCACGTCAAGCGGGCTCTCGAGATGCTCCAGGGCATGAAAGATCGTCACGAGATCCTGTGAGGCCGGTTCGACATGGGCATCTTGCCAGAAGCCTTGCGTGACCGGCACGCCGAGACGGTCGGCGGCGTAGCGCGCGTAACCCTCGTTGGGCTCGACGCCGGCCGCGGCGTGGCCCATCGCGCGCAGGACGTACACCACCTCTCCGCCGCCGGCGCCGATGTCGAGCACGCGAGAGCCAGGGCGGAGGAGCGGCCTCAATTCGAGGAAGCGATAGACCGCCACCTTCCCCGCGCGATAGATGTGCCTGGGTTTGGGTTGGTAGGTCTTCTTGTAATTGAGGCGGTAGTCGCGCGCGTAGAACGTGCGCATCTCATCAGGCGTTGGGCGCGGGTCGGTCCACACCAGCCCGCAGCGCCGGCAGATTACCGAGCGCAGGTACCCGCCGTGACGGTCCTTGGAACGGATCTGCTCTGCGTCAGACGACCCGCAGAGGTTGCACGGGATCGAACACGGCATCAGCGTCGGGATCAGCGCAGTCCCATGTTCTCGGCCGCAAATGCCCATTCATCCGCGCGCTCGGCGATGAGCTTGTCGGTCGGCCGGTAGCCATGAGAGCCCTGGACCTCGACGCGGATCAGCACCGGCTTCGGGCAGCCTTGAGCAGCCTGCAGTGTCGCCGCGAACTTGAACGAATGGCTCGGCACTACGCGGTCGTCGTGATCGGCCGTCGTGATGAGCGTTGCCGGATAGCAGGCGCCCAGCTTGATGTTCTGCAGTGGTGAGTACTTGATCAGGAATGGAAAATGCGCCGGATTCGACGCCGACCCATACTCGGTCGTCCACAATGCCCCGCCGGTGAACTTGTCGTACCGCAGCATGTCCATGACGCCGACCGCTGGTAGAGCCACGGCAAAGAGATCCGGCCGTTGCTCCATCACGGCGCCGACGAGCAATCCGCCGTTGGATCCACCCATCATGCCCAGCTTTGCGGGCGACGTGTACTTGTCCTTGACGAGTTGTTCGGCGACGGCAATGAAGTCGTCGAAGACATTCTGCTTTTTCTCGAGCATGCCCGCTTTGTGCCACGCCTCGCCGTACTCGGCGCCGCCGCGCATGTTCACGGTCACCCACACGCCGCCCCGCTCGAGCCATGCGGGAACGTCCTGCCGGTATGCCGGGAGCATGCTGATTGAGAACCCGCCGTATCCGTAGATCATCGTCGGGTTGTTGCCGTCGAGCGGCAGGTTCTTCTTCGCGGTCAAGAAGAATGGTACGCGCGTGCCGTCTGCCGACGTGGCGAACAGGGCCTTGGTTTCGAAGAGGCTGGTATCCAGTGGCAGTGTCGCGACCTCGAATCCTTGACTCTTTTTCGTCGTCGGATTGAAGACATAGACCGCTCTTGGCATGAGGGGTGAGGTGAAGTTGTACCAGATATCCGGCGCATCCTGCCGGCCGCTAATCACCTCCACGGCTCCCGCTCCCGGCAGCGCGACTTCGCCTTGCGGCGTGCCGTCCAGATCAAAGAACAGCAGACGGCTTTGCACATCCACGAGATACTGCGCCACGATGCGGCCGCCGATGACTGCCACGCTCTCGATCGCCTCTTTGCGTTCGGGGATGACGGTCTTCCATCCCGCCGGCGCAGGATGATTCAGGTCGACCGCAACGATCTTGCGGTTCGGCGCATCTTTGTCCGAGCGGAGGTACACGGTCGTGCCCGTGTTCCAGATCGGTGCATACTCGGCATCGTTCGCTTCCACGACCGGCTTGACGGGCGCATCGATTGTCGGTGCGGTCGGGCGGCCGAGGTCCGCGTAATACAAGCGATTCTTGTTTTCCGCGCCTTCGAACATCACGATGAGCAGATACCGGCCATCCTCGGTCACATCGCCGTCGATGATCCAGGCCGGAAGATCCTTTCGCTCGTAAATCAGCGTGTCGCGCGACTGTGGCGTGCCGATGCGGTGGTAGTAAAGGGCCTGTCCAGACAGCGCAGCCTCGAGGACCTTGTTCTTAGGCGGCTCGGGATAGCGGGAGTAGTAGAAGCCCATGCTGTCGTTGGTCCACGAGATGTTGGAGAAGCGCATCCATCTCACCTCGTCTGACAGATCCTTGCCGGACGAGATGTCGCGTACTCGGATGGTGTTCCAGTCCGCGCCGCCTTCGGAGAGACCGTACGCCAGGAGCTTCGCGTCCGGCGACGGCATCCATTGCGAAAGCGACAAAGACCCGTCTTCGGAGATGGCGTTTGGATCGATGACCAGCCGGGCAGGCGCTGTGACGCTCGCACGCACAAAAATGGGCGCCTGCTTCTGGAGGCCGGTGTTACGCGTGTAGAAGAGCTGTCCGGCCTTGACCACCGGGACGCTGACGCGCGGAAAGTTCCAGAGCTCGGTCAGCCGCTTGCTGAAATGCTCGCGCAGCGGCAATCCCTTGAGATACGGCTCGGTCACCGCGTTACTGGCCGCGACCCAGTCCGCCACGTCCTTCGCGTCGAGGGCCTCCATCCAGCGATACGGGTCCGCGACCTTCGTGCCGCCGTAGTCGTCGACGACATCGCCCTTGCGCGGTGTCGGGTACGCGAGCCGTGGGCGCGGCGGATCGGCCGTCGGCCCGCACGCCGACGACAGCAGAGCCAGCAGCATGATGACGACCGTCACTTCCACTTGAGCGCTTTCTTCATGTCCTGGACCACGTAGAGCACCGCATCTTTAATGGCGGCGCTGGCGCCGCCCTTCTCGTTCTTGTTGCCGGCGAAGACGATGCGACCGCTACCTGGTTCCAGTAATTTCACCGACAGGACCGCTTCTTCCTGAGCAGCATCGAACCGCGCGATCCCATCGAGGATGAGCTGTGCCTTGTCTTTGGAGTCAACCAGCTCGAGCGTCTTGATCTTCGAGAATTCCTCCATGAAGAGCAGCCTGACCCTCTCGTTGACGAACGCATCGGGCCCGTTGATGTCGCCGACGTACACATCAATCGGCTGTTGAGCGACCGCAAGGCCGCCCAGGCTCAGAACCGCTGCGAGACACAAGAACACGAAGCAATTCTTTTTCATCATCGTCAGGTTCACTCGGAGATCGCAATCTGCCGAAGGAGCTGGTAGCGAGTGCCTTCGCCGCACATTGTGAGCGCTTCGTCGGTGCACTCACGCTCAAAGACTTCTACCGGATTCTCCATGCGAGCAGAAAAGATCTTGCCGTTGGTCAGACTCAGCTGCATTTCCACCTTGGACGTTTCCGCGCCAATGGATGCGACGAATTGCCGCGCACCGGCACGGACCACCTGGACCCAATTGTTCGGTGCATCCGCGACGCGTGTGCGCATCCACTCCGCCGGCAATGTGATTTTCGGTTGCGCGGGAGGCACGTGGAGCACGGTTAACGTCGCGGTGCCTTCGTTCAAGTTGACGTCATCGAGGGTGATCTCGAGATCGGTTGAGTCCTCGCCAAGAATGACGCGGGCTCCGTCGGCCCACGAGTTCGTGTCGCCATGATTGAGGACAACGGTGTGATTCCCGGTGAATCGAAGCGTGGGCTGTTGCATGGCCGCCCACGCGTCCGCATAGAACGACCGCAGGTCAAAAGTGAGAGCGACGAGACGTGGAAGGGCCCGAGAAACGTCTGGTGCGGCGAGCATGCGATCCGGCGATAACGACAGGATTTGTCGGAACTGTTGATTGGCCGGGGGGATCTGGACGGGCGTTCCATTCCAGACGAGCTCAGGCCACTCGAGCTCTTCAAAGAGACGTCCCATATCATCCCGTTTCACAACACCCTTAGCGGTCGCCGCATAGGTCGCGGTTCCGGTTCGATCCTTGGTGGTGGCCGTCATCCTGTACGAGACGCGTTCGCCCAGTTCATACCATCTGGTCAACAGATTCTGCATTCCGACCTGCTCTCTGGTCAGAGCAGACACACTTGGCCAGGGCACGGTGAGGATGAAGGCCAGCAGGCCGCAGCACGCTGTGATCGTCTTCATGGTGTGATGCATAGCTCCTGAAAACGGCTGATGTTAACACGCGGGTGCGCGCCCGTACCTGGAACCCGATGGCCGCCGCGGGCTAGTATCGTTCCGTGTTCTCCTCGCGCACGCCCTCGAACCTGACGCCCAATCGCCTGACCGAGGCGCTGCACGCCATGCGGACCGGCGGACGCCCGATCATCGATCTGACGGAATCGAATCCGACGCGCGCCGGATTCAGCTATCCGACCGACCTGCTCGCGCCGCTCGGCGGTTCCCGTGGACTCACGTACGCGCCCCGGCCACTCGGGATGATCGAAGCACGCCGGGCCGTCGCGAGCGACTATGCCCGCCGCGGGGTCAGTGTCGCGCCGGAACGCATTGTGCTGACGACGAGCACAAGCGAAGCGTACGGGTTGCTGTTCAAGCTGCTGACCGATCCCGGAGACGAGGTGCTGGTCCCTCGACCGAGCTATCCGCTCTTCGATTACCTGACGCGGCTCGACGTCGTCACGCCTCGCCCTTATGACCTTGACTACCACGCCTCGTGGTCGATCGATGTCGCCTCTGTGGAACGCGCGCTGACGTCACGCACGCGCGCCATTCTTGTCGTTTCTCCCAACAATCCGACAGGATCGTTCGTCAAGCCGGACGAGCTGGATCGACTCGCCGTTCTCTGCCAGCATCACGATGTGGCTCTGATTGCCGACGAAGTGTTTGCGGACTACGAACTGACGCCGGGTGCGGCCGCTGCGGCCGGGCGCGTGCTCGACCGGCGCGACGCGCTCGTCTTCTCGCTCGGCGGATTATCGAAGTCGGTCGGCCTTCCGCAGGTGAAGCTGGGTTGGATAGCCGTCGCCGGCCCCGATCGGATGGTCGAGTCAGCGCTTGATCGCCTGGAACTGGTGTGCGACACCTATCTGTCGGTCTCGACGCCGGTTCAGCTGGCCGCGGCCGAGCTGCTCGCGCGGGGCGCCGTAGTGCGCGACCAGATCGCGCGTCGCGTGGCCGCCAACAGCCGCTGGCTCCGCGAGCAGGCCACGTCGGTTCCGGCGTGTCACGTGCTGGCGGGCGACGGCGGATGGTACGCCGTCCTGCAGGTGCCGTCGTTCGACTCGGAAGAAGACTTGGTCGTCAACCTTCTTCAAGCCGATGGAGTCTTAGTACACCCTGGATACTTTTTTGACTTCCCTCGCGAGTCGTATCTGATCGTCAGT
>JBGPHH010000039.1:0-22282 GCA_041484265.1 Vicinamibacteria bacterium
AGAGGCCATCAGGTCTTCAAGTTCAGCCCCGACGGCGCGCTGCTGATGACGCTCGGGAAAGCGGGAGTCGCGGACCAGAGGTCCGACACGTTCAATCGTCCCACGTCGGTCGTGGTGGCGCAGAACGGCGACATCTTCGTGGCCGATGGCCACGGCGGCGACAGCAACGCGCGCATCGTCAAGTTCTCGAAGGACGGGAAGTTCCTCACAGCATGGGGCCATCATGGCGCAGCGCCTGGCGAGTTCGACACGCCCCACGCGCTCGCCTTCGACTCGCGTGGCCGGTTGTTTGTCGCGGACCGGGGGAACAATCGGATTCAGATCTTCGACCAGACCGGTAAGTTCCTGGTTGAGTGGAAGCAGTTCGGTCGTCCGAGCGGTCTGTTCATCGACGCGCTCGACACGTTATATGTCACAGACTCCCAGTCGACGCCAGAGCTGAACCCGGGCATGTCGCAGGGCATCCGGATCGGCAGTGCCAAGACTGGGAAAGTGACCGCTTTCATCCCCAATCCCGCGAAAAACCCCGACGGCAACCCACCGACGATCGAGGGTATCGTCGTGGATGCGAGTGGCACTATCTACGTCGGAGAAACCGGGATGCACCCGGTGTCCAGAAAGTACGTCAGGAAGCGATAGCTGGAGGGCCTCTATGCGTGCCTCGCTCTTTGCGTTCGTGATGACCGTCGCGGCCTCCTCCTCAGCAGCCGCACAAGCGGGTCCGTCAACGCTCGACTACGACTTCTTCAAGACCAAAGTGCAACCCATCTTTCTTGCCAAGCGTCCCGACCACGCCCGGTGCATTTCGTGCCACGGCCAGGGCACAACCCTTCGGCTGCAGCCACTTCCGCCGGGAAGCACGACATGGAATGAGGAAGACAGCCGCAAGAACTTCGAAGCGATGCAACGCGTTGTCGCGCCGGGCAATGTGAAGAGCAAGCTGCTCGTCCACCCGCTCGCAGAAGCCGCCGGCGGCGATTTCTATCACAGCGGCGGCAAGCATTTCACTTCGCAGAACGACCCGGAGTGGCAGACGCTCAAGGCGTGGGTGATGGGCCAGACCGGCGCGCATGATGCCGCGGCCCGGAAGGTTCGGATCATTCAGACCAACGCCGCGGGCGACAACGTGGACGTGATCGATCCGGTCACCAATAAGGTTGTCGGCGTGATCACCGGCATCGAGGCGAACCACGGCGTCGCCGTCGCGCCTGACGGCAGCCGCATCTACGTGAGCAACGAGGCCGAGAGCTCGCTCGATGTGGCTGACAGCACGACGTTCAAGGTCATCAAGCGCATCCCGTTGAGCGGCCATCCGAACAACATCGCGATCGGTCGCGACGGCCGGCGCGTGTACGTCGGCATCATTCAGGAGCCGGGCGGCGTGGACGTCATCGACACGGCTGCGATGCAGCGCGTCAAGACGATCCCCACCAAGGGCACCATCCACAATCCGTACGTCACGCCGGACGGGAAGTTCGTCGTGGCGGGATCCATTCTCGGGAAGACCATCAACGTAATCGACGCCGCGACCGAACAGCCCGCGTGGACGCTCGACATGGATCTAGGGATTCGTCCCATGGCGTTCGCCTGGAACGCGGACGGCTCGACCAAATGGATCTTTGCGCAGCTGACTGGCTTCAACGGCTTTGCCGTCGTGGACTTCGCGACGCACAAAGAGATCCGCCGTATTCAGAATCCCGATCTACCGCCAGGGAAGGCGACGGTGCCCGAGGGGTCTGACCCGTCGCATGGGATGGCAGTGACCGCCGACGGCAAGACGCTCGTCGTCTGCAGCCGCCTGAACAACTTTCTGTACACCTATTCCCTGCCCGATCTGAAACCTATCGGCGGCGCCGAACTGGGCGGCAAGGGCGCGGGATGGGTGACGCTCACACCTGACGGCAAGACGGCGTATGTGGCCAATCCCGTCACCAACGACGTGTCGGTCGTGGACATCAAGGCACTGAAGGAAGTCGCCCGCATTCCCGTCGGCTTCGTGCCGAAGCGCAACACGACCGGGATGCTGCCGTAACGCTTACGGCTGCGCGATGCGGATGCCCGTCGGTACGCCGCCGACCTTGAGCGCGCCGGACGGCGTGAGCGCTTTGCCGTCGAAGCGGAAGATCTGCAGCTCTTTCTCCCCGCACTGCACGAGCAACGTGTCGCTCTTTCGGTTCCAGACTGTCCCCTGGCACCAGTGGCCGATGCGCGCCTCGGTCACCGGCGTCAGCGTCGTGCCGCTCATCCGGAAGATCTGCAACATGCCGTAGTCGTTGAAGAGCGGAGACGTCGGCGGCGAGTTCGACCCGTTCATCGACGCGGCCGCCACGAAGTTGCCGTCTGGAGAAATCGACATCCCCTCGGGCAGCGGAAGCACGGACACGGTACTGGCCACGCGTGGCAGCTTGCCGGTGAGGTCGATCACGCTGAGCGTGTCGGCGCCGCCGACCAGGCCGTTGCCCACGTTGGAGACAACGGCGACGGCGCGCGTGGGCGACATCTCCATCGGGTAGGGCTTGAGGTTGGCGGAGATGTCGCGCTTGGTGTACTCGACCTTCGTGCCGTCCACCGACAGGATGGCCACCTTGTGATCGTTGAACCTGGTCACGAGCGCCGTCTTGCCGTCTGGTGTGAAGACCGGCATCGCCGGGTGGCAGTCGTCGCTGCAGATCGGGACCTTGCCGACCGGCGCTACGGTTTTTCCGCTGATACTGAACACCGAGACGCCGCCGTCGGTCCGGGTGGCGACCAGTGCGAGTGTGCCGGCTCGGTTGATCGAGACGCCACCGGCCTGTCCGCCCGTGTGGAACGTGGCGACGACCACTGGAGGCTTCGCTTGCAGATCGATGACCGTGAGCACGTCGTTGTTGACGACGCGCCCGGGATTCGCCGGATCGGGTCTCGAAGACGAAGTGACGAGCGCGATGGCTTCGTCTGGCGTGATGGCCACGGCCTGCGGCGGGCCTGACACGCCGCCTGGCACGTCGAGGGTGGCGACGATGCGCGGCGGGAAGACGTTCATGTCGATGATGGTCGCGGTGTCCGGCGAGGGATTCGGCACCGGCGTGATGAGCCCGTTGGCCCAGGAGGTCTTGTGATCGTTGGACGAGACCGCAATCTGAGCGCGGCCTACGGACGGTGCGAAGAGGGCCAGCAGCACGATGGCCGCGGCAGTCGCGCCTCGATGGTCGGGGTTGAGCAAGGCGCCTATTGTAGCGGTAACCACGTGTAGCAGATACTTCACGCGACATCGTGTCGGAGATCGCAAACCATGCGTACCATTTCGTTCGATCGAACGAAACAGGCCGAAACTCGTCTGGCATTCCGTTCGCATGCGGCCCGGCGCATGAACAGGCGCTCGACGCGTTTCTATTTCGTTTCGGAGTGGCTGCTGGAGTTCAGCGTCTTGTGGGCCGTGTTTCCGATCCTCACCGCTTCAGTGGTGCTCACCGTGTTATCCTTCGTCGTCGGAATCTTGATTAGGCCCGGCGAGGAGTGAGATGAACGGCTATCTCGGATCAGCGTTGATTGGCCTCCTGGTCACGATCATCGGCCTGCTCATCGCCTGGCTTACGCCAGCGGATCGCTCGAAAGAACGCCCCCGCTAGCCCGCTCAGCGCACGCCACCGACCTTCCGATCCGGCCACGAAAAATACGTGCATGTCGAGCCCACTCAGCGAGAAGATAGGCCGCATGCGACATACGGGCCGCCACTTCCTGCAGATTCCCGGGCCCACGAACGTGCCGGATCGCATCCTGCGCGCCATCGACCGGCCCACGATCGATCACCGCGGGCCGGAATTTGCCGCCCTGAGCCTGCAGATTCTGGAAAATCTGCGACCGGTGTTCCAGACACGCGGGCCGGTGATCATGTTCCCCTCGTCTGGAACCGGCGGCTGCGAAGCGGCGCTCGTGAACACGCTTTCTCCAGGCGACCACATCCTCATCCCTGAAACCGGATGGTTCTCGCACAAAGCCTGGCGTCAGGTGGCCGAGCGACTGGGCTTGAAGGTTGAGTACATGCCTGGCGACTGGCGCCACGGCGCATCACCCGTTGGGATTGAAGCGCGCCTCCGCGACGACTCGACGCACGCGATCAAGGCGGTCGCTGTCGTACACAACGAATCGTCGACTGGCGTGACGAGCCGCCTCGCCGAGATTCGCCGCGCGATCAATCGCGCCGGCCATCCGGCCTTGTTCCTCGTGGACGCGCTCTCCGCGGTCGCCTCCATCGAGTACCGTCACGACGACTGGGAAGTCGACGTCACCGTCGGGGCGTCTCAGAAGGGCCTGATGCTGCCGCCGGGGCTGGCCTTGAACGCCGTGTCGGAAAAAGCGCTGGCCGCCAGCAAGTCCGCGAAGCTCCCCAAGTCGTATTGGGACTGGCAGGAGATGCTGCAAGCCAACAAGACAGGGTTCTATCCGTACACGCCGCCGACCAACCTCTTGTACGGCCTGAACGAAGCCCTCACCATGCTGCTCGAAGAAGGGCTCGAGAACGTGTGGCGCAGGCATGCGCGCCACGCAGAGGCGACTCGCGCTGCAGTCCGGGGCTGGGGACTGGAGGTTCTGTGCGCCGATCCTCTCGAGTATTCGAACGTGCTGACCGCCGTCCTGATGCCCGAAGGCCACAACGCCGACGCGCTCCGCGACCTTATCCTCGAGCGATTTGACATGTCGCTTGGAACCTGCTTCGGCAAATACGCGGGCAAGGTGTTCCGCATCGGTCACATCGGCGCGTTCAACGACCTGATGCTGCTCGGCACGCTCGGCGGCGTCGAGATGGGCCTTCGAGTCGCCGGCGTCCCACACAAGCAGGGCGGCATCCTCGCAGCCCTCGACTCGCTCGCTCCCGCAAAGAAGGCCGAGCCCATGGTGTCGACGCGGTGAGCGCGAAAAGAACAATGCCGGCGACGACGAAGGTGCTGGTGCTGCTGTGCCTGATGTACGGCATCACGTACATCGATCGCGTCAACGTCAGCACGGCGGCTCCTGTCTTCGGAAAGGAACTCGGTCTCTCGAACACACAGATCGGCGGGGTGTTCTCCGCCTTTGCCTATCCCTATCTGGTCTTCCAGATATTCGGCGGATGGGTCGGCGACCGGTACGGCGCCCGGTTGGCGCTGACGGTCTCCGCGCTGATCTGGGCGTTGTCCACGCTCTTTGCGGGGCTCGTCACCGGCCTGACGGGGATGCTGCTCATGCGCGTCGCCCTCGGGTTTGGCGAAGGCGCGACGTTTCCTGTGGCCACGCGGGCGATGTCGGACTGGACGCCGGCCGGTCGGCGAGGATTTTCGCAAGGCATCACGCATGCCTCGGCGCGGCTCGGCAATGCGTTGACGCCGCCGCTTGTCGCCTGGCTCATTGCCCTGCTGACCTGGCGTGGCTCCTTCGTGGTCCTCGGCTTCGTCAGCCTCGCATGGGCTGTGGCCTGGGGCGTGTATTTTCGCGATAGTCCGGCGGAGCACGCCGACATCACGCGTCAGGAGTTGGAGCGGTTGCCGAAGTTCCGCACGCGCGAGGAGCGGCTCAGGGCGTCTGTGCCCTGGGCCCGCCTCGCCCGCCGCATGGTTCCGGTCACCTTTGTGTACTTCTGCTACGGCTGGACGCTGTGGCTCTATCTGGCCTGGATTCCGTTGTTCTTTCTCAACAGCTACAAGCTGAACCTGAGAGACTCAGCACTGTTTGCGGCCGGCGTGTTCTTTGGCGGTGTCGTCGGCGACACGCTCGGCGGCGTCATCAGCGATCGGATCTATGAGCAGACGAAGAATCGCAACCGGGCGCGGCGTAACCTGGTGGTCTTCGGCTTCCTCGCCTCGCTCGCGTTCATGGTGCCGATCCTGTTTGTGCACAACGTGACGATCGCGGCTGTGTGCCTGAGCATGGCGTTTTTCTTTTCCGAATTCACCGTCGGGCCGATGTGGGCCATCCCGATGGACATTGCGCCGAAGTTTTCTGGTTCGGCCAGCGGTCTCATGAACACCGGGTCGGCGCTCGCAGCCATCGTGTCTCCATTGATTGCCGGATATATCATCGACAAGACCGGCAACTGGGAATTACCGTTTCTCGGGAGCATTGGCCTGCTGCTCATTGGATCGGTCGTGGCGTTCTGGATGAAGCCGAACGAGGGCCTCGACGACCCGCCTTCGACGGTTGGCCGGCCGACGGCAGCAGCCACGGCCGCCTAGGGACACTCTTTGGCGCACACGATTCCGCTCGCACTCAGCTCCCACGCAAAACCGGTCGATTCGTTCAAGGAGGCCTCGGCGCTCGAGAGCGCTTTGATGCAGGCCGTCCGGGGCGAAGTGCGCTTCGATCGAGGGAGCCGCGCCATGTATGCGAGCGACGGCTCGAACTATCGACAAGTGCCGATCGGGCTTGTCGTTCCCCGCGATGCCGCTGACGTCGTCGCAGCGGTCGCGACGTGCCGCCAGTACGGAGCGCCCGTGCTGCCCCGCGGTGCGGGCACGAGCCTGGCCGGACAATGCTGTAACGTGGCGGTCGTACTCGACTTCACGAAATACATGAACCAGATCGTCGAGCTCGACGCAGGGGCCAGATTTGCCCGCGTGCAGCCCGGCATCGTGCTCGACAGGCTGCGAGCCAAAGCAGAGACGCATCAGCTCACGTTCGGTCCGGACCCGGCATCGCATAGCCGCTGCAGCCTGGGCGGCATGATTGGCAACAACTCGTGCGGCACGCATTCGCTGCTCGCCGGAAAGACCGTCGACAACATCGAGGAGCTGCATATTCTTCTGTACGACGGGACCGAGCTCACAGTCGGCCCGACGAGCGACACGGAACTCGAGGCGATCATCCGCCGAGGTGGTCGCCAGGGAGACCTCTACGAGAAACTGCGCACCATTCGCGATCGATATGCCGACCTCGTCCGCGCGAAGTTTCCCGATATTCCTCGTCGAGTGTCCGGTTACAACCTCGAGCAGCTGCTGCCGGAACACGGGTTCAACGTCGCAAGGGCGCTCGTCGGAACAGAAGGCACCTGCGCCGTCGTGCTGGACGCCAGGGTCCGGCTGATTGCCAGCCCACAGCATCGGTCGTTGGTGGGCTTGGGGTACGCCGACGCATTCGCGGCGGCCGATCATGTTCCCGAGATTCTTGAGCACCGGCCGATCGGTCTCGAAGGATTCGAGGGAGCCATGATCGACGGCCTCAAACGCAAGGGCGCGCCCAACCTGGAGCTGATGCCGGAAGGGCGGGGCTTTCTACTCGTCGAGTTCGGAGCCGACGATCCTGCTACGGCCGACGGACTTGCGCGCGATCTCATCGACCGCCTGAAGGGGATGCCCGACGCGCCGCATACCCGCCTCTACGCCAAGAGCGAAGCGAAGGCCGTGTGGAAGATTCGCGAGTCTGGGCCGCGGGCTGCCGGGGGCGGTCCGGGGAAGCCTCCTCGATGGGAGGGCTGGGACGATGCCGCCGTCGCCCCCGCTCGGCTCGGTCCCTACCTTCGTGATCTTCGAGGGCTCCTCGACGAGTACGGCTACGAGGCCGCGTACTACGGCCACTTCGGCCACGGCTGCATCCACATGCAGGTCAGTTTCGACCTCCAGAGCGAGGCCGGGATTCGCAAGTACGGTGAATTCGTCGACCGCGCGGCCGACCTCGTCGTGCGATACGGCGGGTCGCTCTCGGGCGAGCACGGCGACGGTCAATCGCGCGGCGCGCTGCTGCCGAAGATGTTCGGGCCCGAGTTGATGCAGGCGTTTCGAGAATTCAAGTCGGCGTGGGATCCAGACAACCGCATGAATCCCCAGAAGGGAGCGGTCGATCCGCATCTCCCAACGGAGGACCTCAGACTCGGTGCCGACTATCGGCCGTGGCAGCCTGGCACGCACTTCAGGTTTCCCGATGATGGCGGATCGTTTGCGAATACGTCGTTACGCTGCATCGGCGTCGGCGAGTGCCGTAAACACGACTCCGGCGCCATGTGTCCGAGCTACATGGTGACACTCGAAGAAGAACACAGCACGCGCGGCCGGGCGCACCTACTCTTCGAGATGTTACAAGGCGAGGTTCTGCGCGACGGCTGGCAGGAGGAGAAAGTGAAGCAGGGCTTCGACCTCTGCCTGTCGTGCAAGGCGTGTAAGGCCGAGTGTCCGACCAATGTCGATATCGCGACCTACCGCGCCGAGTTCCTGTCGCACTACTACGAGAAGCGGCGGCGGCCGTTGCACGCTTATGCGTTTGGCATGATCGATCGCTGGGCGAGGCTGGCATCAACGGCGCCGCGGCTGGCTAATCTACTCAGCACAGCGCCGGGGTTCAGCAACCTGATCCGAAGCGCGCTGCATCTGGCGCCCGAGCGCGAGATGCCGCAGCTCGCGCTCGTCACATTCCGAGCGTGGGCGCGCAGAAAGGGCGTGCCGACGGTCGGTCGCGGCGATGGCGATCGCGCTCGTCCGCAGCGCGATCGGCAAGTGATCCTGTGGGCGGACACATTCAACAACTACTTCCATCCCGAAGTAAGCCAAGCCGCGTTCGACGTTCTGCAGGCCGCCGGCTTCACCGTCAGCATTCCCAGACAGCACCTGTGCTGCGGCCGGCCGCTCTACGACTTCGGATTCCTCGATCTCGCGACACACTATCTGCAGCGAATCATCGCGGACTTGGGGCCCGAGATAGACGCGGGCGTCCCCATCGTGGTTCTCGAACCGAGCTGCGCGTCTGTGTTTCGGGATGAGCTCCGCAACCTGATGCCCGACGACGCGCGCGCCAATCAATTACGGCAACGCGTCTTCCTGCTCAGCGAATTTCTGGAACACCAGGCGCCCGGCTATCGCCCCCCCCGGCTCGACGCGAAGGTCCTGCTTCACGGCCACTGTCATCACAAAGCGATCATGAAGATGGGCGCAGAGGAGTCGCTCCTTCGGAAAATGGGCGCCGACCTCGACTCGCTCGATGCCGGCTGCTGCGGCATGGCAGGTCCGTTCGGCATGACGAAGGACAAATTCGAGGTGTCACAGGCCGTGGGTGAGCGCGTACTGCTGCCAGCCGTGCGGCAGGCGGTACCGGAGACGATCATCGTGTCCGACGGATTCAGCTGTCGGGAACAGATCCGCCAGGCCACCGGACGCCGCGCCGTGCATCTTGCGGAAGTGATGCAGGCCGCACTACGCGGCTGAACGGCATCGGACGCCGTCCAGCCGCCGGCCGCGGTCACCGGGCGTGGACTTCGTGGTCGGCGAGGGTTTCAAGTGCACGAACCATGGCCGAGTGGTCCCACTTCGCGCCGCCACGCGCGCTGCAGGCGTTGAACAGTTCCTGCGTCGTCGCTGTGTTCGGCAGAGAGACGCCAAAGGCACGGGCGCCCGCGAGCGCCAGGTTCAAGTCTTTCTGGTGCAGTTCGATGCGGAAGCCGGGATCGAAGGTGCGCTTGATCATCCGCTCGCCGTGCACCTCGAGAATCCGGGACGAAGCGAACCCACCCATCAGCGCCTGACGCACCTTCGCAGGATCGGCTCCCGCTTTCGACGCGAAAACCAGCGCCTCCCCAACCGCCTCGATCGTCAGCGCCACGATGATCTGGTTGGCGATCTTGCACGTTTGGCCGTCGCCATTGCCGCCGATGAGCGTCACGTTCTTGCCCATCAGATCGAAGATCGGTTTGACCCTATCGAAAGCCGCCTGCGAGCCTCCGACCATGATCGTCAGGGCAGCGTTCTTGGCGCCAACCTCCCCGCCAGACACCGGCGCGTCCAGATACTCGCAGCCCATCTCGTTGATGCGCTTGGCGAAGGTCCTCGTTTCCATCGGGGAGATCGAGCTCATGTCGACGACGGCCTTGCCCTTCGACAGCCCTTCAGCAACGCCGTGGGATCCGAACAGCGCCTTCTCGACGTCGGGCGTGTCGGGGACCATCGTTATGATGATGTCGCCCTTCTGCGCGACCTCCGCGCCGCTGGCGCACGCCACGCCTCCGGCGGCGGTGAGTTCCGGCGCCACGCCCGATCGTGACGAGAGGAACAGCGTGTGGCCGCCCTTGAGCAGGTTGAGGGCCATCGGCTTGCCCATGATGCCGAGGCCAATGAATCCGATCTGGGACATGTGTCCTTTGCTCCTAAGAAAGCCAAGTCTCAAGTCTCAGGTCTGAAGTCTGGCAGACCTGAGACTTCAGACTTGAGACTTTCGGAAATGCTCTACGTCAGATACGGCCGGGTCCAGCCCAACCCTGCTTCGGTGCTCGCAGCCGGCTTGTACTCGCAACCGATCCAGCCTGTGTAACCGACACGATCGATGAACGGGAACAGGAAGCGATAGTTGATGTTGCCGGTGCCGGGCTCGTGGCGCCCTGGCGAATCAGCGATCTGGATGTGGGCGATGCGCTTGACGTCGCGTTCAATCGTCTGCGCCAAGTCCTCTTGCATGACGTGCATGTGATAGACGTCGTACTGGAGGAACACATTGTCGGATCCGACCGCGTTGATAATGTCGAGCGCCTGCGAGGTGTGAGAGACGAAGAACCCTGGCACGTCGCGCGTGTTGATCGGTTCAACGAGCAGTTTGATCCCGGCCGCCTGAAGACGAGGCGCCGCGTATTGCAGGTTCTTGACGAACGTCTCGCGCGCGTCCTTGACATCGAGATCCGGCGGTCGGATGCCTGCCAGGCAATTCACCTGTCTACAACCGAGAGCCGTCGCGTACGCGATCGCCTTGTCCACGCCGGCTTCGAACTCGTCGACGCGGTTCGGGAGACACGCGATGCCGCGCTCACCACCGGCCCAGTTGCCGGCCGGCAGGTTGTGCAGAGCCTGCACCAAACCGTGATCGGCAAGCTTCTGCTTGAGGATGCGAGCGTCGTACTCGTAGGGGAACAGGTACTCTACGGCCTTGAATCCCGCGGCGGCCGCCAGGCGGAAGCGGTCCAGAAAGTCCACCTCGTTGAACAGCATCGTGAGATTGGCGGCAAGCTTGGGCATCAGCGGGTCCGTCTCACGCGGCAGGCATGCCGGCCACGAACACATATGCAAAGAGCAGGGCGATCACGCCCATCACGACCGTGAGCCCGAGGCTGTGCCGCAGGGTGAACAGAAACAGCTTTGCCTCGTTGTCGCGTGACATGCCGGTCGCGGCCGTGGCAACGGCGATGCTCTGGAGCGACACCATCTTTCCGAGGACGCCTGCCGTGGAATTCACGGCGGCCATCAGCACAGGATTGAGTGACAGCGCCCGTGCGCTGATGACCTGCAGGTTGCCGAAGAGCGCATTCGACGACGTGTCGCTGCCCGTCAGGAACACACCCAGCCATCCGAGAAACGCGCTGAAGAACGGAAACAGGACCCCCGTCCCAGCGAGCGACAGCCCGAGGGTTGCCGTGGCCCCGCTGTAATTCATCACGTAGGCCAACGCGAGCACGGCCGCTAATGTCAGCTCGGGCACCAGGAGCCGCCGAAGCGTGCCAACCATCAGACGCCCGAATTTGCCAACGCCGACACCGGTGATAAGCGCCGCGAGAAAAGCCGCCAGGAACGTGGCAGTTCCGGCACTGGCCAGCCAGTTGAGTGTGTAGACCGCGGCGTACCGAGAGTTCGCCGCGGTCACCGGCGGCGTGCGCTGAATGGTGTTGTGAAGGAGCGGCACGTTCACACGAAGCGTGGCCGCGTCGAGCCAGCGTGCGGTCCAACCGGTCCCCCATGCGATGACGAGAACGACCAACAGCATGTACGGCGTCCAGGCCCGCACGACGGCCATCCACTCTGCCGGTCGGTCGTCGTGGGAGCCTGTTTGGAACGCGTGGACCGCTGCGGGTTTCCAGAACCGGATCAGGATCAAGAGCGCGGTCGCCGAGACGATCGCGCTGATGATGTCGGTGAGGTACGGACCGATGAAATTCGAGACGACGAATTGAGCGAGCGCGAAGCTGACGCCGCACACGAGCGCGGCCGGCCAGACGGCAATGGCCCCCTTCCAGCCGGCCATCAACACCATCAGGTACATCGGAATCACGACGGCAACCAGTGGCGACAAACGTCCGACCGCCGCGCTCAACGAGCCGAGGGGCAGCGCCGTCACACCGGCCAACGTCACAATCGGCGTGGCGAGGGCGCCGAACGCCACGGGCGCCGTGTTCGCGACGAGACACAGGCCGGCCGCCGTAAATGCCGGCAATCCGAGAGCGGCGAGCAGCGATGCCGACACGGCCACCGGCGTTCCGAAGCCGGACGTGCCCTCGATGAAGGCGCCGAAACAAAAGGCGATCAGCAGTACCAGCAGCCGCTCGTCGCTGCTGATGCCTCGAAGCGACTGTTTAATCGCGTCGAAGCATCCGGCCTCAATCGTTACGTCGAACAATAGAATCGCCGAGTAGACGAGCCACCCGATCGGGAACAACCCAAAGGCCGCGCCATATCCCGTTGCCGCCAGCGCGAGTCCTACTGGCATGCGGTACACGAGGACGGCGACGCCAAACGCCGCGGCCAACGACAACGAAGCGGCGCGCCACGCGGGCGCGCGCCACACGGCGAGCAGCAAGGCCATGACCAGAAGGGGCACGCCCGCTGCAAGGACTGACAAGACGAGAGAACCGGCGAGCGGCGTGTACGTTTGCGTCCACTGCAGGGGAGGCATCTCTCGTCACGCCTCCCGGGCCGGACGCAGCCATTCCGCCGGGATGCCGACATACGAGCGATCCAATCCCGCCACCGATCCACAGCCGAGCAGCTTGAGCGTGCGGATCAGGTCGGTTCGCAGGATGTCGATCGCTCGTGTGACGCCGGCTCCACCGCCGGCCGATAGCCCGTACGCGTAGGCACGGCCTGCGAGAACGGCCCGAGCGCCGAGACACAGCGCCTTGGCGATGTCGCTGCCACGCCGGATACCGCCATCGAGCAGCACTTCGATCTGTCCGTTCACCGCAGTGATAACTTCCGGCAAGACACGCAACGTCGGCGCGACGCCGTCGAGCTGACGGCCGCCGTGATTCGAGACGACGACCGCCGCGGCTCCTGCATCGACGGCCCGGCGGGCATCATCTCCCGTATGAACGCCCTTGACGACGATGGGGCCGCTCCACGCCTCGCGTATCCAGCTGAAATCCTGCCACGACACCATCGACTGTTCGAGAGCCGCACCGACGTCCGCGTACGGCATCGGTCCCTGTCCTGGCAGCACCACATTGGGAAAGTTCATCAGACCGCCATCGGCCAGGAAGGCGGCAAGCCACCGCGGCCGCGCGAGAAATTGCGGGATGAACGGGAGCCTCGACAACAGGTTCGGGCCAAGAAGCTCCTTGATGCCGTTGCGTGCGTCACGCTCGCGCAGCCCGGCGACCGGCGTGTCGATGGTGACGACGATTGCCGAGTAACCTGCGGCGCGCGCGCGCGCAATCGCCGCCAAGGCGACATCGCGGCCACCGAGAAGATACAACTGATAAAAGACCGGGCCGCTCGAGGCCGCTTTGACGTCCTCCATCCGGCATCCGGAGAGCGTCGACAGAATGTAGGGGATGCCGGCGGCGCCAGCGGCGTGCGCCGCGACCTCCTCTCCGCGCGGATAGAACATGCGACTGCTGCCGACTGGCGCCAGCAGCAGCGGAAACTCGATCGGGATGCCGAGCACCGTCGTGCTCAGGTCGCACGTCCGCGTGGCGACGGCGGACCGCGGACGCCACGCCACGGTGTCAAACACCCGGCAGTTCTCGCGCAGCGTCACTTCGTCGTCGGCGCCGCCGTCGATGTAGTCGAAGACCGCCCTGGGGAGGCGGCGTTTGGCCAGCCGGCGCAGGTCCGCGATGTTGACGACATGGGGCGGTGCAGCCATGGGGAGCCTGCGCGATAATACACTGGCCTTCGGCCACTGCGAGGAGGGGGAAATGGATCCGCACGGTCGCGTCAGGAATATCGGTTTTGGCGTCGTGATCGTGATGATGGCCATGACTGGCGGCGCAGCGGCCCAGATGGATCTGTCTGGGGAATGGGCGGCCAGGGTGCACGAAGACGCGCCGTACCGTATGGGCGCCGCATTCGGGGTGAACCTCGGCGACTACGCTGGCCTGCCCCTCACCGACGCGGCTCGCCTCTTTGCGGACAGTTGGGACGCGTCCATCCAGGATGTCCACGAGCATCAGACGATCCCGGCTTCGTCGCTCTTCTCAACGCGAGCCGGTGCGATCAACCTGCGGATCTCGAAGATCGTGGACGAAGTCACCCAGCAGACGATCGCGTTCAAGATCGTCCGGTCTCCGGCGAGCGGCGGCACGCGCGTGGTCTGGATGGATGGCCGTCCGCATCCGCCCCAATACGCGGCCCATATGTGGCAGGGGTTCTCAACTGGAACATGGGACGGCAACATGCTGGTCGTCGAGACCACGCACGTCAAAGCGGATCTGCTGCAGCTGAACGGCGTGCCTCACAGCGACCACGCCACGATGACCGAACACTTCATCCGGCACGGCGACTACCTGACGGTCGTCACCGTCGTGTTCGACCCGCAATATCTCGAGGAGCCGTTCATTCGTTCGACGAATTTCCAGCTCGATCTCGGCCTGGAGCTCGCGCCGGTCGTCCTGGAGATTGCCGATCTGATTGACCACCCACCGGGGTACGTTCCGCATCATCTGCCTGGGACGAACGAGTTCCTCAAGGAATTTGCGGCGAAGTACAACATCCCGTTCGAAGCCACGCGCGGCGGCAAAGACACGACCTATCCGGAATACCAGTTGACCTTGAAAGCGCTCGTGGCGAAATTGCCCAAGAAGGCGACACCGTAGCCGACGCGCACGTATATACTTCGCCCATAGACGCTGACCGTGGTGGCGAAGGGGACCGATCCGACGGGCGTCGTGTACACCAGCACGCAGATCTACGCGAAACAGTAGCGGGCAGGTGCACGAAGACGCGTCCCACCTCGATCGGTTCGCGAAAGGTAAAACGATGACGCATTATTTCCGCCGTTCGATCGTCGCTCTGCTGGCAATCCTCGCGATGGGGATGGGTTTTCACACACGGGCCTCCGGTCAGGCGAGTGCAGCGGCACAAGCGACATTTCAGCCACCTGTCGGGCCGGCACCACGGACGTCATCTGGGAAACCGGATCTGAGCGGTGTCTGGCAGAAGCCTTACGTTCCGGACATGACCAAAGACGGCAGGGACCAGAAAGGCGCGGCTGAGCTGCCCTTCACTCCTTGGGGTGAAGCGGAATGGAAGAAGTACGACGCGTCGGATGGCGACTACACCGGCGCCTGCCTGCCGTTTGGCCTGACGCGCTCCATGAACACGCCGGAACCCGTGCAAATCATGCAAAGCGACGCGTATCTCGCACTGTTGTACGAACAGAACTCGTGGTTCAAGGTTGTGCCCATCGACGGCCGACGGCATCGCGATGGGATCGACACGTGGTTTGGTGACTCGGTCGGCCATTGGGAAGGCGACACGCTCGTCGTCGACACGGTCAACTTCAACGGCCGGACGCGGCTGGATACAGTGGGTCATCCGCACAGCGACCAGTTGCATGTCGTCGAGCGTTACTCGCGCGTCGACCGCGGTCACCTCGGGTACGAGGTCACCATCGACGACCCCAGGACCTTCACGAAGTCGTGGAAGAACACGCGGACCTTCACGCTGAGACCCGACTGGGAGATCATGGAATATTCCTGCGAGGAAAATAACAAGAGCCTCTGGGAAGGCCGGATCAAGCCTCCGAAATTCTGACGCGAGCTCAATCCGCCTTCTTGTTATTTCGCCGCGAAGTCCAGGTTTTCCGTAATTCTGGTTCCGTCCCTGCGAAACGCGTCCACGAGCAGCCCAATCCGCCTTCGGGCTTCCATCAGGTCGTGGTTCTCGAGATTGACGTTAAGCAGGTCGATATACCAGGGCAGCTTGGCATCGCCGGTGACGTAGGTCTCGACGATTTCTCGAGCGATGGGCAGCGTGGTGTTCTTCGAGACGTCGTGGACATCACGGTTGCTGGCCTTGCGCAGCTTGTCGTACTCCTCGACAAGGAGGCGCTCCCAGAGCTCAGCGCTGAAAGGGTCGCCCGCCTTCACACCGAGCTCATCGTCCGCCGTAAACGCTGCGCGCTTGTGAAGCCATTCCCAGAGGATGCTGAGACGGATCTCTCCCGTCGCCATGTCTTCCATCAGATACAACACGTCGTCGTTGCCGAAGAAGTCGGCGGGCTTGAGCGCGGCAGCCTGAAGTCCCTGTTCGAAGGCGTTGCCGTACTGCAGCGCCACACTCAGGAGATCGCGGGCGCCACGAATGGTGCGCGGCGCGGGCTCGAGCAACGTGAGACCGTCTGCGTCAGCGCGGGTATACGTGAGCGGTGGCAACTTCCGTCCGAGCTGGTTGTCCTGTCCGACCTTTTCCCACACGGGCCGCACGATGTGGACCATCTTCCAGTGGGCGACCCATTTGCCGCTCGCGCCCTCTCGCTGCTCGCGTTCGGCACCGCTCGTCGCTCTCGTCATCCCGCTCTTCACACCGACTTCCGATCCGACCGGGATGTTGGGTTCCATCCCGCCCTGCCAGAGGGCGCACTGCCCCAGCCGGTCTGGCGTATTGACTGCACGTCGCACGCGGTCCTCGTAGTTCCGCATGTAGCCGTACGTCATCGTGATGGCGTCGATGTTCGGGTTGATGAACCTCCGATCCCAGGACATCGCGTCGGACACGCTGTTGATATAGTCCCAACGGCCGGTATTGAAGCCGACGAAGTGCTGCCCAAGAGCCGCGCGGATCTCCATCAGCTGGAAGGACGCCTCGATCTGCTCGACGAGTACGTAAACCTTGATGGTCCCGACGGGAAGGCCAAGGTGTTGCTCGAGCGCTGCGAGCAGGTCGCTCCAGAGCGCCGCCTCCTCCGCGGTTTGGATCTTCGGCAGATACAGAACCAACGAGGCGCCAGAGCGGCGCATCGCTCGGTGGTTGTTGACGATGTACAGCGTGGTGTCGACGATGGATGCCGAAAAGCCGGCGCCGTTCGTGTGGCGTACGTGCCGGTCGTCGAGATGCAGCCCACGCGCACGAAAGATCTTGGTCGTGAAGTCGAGCTGTTTGACCCAGTCGCCGATGATCGGTCGTCCGAAAAAGCCCTCCGCCCACCGGTTCATCTCGGCGGCCACCTGTTCGGCAACCTTCATGAACACCGCGTCACGATGAATGGCCAGCTTCAAGTTCCGCTGGTTGTCGAGCGACGTCGTCGAAACCTGACCGAGTGCGTCTTCGCCGTCGAACATCCAGCCGTCCGCGCCCGAGAGCAGCGCGTATGCGACGTTGCGAATGCTCGCTTCGATGGGGGCATTGGGCTTGGCGGCAGGGCCAGTGCCTTGAATCCACTGACGCCGGAGATCTGTCGGGATTTCGCTTCCAGCGAAGGCTCCATCCCGGGCGTCTTGAACGGTGATTTCGGTCCGTGGGATGCGGGTGCGTGGGTCGAGGAACGCGATCCGCTGCGCGTTTCGGGCTCGCGCCGATCGACGTTCGATCCGGGCGGCCATTACCTCCTTTCGGTCCGCGTCGAATCTGGCCAGATCCTCCAGAGCCGCGACGGCCTCGGGCGTGAAAACGTCCTGGTAGGAGGTCAGCAGATTGGCGCGGATCTCCAAGCGTCGCGGTCCCATCAATCACCTCTCTGTTGCGTGTAGTATTCCTCGAATCACCAGGAGGAGTCATGATTCGTACGAACGTCGTGGCGGGGGCAGGCATTGGCGGCGCGGCCTTGCTGTGTTGGGTCCTGTGTTCGACTCTCCTGTCTGCGCAAGCCCCTGCCACGCCGGCTCGCCAGCCGGCTCCGACTCCCTGGCGATTCGCGGGCGCGCGGCCGTGTGTCGGGCCTGAGGGCGGCGTCCTGCAGTGCTCTCCGGCTCCGCGGGCGATCGCGGTGCGCGCCGGCCGGCTGTTCGACAGCAATACCGGCCAGATGTTGTCGAAGCAGGTGGTGCTTCTCCTGGGCGAGCGAATTACCGACATCGGTCCGGAGACACAACTCAAAATTCCTGCCGGCGTTGAAGTGATCGATCTGAGCCAGGCGACGGTCCTGCCGGGCTTGATCGATGCGCACACTCACATCTTCAACACACGACGACCGGAGTGGACTACAGAGCGGTCGACGCTCATGGCGATACAGAACGCCCAAGCCGATCTGCAGGCGGGCTTCACCGCCGCGCGCGACATGAGCTCCCACGGCAACGGATACGGCGACGTCGACATACGCAACGCGATCAACCTTGGCGACATCGACGGCCCGAGGCTTCAGGTGGCCGGCCGGGGAATCGTGTGGGGCGCGACGCCCAGAAATCCGACCGCTCCGGAGGATCCATTGGCCGGCGCGGTCATTCGCTCGGCGGAGGAAGGGCGCGCGGCCGTGCGAGAGCACGTCGAACGCGGCGTGGATTGGATCAAGTTGTACCCCACCGGAGCGTATTCGTTTACCGCGACGGGCGAAGCCCACTACGTGCTGACGTATCCGCTTGCCGTGCTGCAGGCGCTCATCGACGAGGCCCATCGGCTCGGACGAAAGGCAGCCTGCCACAACTTTGGCGGCGACGGGCTCCAATACGCCATCACGGCTGGCTGCGACACCATCGAGCACGGTTTTGGGTTGACACAGGCGCAGTTGGACACGATGGTGATGAAGGGGCTCTTCTTCGATCCCACGCTGGTCCGTTACACAGAACCGTACATGGACGACAACGATGCCAAGAACACCGGAGGCAAGTACCGGATGATTCCGATTTTTGACAAAGCCGTGTCGATGGCGGTCGCCACCAAGGGACTCAAGACCATGGTGGGCAGTGGAGCCGACGGCTCGACCTTGCCTCATGGAACGCAGGCGCTTGAATTCGAATCGCTGGTGAAGCGCTCCGGCATGAGTCCGGCCAGAGCGATTCAGGCTGGCACCATCGTCAACGCGGAAGCCATGGGATGGCAGGGTCAGGTCGGCTCGATCGCGAAGGGCAAGTTCGCGGATCTCGTCGCCGTCTCTGGCGATCCACTGGCTGACATCACTGAGCTGCAACGCGTGAAATTTGTGATGAAGGGCGGCAAGGTCATTCGAAATGATCTCGTGAGAAGGCCGTGATCCCGGCTCAGTGCAGGCCGAGCAACTGCGCTGGATTCACCTTCGACATGCGATCCAGATCCTGATCGGTGAAACCCCTGGCGCGCAACGCCAGGATGAAGGCCGCGAAGCCGTCGGGAGGCAAGGCATTGGCTTTCTGGCCGAGGTCGCTCGACAGAATACAGAACTGTGGCCCGATCCTGCGGATCGCGTCCGCGTAGGAGTCCACTCTGGCCGCGGCGTTGGCAGCCGTGAGCGAACCGCCCGCGAACTCGATGAAAGCGCCCTGCCTTGCGGCCTCCTGCATCTGCGCGACCGTCATCGAGATGGGCGCGTTCATCGCATGCGTCACCACCATCTTCTGAACGCCTTGCCGCCGCCCCTCGCCGAGTAGCATCAGGCCTTCCGCCGCGGACACATGACCGGTCGCGAGGACCAGCCCGTGCCTGGCGATGACGGCGATGACTTCTTTGGTCGCCGGCAGCAGCTCGCCGCCCCGAGCGACGCTCACGAATGGACGATTCTCCTTCGAGTAGCGCACCTGGTTCTCGGCGTCGAAGGTCGACATCCACACGAAGCGTCCGTATCCGCCGGAGAGCTGCGCCATGTGCTCGACGGCCGACGGATTCATCCCGCCCACGGTCAGGTTGAGATCGATCCCACCGAACACTTCGAGGCCGGCAACCTGCTTGCGGACCATGTACGCGAGGCCCGCGGTTGGGTCGTAGTGGTTCTTCAGCACCAGGCCACGCATGCCACGCGCCCGTGCCAGGATCGCGGCTTCAAGCCCGTCGACAGACCGTTCGGTGCTGTCGGGAAAACTGTGCACGTGGATGTCGATGGCTCCGTTGAGCGCCCGAGCCGTGGCATCCTCGGCCCCACCCTGCGGTGCTCCAGCCTGCGGACCCGCGCCGGCGTGGACCAACGACGCGGCGAGCACGCCGCCCGCTACAATCGCTGACACGAGAAATCCTCGCGTCGCGCCAGCGTTCCATGCGACCTTCATATCAGTTCGGATGCAGCGTGAGCTTCTGCACCCTCCAGTTGCCGGTCTCTCCGACATAGAGCTCGTTCTCGCTTCGACAGTCGATGGCATTGGCCGTGCCGAACTCTCTCAACTGCTTCCCGGCTTTGCCAAACTTGCCGACAACTCGCCCGCTCAGTTCCATCTTGTAGATCTCGCCGGCGACATCGATATCCTCAGGGGGATTCGAATTCGAGCTGTATAGGAACTGACGTGGCCCAGGCGTGATGCAAATGGCCGACGGAGCGCCCACCTCGAGGATCTGTGTCTTGAACGCGCCGTCGGCGTCAAAGACCTGAATTCTCTTATTGCCACTGTCGGCCACGTAGACGTTGCCCTGCGCATCAACCGCGATCCCGTGTGCCACGTTGAACTGGCCCGTGGCCGTCCCTCTCGAACCCCAGGACTTGATGAACTTGCCGTTCTTGTCGAACTTGGCCACCCGGGCGTTGTTGCCGACGCCATCGGCCACATAAATGTTTCCGGCGGCGTCCCACGCCACATCGGCGGGCCGCTGAAATACGTCCTGAGGAGCCCCGGCGCCGGGCACGCCACCACCGCGGCCGGCACCGCCTCCAGCGGCTGCTCCGCCCCCGCCGGCGGGCGGCACGAGGGGCGCAGCCGGAAGCGGCACCGCCTCCGCCTTTCTGCCCAGCACCATCTGCACCTGCCCGTTCGGATCGAACTTGATGACCATGTTCGTCATCTGGTCGACCGTCCAGATGTTGTCCTGCGAATCGACTCGCACCTGCTGCGCGAACATGAATCCGTAGGATCCCTGTCCGATCTCGCGAACGAACTTGCCGGTCTTATCGAACTGGAAGAGCCGCGAGCCTCCATGGGCGAACGTCCGTGAGGTGCCGAGTGAGACCGTCGGATGGCCGGTTCGCGTATAGACAAAGATATCGCCCCTGGAATTTGTGGCGACACCAGCGGCTTCGCCGAGCGGGATGTTGTCCGGGAACTTCAGAGGCTCGGCCGCAGAATCGAAGGGGATCTCGGGCACTGGCGACTGAGCGACGACAGGGATCCCGAGAAGAAATGTCGCAGCCAGGAAGAGCGGCAAGGCGCGTCTCATTTCGTGGCCCCTTTCGCAAGTTGCTGCGGTTTCAGGGTGATCTTCTGTACTCGCCACGACTCGATTTCGGCAACGATGAGCTCGTTCGGATTTCGGCAATCCAGCATGTGAACGACCTGGAATGCACCAGGTTGCTTACCAGCGTGGCCGAACTTGCCGATGATCGTCCCGTCCAATTCCATCTTGTAGATTTCACCGGTGACATCCCATGACCCCGGCGCGTTGCCGTTGGGATTGGAGTTGGACGTAAACAGATATTGATGCGGTCCCGGTGAGACGCAAACGGTCCAGGAATCGCCGATGTTGTCGTAGATGGCTTTTCGGACGAGGTTGTTGTCGAAGACCTGCATGCGCTGGTTGGCGCGGTCGGCGACGTACACGTTGCCTTGCGCGTCCACGGCGACCGAATGCGGTGTGTTGAACTGGCTCGGCTCCGAGCCGGGTTTCTCGCTTCCCACCTGCGCGAGGAACCTCCCGTTCTTGTCGTACTTCACCACCCGGTGATTGACGTATCCATCCGACACGAAGATATTCCCTTGCGGGTCCCACGCGACGTCTGTCGGGCGCCCGAACAGATACTTCTGAGCGGGCGGCGTCGGGCCGGTGGGTGCCCCGACCGCCCCCGCCACAGCCTCCGGCCTGTGGCCCAGCACCATCATCACTCGTCCCGCGGGATTGAACTTGATGACCAGGTTCGTTCCCTCATCGACGACCCAGATGTTGTCCTGCGGATCGATGCGGACGCTGTGCGCAAACTCGAAGCCGTAGTTCCCTTCGCCGATCTCGCGGAGGTAGGCACCGTTCTGATCGAATTCGAAGAGGCGCGTGTTGGCGCTGCGCGTGTAGACGAAGACGTGCCCCTTGGAATTGGTCGCCACGCCGATGGCTTCGCCCATATACAGGCCGGGCGGAAGCTTCAAGAAGGGGTGGATCTCGTGTGGAATTTCAGGGACGTTTTGCGCCTTGGCCTTGTCTTGCGCACAAAGAGAGGTCGCAAATAGCAGCGCGACGACGACGAAGATTGCTCTTTTCATTTCAGCTCCACAGCTTGACGCATCGGGCCGATTATAGGCGCGAACATCGGCCGGAAACAGGGGTGAGATTGGTGGAAAGGGGAGGCTAGTAGCTCTGTTCATCGGGAGAACGTGGCGGGAGCGGAAACCGTG
>JBGPHH010000040.1:0-22279 GCA_041484265.1 Vicinamibacteria bacterium
AGACGAGACGGTGTTCTGGGAAACGGCGCCGTCGCAGTATCTGCCGCTGATGCTCTGGCAGGAAGCTGACCGGATGGCGACGCTGCGCATCACCAGTGAGACGGTGGTCGCCGAACGAGAAGTCGTGAAAGAAGAGCGGCGGCTGCGCGTCGACAACCAGCCGTACGGCCGGTTGAACGAGATCATCTACGACCAGGCCTTCAGCGTTCACCCGTACAAGCACGCGACGATCGGCAGCATGGAGGATCTCGAAGCGGCCTCGGTCGACGATGTGCGCGATTTCTACCGGACGTACTACGTGCCGTCGAACGCCACGCTCGTGCTGGTCGGCGACTTCGACCCGGCGCAGGCGATGGATCTGGTCAATCAATACCTCGGTCGCGTGCCCAAGGCCGAGCGCGAGGTGCCGCGGGACATCCCGCAGGAGCCGCCGCAGACCAAGGAGAAGCGCGTCACGCTCGAGGAGCCGTGGCCGTTGCCGGCGGTCGTCGTCGCGTATCACATTACGTATGATGGCAACCCGGATTCCTATCCCTTGCATATCGCCGCCAAGGTGTTGTCCGACGGCCAGAGTTCGCGCATCTATCGGAAACTGGTCTACGAGAAGCAGCTCGCCGTGGCGGCCTTCGGGCAGTCCAACCTCATCGAGGATCCCAATTTGTTCTTCGCGGTGGCGATCGTGCAGCCGGGCCATACGACGGCGGAGGCTGCCGACGCGCTCATCGGTGAGCTCGATCGCCTGAAGACCGAACCCATCACCGAGCACGAGTTGCAGAGGAGCAAGAATCAGTTCGCCCGCGACTACATCCTCGGGCGCGAGTCGATTCAGCAGAAGGCCCTGCAGCTTGCGCACGCGGTGGTCATTCACCGCGACATCAAGACGGCCGACGGCGAGTTCGATATTTTTCAAGGCATTACGGTCGCCGACGTCCAGCGCGTGGCGCGCACGTACTTCACGCCTGAGAACCGGCTCGTGCTGACGCTCGTGCCGTCGGGGAGAGGAGCCGGTCGATGACCCAGACCCTGGCACGCAGAACCCAGAACCTCTGCTGCCTGTTCCTGCTCGTGTCTTTCTGCCTTGGGAGTCGCGCCGCCGCTCAAACGCGCGACTGGCCCGCGGAGCGGGCGCCGAGGCCGCTCGCCGCGCGCGAGATTAGCTTTCCGCCTTACCAGGTACAGACGCTTCCCAATGGGCTGCAGGTCGTCGTCGTGTTGCAGCACGAGCAGCCGGCCGTCAGCATTCGCCTGTTCGTCCGAGCCGGCAGCGCGCTCGAACCGAAGGCGAAACTTGGCCTTGTGCAGCTGCTCGCCAACGTGCTCGACCAGGGGACGACCACCCAGTCGGCGCAGGAGCTGGCCGATTCTATCGATTTCATCGGCGGATCTTTGGGTACCGGCGCTACAAGTGATCTGACCTTCGCGAACACCGTGGTGATGAAGGACAGCTTCGAGACCGGCATGCGGATGCTGGCCGACGTCGTCGAGCATCCGGCGTTCTCGCCCGCCGAGATCGAGCGGCAGCGGCAGCAGACGCTGTCGGGCCTGCACGTCAGCCTGGACGATCCCGAGTACATCGCCAACTCGGTCTTCAACCGGCTTGTGTACGGATTGCACCCCTACGGACAGCCAGACGATGGGACACCGGAAACGATCGCCAGCATCACGCGCGCCGATCTGGTCGCGTTTCATCAGAAATATTTCGTCCCCAACAATGCGATCCTCGCCGTCGTCGGCGACTTGACGGCAGAGGAGGCCATCGACACGACCCGGAAGGTCTTCGGCGATTGGACCGCGCACGACGTGCCGCGCGAGAAGTTCCCTGATCCACCCAATCCCTCGCGGCGCGTCATCGTCGTCAACCGCCCTGACGCCGTTCAGACGGAAGTGCGCGTCGGGCACATCGGTATCCCGCGGAATCATCCCGACTACATGGCGGTCAATCTCGCCATCCGTATCCTGGGCGGCGAGGGCAGCAACCGGCTTCACCAAGTGCTGCGGACCGAACGCGGGCTGACGTACGGCGCGCAAGCCAACATGAACGCGCTCAAAGAGGGTGGAGACTTCGAGGCCGAAACCAACACGCGATCGGAGGCGACGGGCGAAGTCCTTAGGCTGATCGTGGACGAGTTCTGGCGGCTGCAGCGCGAACGGGTGTCGGAGGGCGAGCTGAACGGGGCGAAGGCGTACATGACGGGCAGCTTTCCCCTGACGATCGAGACGCCGGATTCGATTGCGCAGCAGGTGCTGATCGCGGTCTTCTATGGGTTGCCGCTCGATCAGCTGCAGACGTACCGCGACCGCGTGAACGCCGTGACTCCAGCCGACATTGAGCGCGTCGCGCGCTTCTATCTGAAGCCGGGCGACGTGTCGGTCGTGCTCGTCGGCAACGCGTCGGCGTTTACTTCGCAGCTTCGCGGTATCGGTTTTGGTCAATTTGAGACTGTCGATCTCGACAAGCTCGACCTGTTGAAACCAAACCTCAAGCGCTAGAGGTCGTTGAGCGCGCGCCTTCTCCTGTCCTGCGGCGAGCCCTCCGGCGATCTCTACGCCGGCGCTCTCGTGCGCGAGCTCCGCGCGCTGGATCCGCAGGTGGCCGTCAGCGGGCTTGGCGGCCCACAGTTCAAGGCGGCCGGTGGGCGCCTACTGGAGGATTACAGCGGCCTCGCCGTGACAGGACTGACCGAAGCGATCGCGAAGCTGCCGCGATCGTACGCGACGCTCCGCCAGTTAGTGGCCTCCGCCAGGGCCGAGCGCCCGGATGCGCTCGTCGCGATCGATTTCCCCGACTTTAATGTGCCGCTCGCTCGGCGCGTCAAACGGCTTGGCATCCCTGTCGTTTACTACATCGGTCCGCAGATCTGGGCGTGGCGCCCCGGGCGGCTGAAGACGCTGCGTGAGATCGCCGATCGGGTGCTCGTCATCTTTCCGTTCGAGGAAACGATCTACAGGGCCGGCGGCGTACCCGTGGAGTTCGTGGGCCATCCGCTCGTCGATCTCATACGGCCGTCAGGCGGCCGCCAACAGTTTCTTCGGGCGCAGGGGTTGTCGGTCGACGCGCCGACGGTGGCCGTCTTTCCAGGCAGCCGCCCCAACGAGGTCGCCCGCATCCTGCCGGATCTCGTGGATGCCGGTCGCTTGATCCGCGATCGCGTGCGGTCTGTGCAGTTTGTCGTCGCCCGCGCGCCTCACCTCGACGATCAGTTATTCGACGTCGTGGGACAGCGAGGGCTCGATCCGGTCGCCGTCGTGGAGGGCGAGTCTGACGCCGTGTTGGCGTCTGCCAACGTCGCGCTGACGGCGTCGGGGACGGCGACGGTCCAGGCAGCGCTACACGACGTGCCGATGGTCATCGTCTATCGGCTGTCGCCGCTCACGTACCAGATCGGGCGCCGGCTCGTCACCGTCGAGTCGATCGGCATGGTCAATCTGATTGCAGGGGAGAAGATCGTGCCGGAGCTGGTTCAGCAAGCCTTCACGCCGGAGGCTGTCGCGCGTGAGGCGGTGTCGATGTTGACCGACGCGGATCGTGCCGCGCGAATCAGGGCCGGCCTGACCCGCGTGCGCGGAAAATTGGGCGGCTCCGGCGCCAGCCGCCGCGCGGCCGAGGCGATTCTGCAGATTGCTCGAGGTTCGCAAGGTTCACGGGGTTCCCAGGGTTCACAAGGTTCTGAGACGGCATGATGCCGGCGATTGAGTTCCGTGACGTCTCGTTCACGCGGCCGGGCGGCCGAGCCGTCCTCGATCACTTTAGTCTCCTCATCGCAAGCGGCGAAGTCCTTGCGCTTGTCGGCCGAAGCGGAGCAGGGAAGACCACGCTCCTGAAGCTGGTCAATCGTCTGCTGCTGCCCGATTCGGGTGCGGTTCTCGTCGAGGGTCGCGACACGCGCGAGTGGGAACCCATCAAGTTGCGACGACGAACCGGGTACGTACTGCAGGACGTCGGACTCTTTCCCCACATGACCGTCGCCGATAATGTGGCCGTCGTTCCGCGGCTTGACGGCTGGGAGCCTGCGCGCGTTGCATCACGTGTCCGCGAACTGCTCGACCTGGTTGATTTGCCGGCCGACGGGTTTGCCGCGCGCTGGCCAGACGAGCTCTCAGGCGGACAACGTCAACGAGTGGGCGTGGCGCGCGCGCTCGGCGTCGATCCGCCGGTCCTGTTGATGGATGAACCGTTCGGCGCCCTCGACCCGGTCACGCGCGCCGAGCTGCACGTCGAGTTTCGCCGGATCCAGCAGCGACTGAAGAAGACCGTCATCATCGTGACACACGACATGGGCGAGGCCTTCGCGCTCGGCGATCGGATCGGGGTGATCGACGACGGCAAGCTCGTCGTCTGCGACCGGCCCGACGCGATCGTGGCCTCGCGCGACGAACAGGTCCGACGATTGCTTGATGCTATTCCCGCGGTCCCACATCCATGACCGTCTTGCGCTTTTGGCTATCCCATCGCACCGAGCTCGCGGCGCTGCTCGGCCAGCACGTGCTGCTGGTGATGGTGTCGACGCTCGTAGCGGTCGCGGTCGGCGTTCCGCTTGCGATCTTTGCCGCACGTCGGCCGCGGCTCGCCGCGCCGCTCGTGGGCCTGGCCAACATCGTTCAGACCATTCCCAGCCTGGCCATGTTCGGCTTTCTGCTGCCGGTCCCTCTGCTCGGTGGCGTCGGCGCCCGCGCGGCCATCGTTGTGCTCATCCTGTACGGCCTGCTGCCCATCGTGCGAACAACCATTGCCGGCTTGAACGGCATCGACTCGGCGATCCGAGAGGCCGGGGTTGCCATGGGCATGACGCCGCGCGAGCTGCTCCGGCAAGTGGAGCTACCCTTGGCATTGCCCTCGATTGTCGCCGGCGTTCGCGTCGCTGCGGTCGTCGGCGTCGGATCGGCGACGATTGCCGCGGCCATTGGCGCAGGGGGGCTCGGCGAGTACATCTACCGCGGCCTGTCGATGGTCGATTCGAGCGTCATCCTCGCAGGCGCCATCCCGGCTGCGCTGCTGGCGCTTGCCGTGGACGGGTCGCTGTTATGGCTGGAGCGGCAACTCTCGACACGCCGCCGCACTCGACCTCATCGAGTGGCCGCTACGCTGGCGCTCGTTGCCGCCGCCGTTGTCCTGCTGTCGAGCGGGCTGCTCGCACGCCGCGCCTCTGGTGCCATCATCGTCGGCTCGAAGAACTTTACCGAACAGGTGATTCTTGGCGAGCTCGTCGCCCAGACGATCGAGCGCGACGCGGGCCTCGCCGTCACTCGCCGCTTGAATCTTGGCGGCACGATCATCTGCGATCAGGCGCTTCTGACAGGCGACCTCGATGTGTATGTCGAGTACACGGGCACGGCGCTCACGGCCATTTTCCATCAGCCCATTCAATCTGATTCGTCCAAAGTCTTCGATGTGGTGCGCGACCTGTATGCGCGGAGCAGGCGGACCCTCCTGCCGCCGCTCGGCTTCAACAATACGTTCGCCATCCTTGTCCGCGGAGACGACGCGCGCAAGCTTGGCTTGAAGACGATCGAGGATGCCGCGCGTCAGGCGCCACAGTGGCGGGCCGGCTTTGGCTTCGAGTTCCTGGAGCGTCCGGACGGCTTTCCTGGTCTGGCCAGGACCTACGGGCTGCGCTTTGCCGCGCCGCCGCGCGTGATGGACCTGACGCTCAGCTACCGCGCGCTCGCTTCGCGACAAGTCGATGTGATTGCCGGCGACGCGACCGCGGGCCTGATTCGCGGGCTCGATCTGGTCCAGCTCGACGATAACCGGCGGTACTTTCCGCCTTACGATGCGGCGGCCGTCGCGCGCGCGGAGACGCTGCTGCGCTACCCGCGCGTGCGAGCCGCCCTCGAGCGTCTGAGTGGCCGAATCTCGGCCGACGACATGCGAGCCATGAACTACGCGGCCGACGTTGAACACAAAGACGTCACACAGGTCGCGAGGGCATTTCTTGAGGGCCTGAAGCCCTGAGCCGGCTCAGGACTCATGGCTCAAGACTCAAGTTTCACCAAATCTCCCAGCCGACTGCGATATCATGCCCTTCAATATGAAGTATTTGCGGCTTGTCGTGCTTGTCGCCGTGGTCTGTCTGGTGCCTGGACTGGGTTCGCGGCCGATCCTCGGAGCCGGCTCGACCCTCGACATCCTGCAATCGGAGCTGCAGCGCAACTTCCAGGTCCTGAAGAAGGAACAGACGCCGGCCTACTACATGGCCTACACGCTGCACGACGAGCGATCGGCGCAGATCGTGGCGTCGTTCGGGGCGTTGCAGAGCAGCACGCAGTCGCGCAGCCGATTTGCCAGCGTCGAAGTGCGCGTCGGCGATTACGCGATCGACAATACGCATCCCCTGCGCGGGGATACGCGTGCAGCGGCGCCCAGGGTCAACCAGGTCATTCTTCCGTTCACCGACGACGAACAGCCCATCCGGCTGGCGCTCTGGCAAACGACCGATCGCACGTTCAAGCAAGCCACTGAAGCGTTCGCGCGCGTCAAGACCAACATCGCCGCGAAGGTCAAGGAAGACGACCCTGCGCCGGATTTTTCTCGCGAGCCTCCGCAAACCTATGCCGCCTCGCCGGCGAGCTACGTGCTCGACACCAAGGCCTGGGAGGCGCGTTTGCGCCGCGTGTCGGCGCCGTTTGCCGACGATCCTCTCATCCTGCGCAGCGACGTCACGCTCTCGGCGGAGTCCGACACTCGCTATTTGACGAGCAGTGAAGGCTCTCGGGTCGAATCGGGCAGCACGTCGTACCGATTGTTCATCCAGGCGGCGACCAAGGCCGATGACGGCATGGAGCTGCCGCTGTATCAGTCGTATTTCGCCACCACGTCCGAAGGCCTGCCCGACGAGCGGCTGCTCATCGCAGAGGTGCGGAGCATGATGGACATGCTGGCCCAGCTCCGCAAAGCGCCGCTGGTCGATCCGTACTCGGGTCCCGCGATCCTGTCGGGCCGCGCGGCCGGCGTGTTTTTCCACGAGATCTTCGGTCACCGGGTCGAGGCGAGCCGCCAGCGGAACGCCGACGACGGGCAAACCTTCTCGGGCAAAGTGGGTCAGCCGATCCTTCCGTCGTTCCTCAGCGTCGTCTTCGATCCGACGCTCGCCAAGTTGGCGAACACGGAGCTGATGGGCCATTACGTGTACGACGATGAAGGCGTCAAGGGTCAGCGGGTGACCGTTGTCGACAAGGGCGTGCTGAAGACGTTTCTCCTCGACCGTGCGCCGATTCGCGGTTTTCCGGAATCGAATGGTCATGGCCGCGCCGAAGCTGGCTATGTGCCGATCTCGCGCCAGTCGAACCTGGTCGTGGAGTCGAGCCGGAGCATGTCGATTGAGAACCTGACAGACATGCTGAGAACTGAGGCGAAGAAGCAGGGCAAGCCCTTTGGCCTTCTGTTCGATAATATCGAGGGCGGCTTCACCAACACCGGGCGGGGGCAGCCCAATGCGTTCAACGTGCTGCCGAACGTCGTCTACCGGATCTATACCGACGAGAAACGCGCTCCCGAGCTCGTCCGCGGCGTGGATCTGATCGGCACGCCGCTTTCGGCGTTCGCCAAGATCGTGGCCACCGGGAACAAGCTCGATGTGTTCAACGGTGTGTGCGGTGCGGAGAGCGGATGGGTGCCGGTGTCCGCTTCATCGCCGCCGCTTCTCGTGAGCGAGGTGGAAGTGCAGAAGAAGGTGCAGTCGATGGAAGCGGCGCCGATTCTTACGGCCCCCAGGGCGTCGAGGTAGTCGATATGCGCATGCGCTCGCTCGTGACCTCCGGCCCGGCAGTCCTGACCCTCGCTTTGTCGCTCCTCTTTGTATTCCTTCTATCGCCCGCGCCACGGCCGCACGCCCAGGATTCGCCCATCTTCGCCGCCATGCAGGACGAGCTGAAACGATCGATGGCCGAGTTGCGGCTGCCCGGTGAACCGGCCCCGTATTACATCGGCTACGAAATCGACGACACCTCGTCGATGCGGGCGGTCGCCGAGCTGGGCGGTCTGGTGGACGATTCCTCGAGCCGGAGCCGCTCGCTTCGGGTCGAAGTGCGCGTCGGCGACTACGCGTTCGACAGCTCGCGATTCATCGCCCAGGGCCTGGCTCGCGGGCCCGTGCAGGCCGAAACCGCGACCGCGCCGCTCGACGACAACTACGACGTCATGCGCCGGCAGATCTGGCTGACGACCGACACCGCCTACAAACGCGCGGTGAATGTGTTCGCCAGAAAGAAGGCGACCTTCCAGAACCGAACGGGCGTGGAACAGATCCCTGACTTCTCGCGCGAGAAACCGGTGGAAATGCTTCTGCCCATCTTGCCGGCGGTCCCGGATCGCCGCGAGTGGGCGGACCGCGTGAGGCAACTCTCCGCCGCGGCATCCGGCACGGGCATCAGCTCGAGCGAGGCCTGGGTGTCGGAGACGCGCGGCACCAGCTATTTCCTGAACAGCGAGGGTTTCAAGGTCGTCGTCCCGATCGAGATGGCCTTCCTGCGCGTCGAGGCCGAAGGGCAGGGCGCCGATGGCATGACCGCTCGGGACGTGGTCAACGATGTTGAAAACCGACTCGAGGACATGCCGGCGATGCCGCAGCTGCTGACGCGTGCGCGCGACCTCGCGAATCGCGTCAAGGGGCAGCTGACCGCGCCCGTGGGTGAGGAGTTTACCGGGCCCGTGCTCATCGAAGGCCAGGCGAGCGCGGAGCTCGTGCGCCAGACGCTCGTGCCGCTCATGCTCGCGCGCCGTCCGGCGGACGCCGAAGCCGGTGGCCGCGGCGGCCCGGGCGGGCAGGGGCAAGCGACGCCGTTTCTCTCGCGCATTGGATTGCGCGTGCTGTCCGATGCATTTTCGATCACCGATACGCCGTCGCTCACGGACTTTGGCGGCCGTCCCGTTCCCGGCGCCTACGTCATCGACGACGAAGCCGTGCCGGCCAAGGACGTGACGCTCGTCGACAAGGGACGGCTGGTGACGCTGCTGACAAGCCGCACGCCGCAGAAGGGGCTGCTGCAGTCGAACGGTCACGGCCGCACGGGTACCGTGCAGCCGGGCGTGTTCCAGATGCGCAGCACGCAGGCCATCCCAGCGGCCAGCCTCAAGGGCAAGTATCTCGACCTACTCAAGGCGCAGGACAAGCCGTTCGGCTACATCGTGCGCGCCGTCGCCAACCCGGCCGACGTTGGGACGGCCGGCCCCGGCGGTCCGGTCATTCTGCAGGCCGTGAAGGTGACGCCCGAGGGGAAGGAAGAGCTGGTGCGCGGACTGCGCTTTGGAGCCGTGCCGTCTACGGCCTTCAGAGATATCGTCGAGGCGTCTGAAGAGCGGACGCTCTACAACTATCGTCTGAACGCCGCGACCGCCGCGTCAGTCGTCGTGCCCAGTCTGCTGTTTGAAGAATTGGAAATTCAGAGGACCCGCGACATCTTGCAGAAGCTGCCTGTCGTACCCTCCCCATAACCAGGGACGCTTGTCGGCGCCTAAGGTTTGGGCTCTTGGATCTTCTCCTCTACGCCTACCTTGAATCGCCGAAGCTTGCTGTAGATGGCATAGCCCTCGATGGTAGTCCCGCCGCCAACATAACGCTCGCGCATGGCGATTGGCACCAGCAATCCCGACGTGGGCTCTGCCTCGTAGCTGACGTCGATGATGCCGAGGATCGCGGGATCCTCGGCGATGAGCTCGGTCATGAGCACGCGACCGGTCGAGGGCTCTATCCAGAGTCGGCCCCTGACGGGGATGTTTCTGCCGGCGGTGGTCCGGATCACAGTCGGCGATGCGATTTCTTTGAACTCGAGCACCCACACGTCGGCCGATGCGGAGAATTTCGGGATCGATGGATCCGCATTCGACTGTCCATTCGAGATCGTCTCTGGGGTGCGCTCGATCGTGCGCGTGAACGCGAATCGTGACTGATAGTCCGGATCGAGCACCATCAACGCCAGCGTCGGGACGTTGATCGTCCGTGTGATGGTGCCAATATTGAACCGCGCGCTCTCCGCGATGATGTGCTGGACTTGCGCGTCCGCCGACGGAGACGGCTTCAAGAAGAGGCCGGTCAGCCGCTCTTGGCGATCGCGGACCGGTTTCCCGTCGACGTCGAACACGTCCCGAAACAGCACGTATCGATCGGCGCCTGGCGGCCGAACGATGAGCACGTCCGACTTGAGCGTGCGACTCTTCGCCGACCACGGAGGCAGCGTGACAGACTGCACGTACAGTTCTTCGGCGACGACGCCAGACAGCTGACGCTGGTACTCCGCGATGTAGACGCGGGCGCGCTCCACCACGGTCGCGAGTGTCGGCTCCTGCGCGCGCAGTAATGGGGCTGCAGGTGCCGAAGCCGTCATGAAGACCGCGAGGACGACGAGAGCGTTTCTAATGTCTAATTCCCTATGGGATACGGCCGTCTCGAGAAAGAAAAACGCCGCGAGCGCCTGGGTACGACGTGAAGACCGACAGCTGTGACGCTGCGGATGGGGCCCCTTCGCAGCTGACCCGATACTGACTGGTTTGAAGCGCGTAACTTCTGGCGATGCGTCGTGCGAACTCGGGGAGCAGCGTCAAGAGGCTGCTGGCAATGGCGACGTTCTCGTAGCGACCGCCAGTCTCGCTCGTCAGGGCCAGACCGACCTGGGTTTGGAGGGAGCCGTTGGTCTTGAGCGCGAGCGGTGCTCGTGTTGCGACCGAACCGCCGGGCGCCGGGCCGCTGGTCACCGTGCCGCTGCTCGCGCCGGCCACCGGGGAGCCCGTCGCCGTCTCGGTGGTCGTTTGTTCGCTGATGG
Source organism: Vicinamibacteria bacterium (assembly GCA_041484265.1). Classification (GTDB taxonomy): domain Bacteria; phylum Acidobacteriota; class Vicinamibacteria; order Vicinamibacterales; family CAVVIG01; genus 2-12-FULL-65-11. Next base: position 10,756 of record JBGPHH010000040.1, read on the forward strand.
ACAGCACGACCACGTGCACCGTCACGGCATGTCTGGCGAGCTGACGCCGTAGCCGATCGAGCATCCGCTGCCAGTCTCCGCCGCTGCCATCGGGGCTGTTGGTGGTGATAATCATGATCGTGGAGAAGACATCGGTCTTCTCCTTGTCGATCCGATCGGCGGCTTCGGCGAGGCCCTCGATAAGCTTCGCGGAACCGCGGTCCGGGACCACCAAGTCGATGCCCCGCCAGAAGTCTCGCCGCTCGGCCGTAGGCCGCACGATCCATCGCGGCTGGGGAGCCAGGGTCACGAGCGAGGTTTCGACGCCGTCCGGCACCTCGAAGAGGAAGCGGCGCAGCCCCTCACGCAGCATGGGCAGAGCATTCAACAGCGCGGAGCTCGTATCGACGCCGCTCGAGCGAGGCGCGACCAGGAGCGAAGTCGGCATCGGCTCGGACGAAGCCGCGCCGTTGTCGATAAGAACCATCAGCTTCATCGGCCAGTTGACCGGCTCGACCGTCACCGGCGTGCAGGCGGCGCCGTCGAGGGTCATCGAGACCTGAGACGCGTCCAGGTCCGTCACGGGCGCGCCGTTGCGGTCGAGCACGGTGACGAATGCGGACGGCACCTGCTGGGCAGAAACGATCGGACTGGCGCTCCAACCGGCACCTGAGAGCACGACGACCGCGAGAGCTGTGGCAAGACGCCCGTGACGCATGGTGCTGCTCCTATGGAATGCGACCGTCTCGCGTCAGCGCGAGGCTGCGAGCGCCCGGGTACGACGTGAACACCGACATCTGCGGTGCCTTGGACGTGGACTGTTCGCAACTGACTCGGTACTGATGGCTCTGAAGAAAGGCGCTGCGAGCGATTTGGCGACCGTACTCGGGGAGCAGCGTGAGGAGAGAGCTGGCGACGGCGAGATTGTCGTAACGGCCGCCGGTATCTTTCGTCAGCGCAGCACTCACCTGAGTTTGGAGTGCGCCGGTGTTCTTCAGGGCAAGCCCCTCTCGGCTGACGACAGAACCGCCTGCGGCGATGCCGACGTCGTCTGACGTGGACCCGATGGCGCCAGGGACGGGCGAGCCGGACGCCGTCTGAGTGGTTTTCTGTTCGGACGTGGAGAGCATCACGACATGCACTGTAACGGGGCGCTTCAAGATCTGCTCCCGCAGTCGATTGAACATTCGCTGCAAATCTCCGCCGCTACTCTCAGAACTGTTGGTGACGATCACCACGATCGTGAAGAAGTAGTTGCCCTTGTCCTTGTCGATTCGGTCGGCGGCCTCGGCTAGGCCCTCCAGGAGCTTTGCGGAACCCGAGTGGCTGAGGAGATCGAGGCCCCGCCAGAAGTCCGGGCGTTCCACCGTCGGTCGCACGATCCAGCGCGGTTGGGGGGCCAATGTGAGGAGCGACGTCTCCACGCCATCCGGTATCTCGAAGAGAAAGCGCCGAAGGCCGTCACGCAGCGTCGGCAGGAGGTCGGCCGACTCTTCGCCGTTGTCGACGAGCACGCTCAGCTTCATCGGCCAGTCAATCGGCTCGAGTTTGAGGGGCGTGCACTCGGTGCCGTCGAGGAGCATCGACACTTGTGAGGCGTCGAGGTCGGACGCCGGCGCGCCTTTCGTGTCGAGCACGCTGATAAACGCATGCGGCACCGGCTGGCCCTGGGCGAGCAGGGTGCCGCTCGAGCGCGTGCACATTGAGCACGGGGCGCCCGCAAGCGCCGCGAGGGCGAGACCGGCGGCGAGGCGTTTCACGGGCCCAACCACCCGCGTTACGGAATGGCGCCGTCGCGCGACAGAATCACGTCCGCGACGTTCGGGTTGGACGTCGACACCGACATCTTCGGTGCTTTGGACGGCGATTTGTCGCAACTGATTCGATACTGGTGGCTTTGGAGCAGGTTGCTATGGGCGATCTGGTTGCCAAAATCACTCAGGACCGCGGGCAGCTTGGAGGCCAGGGCAACGTCCTCATAGCGGCCCCCTGTGTTCTTGGCCAGATTCGTGCCGACCTGGGTCTGAATGGCGCCCGAGACCTTACCCACCGACTGCGTGCCGCTAATCGCGACCATCATCACGTGCACCGTGATCGGGCGTTTGACCATAAGCTCTTGCATGCGTTCGACGACCGCATCCAGGTTGCCATTACTGCCCTCGGGGCCATTGGTCGTGACGAGCATAATTGTCGTGAAGAAGTCGCCCTTTGCCTTGTCGGTCCGGCCAATCGCCTCGCCGACCGCGTCGAGGAATTTCGCACCGGAACCGGAGTTGGGGCTCACCAGATCGATCCCTTTGACGAGCTGCTGGTGGTCGGTCGTCGGCCGCACGATGTATCGTGGTTGGGGTGAGTAGGTGAGGAGCGAGGTCTCCACGCCCTCCGGGATCTCGGCGAAGAAGGTGCGCAACCCGTCGCGCAGGTTCGACACCGAACTGGCCATCGCGTCCCCGTTGTCGACCAGTACTTCCAGCTTCATCGGCCAGTTGATGGGTTCGAGCTTGGTCGAGGCGCACGGCATACCGTCGAGCACGAGCTTGACCTCGGATGGCTGCAGGTTCGTGATGGGTGCGCCGCTTCGATCGACCACGCTCAGAAACACTTTCGGCCCCTGCTGGGCCAGGACGTTGACGCCTCCGCTCCACCAGACCCCCGCGATCGTGGCGATGGTGAAGCCCAGGGCGGCGAAACGGCGGACGGAAAAGGCCATGCGAACCTCCTAAGTGCGGCCATCCTAACGGGTTCACATCGGGGGGTCAATCACGATCCGGGTTCATAGTACGATTGGACCTTTCGAAGGAACTGCCCTCATGCCGACCCTGAACACGTTCAAAACGCGCACAGAACTGACCGTTGGCGGCCGTACGTCCCAGATCTACAGCCTGCCGGCGCTCCAGGCCGGCGGCTTCCCTGGGATCGCGCGCCTGCCGTACTCGATGAAGATCCTGCTCGAGAACCTCCTGCGCCAGGAGGACGGCCGCTTCGTCAAGGCCGCCGACATCGAGGCCCTTGCCCGGTGGGATCTCAAGAGCGGCGCCCAAAAGGAAATCTCCTTCGCGCCAGCGCGAGTGCTGCTGCAGGACTTTACCGGCGTGCCGTGTGTGGTCGATCTGGCCGCCATGCGCGAGGCCGTCGCGCGGCTCGGCGGCGACCCGAACCGCGTCAACCCGCTGCAGCCGGTCGAGCTCGTCATCGATCACTCGGTGCAGGTCGATTATTTCGGCCAGGCGAACGCCTTTCAGCTCAACGCCGAGCTCGAGTTCTCACGCAATAAGGAACGGTACGCGTTCCTGCGCTGGGGCCAGGATGCATTCAGAAACTTCCGCGTCGTGCCGCCCGATACGGGCATCGTCCATCAGGTCAACCTCGAGTACCTCGCCCGCGTCGTCGTCTCGGCGGACACGCCCGATGGCGCCGTCGCGTATCCCGATACGCTCGTCGGCACTGACTCGCACACGACGATGGTCAACGGCCTGGGCGTGGTCGGATGGGGCGTCGGCGGGATCGAAGCCGAGGCAGCGATGCTCGGACAGCCGATCTCGATGCTGATTCCGCCAGTGCTCGGCGTCCGGTTAACTGGCAGTCTGCCAGAAGGGACGACCGCCACCGACCTTGTGCTGACCATCACCGAACGGCTGCGGAAACACGGGGTGGTGGGGCAGTTCGTCGAGTTCTTCGGTCCCGGACTCGAGCATCTGACGATTGCCGACCGCGCCACGCTCGGCAACATGTGTCCGGAGTATGGCGCCACGATTGCGATTTTCCCCATCGACGCGATGACGCTCGAGTACCTGCGGTTGAGCGGGCGAGAGGAGTCACGCGTCCAGTTGGTGGAGGCGTACGCGAAGGCGCAGGGAATATTCCGGACGGCGGGCGATCCGGAACCCGTGTATTCGGAGACGATCGAGGTGAGCCTTGCGACGATCGAGCCGAGCCTCGCGGGACCGAGACGCCCACAGGATCGCGTCTCGCTCAAGCAAGCCAAGAGCGGGTTCCAGGCAGCGTTGGGGTCGTTGCAGGCCGCCAGCAAGAAGCACGCGGCGAGCGCGGTCGCGGTGCTCGAGCCTCCCGCGGCCGCGGGCCAGCTTGACCACGGGTCGGTCGTGATCGCGGCGATCACGAGCTGCACAAACACCTCGAATCCCAGTGTGATGATCGGCGCGGGCCTGCTCGCCAAGAAGGCCGTCGAGCGCGGGTTGTCGCGCCGGCCGTGGGTGAAGGCGAGCCTCGCGCCAGGATCGAAGGTCGTCACCGAGTATTTGCGGAAAGCGGGACTCGAAAAGTATCTCGACCAGCTCGGCTTCAACCTTGTGGGATACGGCTGCACGACATGCATCGGCAACAGTGGACCGCTCCCGGACGACGTCAGCGCGGAAGTCGAGGCGCGCAATCTGGTCGTGGCCTCCGTGCTCAGCGGCAATCGCAACTTCGAAGGGCGGATTCAGCAGCAGGTGCGCGCGAACTATCTCGCCTCGCCCCCGCTCGTCGTCGCGTACGCGATTGCCGGACGGATGACGATCGATTTGACGACAGAGCCCATTGGCGTGGGCAAGAAGGGTGAACCGGTCTACTTGCGCGAGATCTGGCCGACCGAGCGCGAAATTCAGCAGACGATGCTGAGCTCGGTGACGTCCGCGATGTTCCGCGAGCAGTACGCGGACGTGTTCAGCGGCGACGAGCGCTGGAAGACGTTGAAGGTGCCGACCGGGAGCCGGTTTGCCTGGGAGCCCGATTCCACGTACGTGCGGAATCCACCGTTCTTCGACGGGCTGACGCTCGACATCAAGGCGCTCGTGGATATCCGAGAGGCGCGCGTGCTGGCCCTGCTCGGTGACAGCATCACCACCGACCATATCTCGCCGGCCGGGTCGATCAAGAAGGACAGCCCGGCGGGGAAGTACCTCATCGAGCACGGCGTCGCGGCGGGCGATTTCAATTCCTACGGCGCACGCCGCGGCAACCATGAAGTGATGATGCGGGGCACGTTCGCCAACATCCGACTGCGGAATCAGCTCGCGCCAGGAACGGAGGGCGGGTTTACGATTTATCAGCCTGGCGGCGACGTGATGACGATTTACGACGCCGCGATGAAGTACAAGGCGGCGGGCGTTCCGCTGCTGGTTATTGCCGGCAGGGAATACGGGTCGGGCTCGTCACGCGACTGGGCGGCCAAGGGCACGCTGCTTCTCGGCGTGAAGGCCGTGATCGCTGAGAGCTTCGAGCGGATTCATCGCAGCAACCTCGTCAACATGGGTGTGCTGCCCCTCGAGTTTGCGGCAGGCGCGTCGCCGGCCTCGATTGGACTCACCGGTCGTGAGCGCTTCGATCTGAGTGGCATCGCGGACGGCTTGCGGCCGCGGGGTGTGGTGAAGGTCCGCGCAGTCGGGGAAGGCGGCAAGGCGATCGAGTTCCAGGCCATCGCGCGGATCGATACGCCCGAAGAGCTCGTTGCGTTCAAGAATGGCGGGATTCTTCCCTACGTGGCGCGCCAGCTCGCTGGAAAGCCCTGAGCCCTGAGCCTGAGTCATGCGTCCGCTTTCATCGTTAGACATCAAAGCGAAAGCACGCAGCCTGGGATTCGACCTGTGCGGCATCGCGCCGGCCGGTGAACTGCCCGAGTTGTCATTTCTCAACGAATGGCTCGCTCGTGGCTATGCTGGCGAGATGACGTACCTCCATCGATCGGCGGAGCGCCGCGCCGACGTGCGCCGCGTGTTACCGTCGGCACGGACGGTCATCGTGACGGGCACGGTCTACAACACCGACGCTCCCTATTCCACCGAGGGCACCGATCCCGGCCGCGCACAGATTGCCCGGTATGCCTGGGGCGACGACTATCACGACGTCCTCGGTCCGCGCCTCGAGGCGTTGGTCGAGTGGATGCGAGAGGCGTCGCCCGAGCGGTTTGACGTGCGAACGTACGTCGACACCGGACCCGTGCAGGAGCGGGTGTACGCGCGGCACGCAGGGCTCGGCTGGATCGGCAAGAACACGTGCCTTATCAACCCCGAGCTTGGGTCGTGGCTGTTCCTCGGCGAGATCATCTGCAGTCTGCCCCTCGAGGTTGACGCGCCCGCGTTCGATCAGTGCGGCACGTGCACGCTCTGCCTCGAGGCGTGCCCCACGCATGCCATCGTCGCGCCGGGTGTGCTCGATTCAACCCGGTGCATCTCGTACTTGACGATCGAGCAGCGCGGCCCCATCCCGGACGAATTCGTACGCGCCATCGGCTCGCGCGTGTACGGCTGCGATGTCTGTCAGGAGGTCTGTCCGTGGAATCACATCGCTCCGCGGTCGGACGCCCCCGCTTGGCAGGCGCGACCGGCGTGGAAGGATGCCGATCTCCAGAATCTGTGGGAGCAGAGCGACGACGAGCTGGCCTCCGCGATGCGCGGCAGCCCGATGCGGCGAACGAAGGTCTCGGGACTTCGCCGCAATGTGGCCGCGGCGTTGAGGAATATGCAGTGATGGCTTCGTCCCTTGCTCCCGCTCTTCTCGTCTCGATGCCTCAGTTGGGCGATCCGAACTTTCGTCGCACTGTGATCCTCCTCTGCAGGCACAGCCCGGAAGGGGCGCTCGGACTCGTTGTGAACCGGCCGCTCATGACGAGCGGTCGCGTGGTCGTCAACCTCGAGGCGTCCGAACAGCTGTCGACCGACCGCGATCTACAGGTGTGGGTGGGCGGCCCTGTCGAGCCGCACCGGAGTTGGATGCTCGTCGGCGGGCCGGCGGGCGAAGAGGTTCAAGGGGCGCGCATCGCCGAGCGCCTGTACCTGTCGACGTCGCCGGATCTTCTGCGGCGTTTGCTCGAGCCGTCGCCGCCGCCCTATGCGAGGCTGATCGTCGGCTATGCCGGGTGGGGACCGGGTCAGCTCGAGGCGGAGCTGGAGGCGTCCGCGTGGCTCGTCAGCGAAGTGGACCGCGATCTGATTTTCGACGTGCCGGCGGAAGAGATGTGGGAGGCGGCCATCCGCCGTCTGGGTGCCGATCCCGCCACGCTGCAAATGTCGCGGGGAGTGCACTAGCCTCCAGCCCCTAGCCTCTGTAAAGTAGTCCCCGATGACTCTCCTAAAACTAACCTTCGTCGCCGGTGTCCTCGTCGCCGTCGCCGTCGCCGTGTCGCTCGTCGCTCAGGAGGCTGCGGTGCCAAGCACTGTGAAACTGCAAACCATGGCGGCGCGTTTTGCGCCGACCGACATTGGCGCCGACTTGTCGACCTGGTCCGCCGCCGACCGACAGGTGCTGGCCAAGCTCGTCGAAGCCTCGAAGGTCATGGATGCGCTGTTCCTGCGTCAGGTGTGGGTCGGCAACGAGTCCATGCTCCTCGACCTCGTTCGCGATGACACGATCGCCGGTCGCGCACGGCTCCACTATTTCCTCATCAACAAGGGTCCATGGTCGCGGCTCGATCAGAACCAGATCGTGATCGCTGGCGCGCCGGCCAAACCCGAGTCGGCCAACTTCTATCCGGCCGGCGCGTCCAAGGCGGAGATTGAACGCTGGATTCAGTCGCTGCCCGAGGCCGACCGTGTGCGGGCGACCGGGTTCTTCACGGTGATTCGCCGCAGCGGCAGCAGCTTCAGCATCGTGCCGTACGACGTGGAGTATCGAGCCGAGCTGGCCCACGCGGCGGGACTGCTGCGCGAGGCGGCGGCCCTGACGTCGGAGCCGACGTTGAAGGCCTACCTGACCAAGCGCGCCGACGCCTTTCTGTCGAACGATTACTACGACAGCGACGTGGCCTGGATGGAGCTGAAGGGCGCCATCGAGCCCACGATCGGCCCGTACGAGGTTTACGAGGACGAATGGTTCAACTACAAGGCGGCGTTCGAGTCCTTCATCACCGTGCAAGACGAGGCGGAGAGCGCGAAGTTGCAGCGTTTCTCCGGCCAGCTGCAGGACATCGAGGACCATCTGCCTATTGATCCGAAATATCGGAATCCCAAGCTGGCCGCCCTCTCGCCCATTGCCGTCGTCAATGAAATCTACGCGGCGGGCGACGCCAACCGCGGTGTGCAGACGGCCGCGTTCAATCTGCCGAACGACGAGCGCGTGATCCGCGACAAAGGGGCCAAGCGCGTCATGCTGAAGAACGTGCAGGACGCGAAGTTCAAGAAGACGTTGACGCCCATCTCGAAAGTCGTCCTCGGACTCGACGATCAGAAGAATCTGGCCTTTGACGCCTTCTTCACCCACATCCTCGTGCACGAGCTGATGCACGGCCTCGGTCCGCACAACATTACGGTGGGCGGCCGTCAGACGACGGTGCGACAGGAGTTGAAGGAAACCTACAGTGCGCTTGAGGAGGCAAAGGCCGACATCTCGTCGCTGTGGGCCATTCAGTACATGATCGACAAGGGCGTGTTGCCGAAGTCTCTCGAGCAGACGCTCTACACGACGTATCTTGCGTCAACGTTCAGATCGATCCGCTTCGGTATCAACGAGGCGCACGGCCGCGGTATTGCCATTCAGTTCAACTACCTTGTCGACCAAGGCGGGTTCGTCGTGCGGTCCGACGGGACGTTTGCCGTCAACACCGCCAAGGTGAAAGAGGGCGTGACGTCGTTGACGCGAGAGATCATGACGATCCAGGCGGAGGGCGACTACGCCAAGGCCCTTGCGCTGCGCGATCGGCTCGGCGTGATTCGCCAGCCGGTACAGAAAGCGCTCGACAAGCTCACTGCTGTGCCGGTCGATATCGAACCGCGGTTTACGACGGCTCAACAGCTTCTCAGCGGTGGTTCGCAGGCTTCACAAGGTTCACGAGGTTCACGAGGTTCGCAAGGTTCTCGGGGTTCTACTGGTTCACGCGGCCGGTCGTAGCAGTCGCGATTGATCGCCCAATCTTTCTCTCGCCACTCTTCGTCGTTGATTTCCGATCTCGACGATGGCATCGTGGTTTCACGTTGAAATTCCTGCTGACACGGCTGCTGGTCGTATTGCACGACTTGCCAGCCTGGCATCGCAACTCATTGACACGGGCGCTCCCCGGGGCAGGAGCGGTTTGTGCAGACGCGTGGTTCGGATGCCTCTTCTCCTTGATGACATGACCGAGCCTGACCGTCCGGTGACCCGACGCGAGCTTCGCGACGAGCTGATTTGGCTCGTGTCAACGCTGGAGACGAAGCTTGCGTCGAAACGCGATCTGAGGACATTTGCGACGAAGAAGGGCCTGAAGGCGTTCGCGACGAAGGAGGACCTGAAGGCGTTCGCGACGAAGGAGGACCTGAAGGCGTTCGCGACGAAAGAGGACCTGAAGGCGTTCGCGACGAAGGAGGACCTGAAGGCGGGCCTCAAAGAACTGCGCAGTCATTTCGATGCCGTTGCCGAGAGCTTCAAGGACCACTGACGACAGTGCCTTCGATTGTTAGTCGCCCGCGATCTCCTGCGCCACAATCAGCGCCCTGGCCTCGCCCCGGATCGACGGCAGCCGGGCCGCGAAGACCGCTGCCGCTACCACACAGATCACGCCGCCGATCGCCACCGTCGTCGGCGCGCCGAGCCGATCGGCGGTCCAGCCGGCGACCAGCGCACCGAAGGGCGCCATCCCCATCAGCATGATGGCGAAAGCGGCCATGACGCGCCCGCGCAACATGTCTGGCACCATGGCTTGAATCAACGTGTTGGACGCCGCTATCTGCAGCATCATGGCCGCGCCGACCGGAACGAGCAGGCACAGAGAAAGCCAGAACGCGTGTGAGAAGGAAAACAGAACCAGTAACACGCCGAACGCCGCCGCCGAACCGGCAATCCATCGGCCCAGGCCATGCACGCCACGGCGCAGCGTCAGGCTGAGCGCGCCGCACAACGCGCCAAGCCCGGACGCGCCGACAAGCAGGCCGAGGCCGCGCGCGCCGCCGTGCAGAATCCGGTCGGCGAACACCGGCATCAGGACGGAGTACGGTACGCCGGCGAAGCTCACGAGACCGACGAGCAGCAACAAGGCGCGCACCGGCGCCGTCTTGGCGACAAACCGAAAGCCTTCGATCGTGTCGTGGAGCGCGGATCGGCCGGGCGCCATCTGCCTGGGCGCCGGCACGCGCATCATCATCAACCCCGCAATCACGGCCAGATAGCTGAGGCCGTTCAGCAGGAAGCACCAGCCCTCTCCGAACGCCGCCACCAGCAACCCAGCGACCGCGGGACCGACGACTCGCGCGGCATTGACCATCGAGGAGTTGAGGACAATGGCGTTCATCAGATCCTCGCGGCCGACCATCTCGAGAAAAAATGATTGGCGTGCGGGGACGTCGAACGCGTTGACGACGCCGAGGACGGCTGCCAGCACGAACACGTGCCACACGCGCACTAGTCCACTGAAGGTGAGCGCTGCCAGCACGAGCGGCAGAAGCATGGAGATCGTTTGGGTCACCACGATGATGCGATGACGGTTCACGCGATCGGCGACAATGCCGCCGGCCGTGGCGAACAGAAACACGGGAATCTGGCTGACGAATGCCGTCACGCCAAGCAGTGTGGGGGAGCCGGTGAGACGGTAGACGAGCCACGACTCGGCCACCAACTGCATCCACGTGCCGGTGAGCGAGATGATCTGGCCGCCGAAGAAGAGCCGGTAGTTCTGGTGTCGAAACGCGCGGAGGGCCTGAGCTGAACGTGTCAATTCATCGAGCAGGAACCGGGGCCGCGCGGATCGCCGCACATCCCGCAGGCGCCGACCGCGTCGCGAGTGGCCGAGCCGCCGTTACTGGCGCCGTTGGTGTTGACCGCAAACACCGACAGCAGTTTCTGGAGATCCTCGCTGGCACAGGTGGGGCACGCCGGCGACCGGTCCACGCGAGTCAGGAACTCGAAGTGATGACCGCAGTCACGGCATTCGTATTCGAACAGTGGCATACCGGTATTGTGCGCCGATCCGCGCGGCGATGTCCATCCACTACGTACCCGAGAGCTCTGGTACACTGACAGGATGCTTTCACCCGTTGACAAGGCTGCCTCTCCCGTCAGTTCCGCGGAGGTCGCGAATCCCCTCAGGCGGAACGTGGCGATCATCGCCCACGTCGACCACGGCAAGACGACGCTCGTCGATGGGCTGCTGCGTCAAAGCGGCGTCTTCCGGGCCAACGAGCGGGTCGCCGAGCGCGCGATGGACAACACGGATCTCGAGCGCGAGCGGGGCATCACGATCCTCGCCAAGAACACCGCAGTCCACTACAAGGACCTGTTGATCAACATCGTCGATACGCCGGGCCACGCCGACTTCGGCGGTGAGGTCGAGCGCACGCTGTCGATGGTCGACGGGGTGATGCTGCTCGTCGATGCGTCCGAGGGCCCGCTGCCGCAGACCCGGTTCGTCCTTCGCAAGGCCCTCGAACGTGGCCTGCCGCCCATCGTCGTCATCAACAAGATCGACCGGCAGGATGCGCGGCCGCAGGAAGTGCTGAACGAGATCTACGACTTGTTCATCGACCTCGACGCCACCGAGGTGCAGCTCGACTTCCCGGTGCTTTACACCAATGCGAAAACTGGTACGGCGACACACGAGCAGGACAAGACGGGCGACGACCTGCGGCCCCTGTTCGACGCG
>JBGPHH010000041.1:0-22258 GCA_041484265.1 Vicinamibacteria bacterium
ATCTTCGACTTCGAGTCGTTGAAGCAGGCGTGGCAGGTGCGGTGGCGCTTGTACGTATGGCTCGCGGCCACCTGGCTCGTGGTGGTGGCCTTGCTTTGGTCCGGACCACGCTCGTCGTCCACGGGATTCTTGAGCGGGGTGAGCCCTTGGGTCTATCTGCTCAATCAAGCTGTTCTCATCGTCAGGTATCTCCGACTGAGCGTCTGGCCCCGCGCTCTGGTCGTTGATTACGGCGTGCCGCAACTCCTGCGGTTGAACGACGTCTTGCCATACGCGGGCCTGCTGGTGCTCCTGCTGCTCGCCTCCGGCGTGGCGCTGAAATACAGGCCGAAGCTGGGATTCCTGGGAGCGTGGTTCTTCATCACGCTCGCTCCAACATCCAGCATCCTTCCGATCGCGACATGGGTGGGTGCCGAGCGGCGCATGTATCTGCCGCTGGCGGCGCTCGTTGTCCTCTTTGTCGTGGCCGGAGCCTCGATGCGTCCAGCGTCCACACTGTGGATGAAAGTCTGGATGACCGTTGTGGTCCTGCTTTCGGTGGCGCTTGCGATGGGCACCGTGCTGCGCAATCGTGAATACCAGTCGGCCGTGACTCTTGCTCAAACGGTTCTTGAACGCTACCCGCATGCCCGCGCGCACAGCTGGCTGGGAGAGGAACTGATTGCCGATGGACGCCGAGAAGAGGGGATTGCCGAGCTACGCCAAGGGACTGCAGGCGATCCCAAGGCCCATTACAGCCTGGGCATGACGATGGCCGAAGACGGAAAGCTGGATGAGGCGGTCGATGAGCTTCAGCAGTTCGTCAGCAAGGAGCCGATGCTCCTGGAAGTGATCTCGGCCCGCGAGACGATGGGCCGGGCTTTGCTGCGGCAAGGAAAGGTCGCGGAGGCCGAAAAGCAATTCCGCGAGCTACTGCGAATGAGGCCCACCGACACAGACGCCCATGGCCTGCTCGCAGACGCGCTGTTCAAGGAAGGGAAATTCGAGGACGCGATCAGTCACTATCAGGAAGTGCTCAAGGTCAAGCCGATGTTCGTCGATGTGCTCACGAATCTTGGCATTTCGTCGATCGCGATCGGTCGGATCGAGGAGGCGATCGCGTACTTTCGGCGGGCCGCCGACATCGATCGTTCCGGCAGCACCGAACGGAACCTCGCACGCGCCCTCTTGGAGAAGCGGGTGTACGAGGAAGCTGCTCTCCATGCCCAACGTGCCGTCAGCCTCACGCCTGACGATGCCGTCGCGCATGACGAACTTGGCCTGGCGCTCGCGGGTCAGGGCAAGCTGGCTGCGGCGATCCAAGAACTTCGTCGGTCGTTGCAGCTCGATCCGAAGGATCCCGAAGTCCGCGACCATCTCGCGTCCGCGATTCGTGCCGCTGGGGGTAGAGTAGGCCAATGACGAGCCCCACCCACGGCTTATAATCGTTGGCCGTGCGATCACGACCCTGGCTCGTCGCAGCACTCCTCTTCGGGTCAGGCTTCTGCGCGCTCGTCTATCAAACGGGCTGGCTGCGCGACTTCCGGTTGATCTTCGGCTCCTCGACGGCCGCGTCGGCCGCCGTGCTCGCCATTTTTATCGGCGGCCTCGGCACCGGCAGCCTGCTGCTCGGACCGAGGGCGGACCGGCATCCGCGTCCACTCCTGTTCTATGCGCAACTCGAAGCGATCGTCGCCATCTCGGCCGCAGCGACGCCCTTCCTGCTCACTGCGGTGCGCTTGCTGTATCTCGCGAGTGGCGGATCGACACGGCTCGGTGGCGCCATCGCCACCATCGGACGCATCGTCCTGAGCGCGATGGTGCTCGCCGTGCCGACCATCGCGATGGGAGGAACGCTGCCGGCTGCTGCGCGCGCGGTGACGCGCGACACTGATGTCAGCCGACAGGACGTCGCAGCCCTCTACGCGCTGAACACGCTCGGCGCTGTTCTCGGCTGTCTCGCCGCCACCTTCTGGCTGCTCGTCACGTTCGGAACGCGATCGACGCTCTGGCTCGCCGCCGGTGTCAACCTTTTGATCGCGCTTACAGCGCTGGTGATCAGTCGATCTATTGGTAGTCAGCAGTCAGCAGTCGACAGTCGGCAGTCGGCGGTCGGCAGTCGGCAGTCGGCAGTCGGCAGTCAGCAGTCGGCGGTCAGGGAAGCCACAGGCCGAGGGAAGAAGCGTGGTTTGGCACCGAGCACCCTCGCACCAAGCACTCTCGCACCCTCGCACCCTCGCACGTCCGCACCCCTCTGGTTCCTTCTCCTCGCGTCCGCCACGGTCGGTTTCGCATTCTTCCTGATGGAACTGGTCTGGTATCGGCTGCTGGCGCCGCTGCTCGGCGGCTCGGTGTTCACCTTCGGGCTGGTCCTCGCGGTGGCGCTCGCCGGCATCGGCCTCGGCGGGCTGCTGTACGCGCTCATGGCGGGCGACAAACCGGCATCCATCTCGGGTTTTGTGTGGACGTGCCTGATCGAGGCCGCCGTCATCGCCGGCACGTTTGCGCTGGGAGATCGCGTCGCCGTCCTCGCTCTGACGCTGCTTCCGCTGGCCAACGCGGGATTCGCCTTCCAGATCGCGGGCTGGTCGACCGTTACGCTCGTCGTCGTCCTGCCGCCCGCCATTGTGGCCGGCTACCAATTCCCACTCCTCATCGCGCTCTTCGGCCGCGCGCGCGACGAGGTCGGGAGGCAGATCGGTCTCGCGTATGCGGCGAACACGGTTGGAGCCATTGTCGGGTCGCTCGCCGGCGGTTTCGGCCTGCTGCCCTGGCTGTTGGCGACCGGCGCCTGGCAGTTAGTGGCAGTAGTCCTGCTCGTGCTCGGGGCTGTGGCTGCGGTGCTGGATAGGGACGTCGCAGTTGGCCGGCTCGGTCCTCGGCTGGTCGGAGAGATCGCCCTTGCCGGTGTGACGATTGCGTTTCTTCTGGCGACGGGGCCGACTGCGGTCTGGCGGCACAGCGGGATTGGCGCGAGGCGCGCGTCGCCGACCGCAGTCCTCACGACGCCGAATCGGTTTCGCGAGTGGGCCACCAACGAGCGACATTCCGTCGTGTGGGAAGGCGACGGCACCGAGAGCGGAGTCGCGCTCGCGCAGAACGACAACGGCTACGCGTTTGTGGTCAACGGCAAGGTCGACGGCAGCGCGCGCAACGATACGGGGACGCAGGTCATGAGCGGCCTGTTGGGCGCGCTCGCGAGCCCGGACGCGCGGCGGGCGCTCGTCATCGGCCTGGGTACGGGCAGTACGGCTGGATGGCTCGGCGCCGTGCCTTCGATCGACCGCGTCGACGTCGTCGAGTTGGAGCCGCTCATTGTCGAGATCGCGCGCGCCTGCGCGCCCGTCAATCACAACGTCCTCGGCAACGAGAAGGTGCACGTGACAATCGGCGATGCACGGGAGTTGCTGCTGACGACGCGGGAGCGCTATGACCTCATCGCGTCTGAGCCGTCCAACCCGTACCGTGCCGGAATCGCGAGCCTGTTCACGATCGAGTACTACCGCGCCGCGAGCGATCGCTTGACCGACTCAGGCGTCTTCGTCCAATGGGTCCAGGGGTATGAAATCGGTGCCGAGACCCTTCGCACGGTCTATGCGACGCTGGCCGAGGTGTTTCCGCAGGTTGAGACTTGGTACACCAACCCCGGCGACCTGGTCCTGGTGGCCTCCAAGCGGCCACACCGCTACCGCGCGGAGGACCTCGACAGGCGGCTCGCCGACGAGCCGTTCAAATCGGCGCTCGCGCTGGCCTGGCGCGCGGCTGACATCCACGGCCTTTTCTCGCACTATCTGGCCAACGACTCGCTGACGCGCTCGGTTGCCGCCATCCCTGGTGTCCAGATCAATACCGACGATCGCAACGTCGTCGAATTCGGATTGGCCCGGTCGGTTGGTATCAGCTCCGCCATGGTCGCCGAGGTTCGGAAGACGGCCCGCACGGAAGGCGCCTCGCGGCCTCCGCTCGCCGACAACGGCGTCTCAATTCGGTGGCCTGAGGTCGACACCGCTTGGGTCGGCTATAACGCGTCCCACGGATCGTTCAGAGACGTGCGCTTTGAAGGACCACCGGCCGAGCAGGCGCGTCAGGCCGCGGCCATGCAGTACTTCGCCAACAACAGCGTGGAGAACGCGAGACTAGCCTGGCTGCAGCAACAGCCACCTGGCCCGCCGCGCGATCCCACCGAGGTGGCCAT
This sequence comes from Vicinamibacteria bacterium, assembly GCA_041484265.1. GTDB lineage: Bacteria > Acidobacteriota > Vicinamibacteria > Vicinamibacterales > CAVVIG01 > 2-12-FULL-65-11. The sequence goes on from JBGPHH010000041.1 coordinate 4,175, forward strand.
GCTGGCCGACATTGCGGCCGCTGCTGCCTCTGATGCGGCACTGCCGTATATTGATCGGTTGCGCGCTTCCCATCCCGGCGAGGCCGATGCGCTGCTGGCGACGCTCCGGCTGCGGCAGCTCAAGCTGACGGAGGCGGCGGCTGCCATCGAAGCCGCGCTCGTATGGTTCCGCACCGACGCGTGGTCGTTGCAGGCGTACATGGAGCGCGCCGTTCAGGTTGCACAAATCTTGGCGAGCCGCGATCAGACGCTCGCGCGCCGCATGTTCGACGCGTTGGGCCAGCCCTTTGCTGTGCACGCGATTGAGGACGCACGGCTTGCGGCACGGGCGCAGCTGGCTCGGCAGGTCGACTTTCGAGGGCTCTGCGGTAAGGTGATCGGTGAGTTGGAGCCCAATGCGCCATGGTCGGAGAACTTCCTGCGCTTCCGCCTTGATTGCTATCAGGCGACAGGCAGCCCGCTTGCTGTGGTGGCCGCCCGCGACGTGAACGAATTCCTCGGGAACCAGCCGCAGGCTCTCATCAAGCAGCCCTAGGGAAACGCGACTCGATCAGCAATCGCGCACTCGCTCTCCGCAGTGCCGCGGGTTTAGCCCGCCGGTCGTAAGGATTTCCCCTGAGTCGTCGACGCGGCCGCGCATAAAGTTGGATTCGCGAGGGCCTTGCTGATTTATCCGGTTTCTCAGACGCATTTGCTTGGCGCCGTGCTTTCACCTTAGGTGTATGGTATGCGCGTGTAAAGAAACTCTTCCCACGCCGCGGGCCGTGTTCGATTTCAAGGAGGCCGATCATGCGGAGACTGTTGAATGCCTTGGGGGTTCTCACCTGTCTTGTACTCGTTCCCACAGCAGTGTCAGCGCAAGGAGGCGCGACCATGGCCGGCGTGGTGAAGGACACGTCTGGTTTGGTCCTACCGGGCGTGACCGTGCAGATCGCCAGTCCGGCGATGATTGAAAAAGTCCGTGACACGGTGACAGACGGGACGGGCCAGTACCGGTTCGTCGACCTGCGGCCCGGCACGTATTCGGTGACGGCGACGTTGACCGGGTTCAACACGTTCAAGCGCGACAACGTTGAAGTGTCTGGGACCGCCGTGTTCACCATCAACGCCGACCTGAAGGTCGGATCGATCGAAGAGACGGTGACGGTCAGCGGCGAGACGCCGGTCGTCGACCTCCAGAGCACGAGCCGGGAACGGGTCATGTCGGCTGAAGTCCTCGAGTCGCTGCCAACCGGGCGATGGTATGCGCACATCGGTGTCCTGGTGCCTGGTGTGACGTCGGCCGGCCGCGATGTCGGCGGCACGCTCGACTCCATGGGGGGCAGCCTCGCAGCACACGGCGGTCCCGCCGGCGACCAGCGGATCACGCAGAACGGGCTCAATGTGATGACCCTGCAGACCGGCACCGGCGGCGTCGGCGGCATGCTGCCGAATACGACCGCGGCACAAGAAGTGGCCATCGACACGACGTCGGCGTCGGCCGAGCGGCAGACGGGCGGCGTCAACATCAACTTCATTCCGCGTGACGGCGGCAACACGATCCGGGGTTCGGTATTTGCGACCGGCGCGAGGGAGAGCCAGCAGGCGAGCAACTTCACACAGGACTTGAAGGATCAGGGTCTGAGTGTGGCCAATAAATTCAAGACGAACTGGGACTTCAACCCCGGCATCGGCGGACCGCTGATGAAGGACCAGCTGTGGTACTACTACACCTACCGCAACAACGGCATTTACAATTACGCCGCCGGGATGTTCTTCAACTTCAACGAGTTCACCGATCCCAGGAACATCTGGACATACCAACCGAACCCTGCTCGGCCGGCACTGGCAGCGCATGGCGACTGGTACGACAGCCAGCTTCGTCTGACGTGGCAGGCCAACGCGAAGAACAAGCTGGCCGGAACGTGGGACCAGCAGTATCACTGCCGTTGCCCCAACAGTGTCGACGGCGTGACATCACCCGAAGCGGCGTTCGACCGCCGCTTCCCGACGCAAAGGTTGCTGCACGGCGAATGGTGGTCGCCGCTCACGAGCAAACTGCTCCTCGAGTTTGTTGCACTCCACCGGACTGAGCGGTGGGGCAACATGGAACTGCGCGGACAAGATCAGGGCGGCTCGCTGACCATCACGCCGGCTCAGTATGCGCTCTATCCTCAGATGATTGGGGTCACGCAGACCAACGGAACCGTAGACGTGCCCAACGGATTGCGTTTCCATGGGCCAAACGGCGTATTCAACAACAACTACGTGCCGAATTACACCTATCGGGCTGCGGTGTCCTACATCACCGGAGCGCATTCGTTGAAGATCGGTATGCAGGACTCGTTTGGTTACGTGACGAGCACCACCTACCTCAACACGCTCGACGCGCAGAACCGGCCGGTGCGGTATCGGTTTGCCAGTCAGAACACGCCGGACCAGGTGACGGTCTTCCAACAGCCGTGGACGACCAAGAGCGATCAGAATCACGATTTGGGGATCTTCGTCCAGGATCGGTGGACGATGGACCGGTTGACGTTGAACGGCGGCGCGCGGTTCGACTGGTACAACAGCGAAGTGCCGGGGCAAGTGCTCGCCGCCACGACGATCGGCCGGCCGGAAACCCACTACGACGGGATTCTGAACACGGTCAATTGGCGGGATATCACGCCGCGCGTAGGGGCGTCCTACGACGTGACGGGAGACGGAAAGACGGCCCTCAAGGCCTATCTCAACAAGTACGTCGGCGGCCAGGCGCTCGGCGGCCTCCCGGGGAGCGCGAATCCGATCGCGCGGCTCACAAGCAGCAGCAGCCGGACCTGGAATGACTTGAACGGCGATAAGGTCGTCAACTGCGACTTGAACAACCGATTCGCGAACGGCGAATGCACCAACAACGGCGCCGCACCGACGGCGGCTCAGCTGGCGGCGGGCTGTTCGGATGCGGCCGGGGCGTTGGGCTGCACAGTTCCCGTCGCGCTGGTGGACCAGAGCATCCGGTCGAGTGCCGATGGCGGGGCGTTGTGGAACACCCGCGGGTACAACTGGGAGTTCTCGGTTGGTATGCAGCGCGAGATCCTGCCGCGGGTGTCGGTGGATGTCTCGTACTTCCGTCGTTGGTACGGGAATTTCACGGCCACGGACAACCAGGCGGTGGCTCCGACCGACTTCGACAGGATCGATGTCGTGGCGCCGCTCGATTCGCGGTTGCCCGCTGGCGGCGGAAACCTGATTACCAGTTATGTCGATCCGAAGACGGCGGCCATCGCCGCGCGGACCGCGGTGAATCAGGTCCTGCTGACTGACAGCATCGGGGCGAACCAGATCCAGCACTGGAACGGCATCGACGTCGGCGTCAATGCACGGCTCCAGAACGGCCTCCTGCTCCAGGGCGGCACCAGCACAGGACGCCAATACACCAACACCTGCGAGGTTTCGGCGCTGCTGCCAGAAACGCTGGGGAACAACCCCCAGTCGTTCTGCGAGCAGACCGAGCCGTTCCGTACCCAGATCAAGGCTGTGGCCTCGTACACGCTGCCCCGGTACTCAGCGCTGCCAAACACGATGGCGCTGCTGCTCGAAAGCGTCCAACTCGGTGCGACGTTCCAGAGCATCCCCGGGGACTTCAAGTCGGCGACCTACACGATGCCGAACGGCGAGTTCTGCGTCGGTGGCGCGGCGGCGTGCGACCCGGCGCAACCGACCTTTGGGACTGGCACATCCACGTTCGCAACCCGGTATAGCGATCTGGCGGGGACGCAGGTGATCGCGCCTCGGTTCATCTCCAACACCGGCGCTACCGGCAATAAGACGATCGCCTTGATCCAGGGCAGCACGGTGGTCGATGAGCGGCAGAACCAGCTCGATCTGCGCGTCGGCAAGATCGTCCGCTTCGGCCGCACCCGGACCTCGTTGAACTTCGATATCTTCAACGTGACCAACGCGAATACGGTGCTCAGCCGGAACAACTCGTTCAGCAAGACGCCTAGCTACAACGCAGCGACAGGCATCGGGATCAACAACTCAGTGACCAGCCTGTGGGCGCCCACCAGCATCCTGCAGGCACGCTTCTACAAGATCAGCGCGACGTTCGATTTCTAGGAAGGCTTAGGCTCAGGGCTCAAGGAGCGGGGGGCTTCGGCTCCCCGCTCTTTTTGTTAGCGGAGCCCCTGGTCCAGACTCTCGAAACGCAGATCCTCTTTGTCCACGGAGATCTCGAGGAAGGGAAGGAACATTTCGTTCTCGGCGCGAGGGCCCCACAACACCTCTTGTGACGGCGCGGGGTTGTACGGGTTGGCCGCCGAATTATCGTAGTGCGCGATCGCTCTGATGGTGCTCCGCGCCGGAATCTTCTTCGGCTTGGTAAGCTCGTACGTGATTTGCCAGTTCGGGTTGTACTTCGGCACGCTCAAGAGCGTCTCCTCGCGACCATTCGGATAGGTGAGGACGAAGGTCATGTCCTTGCCGCGAAAGTGCATGTGGGGCCACAGCGAGTAGAGCGTCACGTCGTTGGCAAAGGTAAAGGTGCCAGCGATGTTCCAGTTCTCAGCCAGCGGCGGGATGTTCGGCCTGACCACGCGGCCTTGGGCATCGGGGACGAGCGGTCTGCCATCCACGAATTGTTTCTCGTTCACCGTGATCGTGACCGCTTCGTGCGTGACGGTGCGCTTCGCGAACCAGACGCCGAGACGCATCCGATTTGTCTCAGGCTTGCCCGTTGACACGAAATGGAAACCCCAGTCGAAGTAAAGGTCGGCCCGAAACCGCTTGGCGATGCCTTGCGGAAAGCGGAGAAATCCGCCGCCGGGCACGTAGAAGAGGAGCGGATACCCGAACTCCTCGTTCGACATCACCCTGTAGGGCTGTCCATCGAGCATGAGCACGCCCTCGACCACAGGCCCACCGGGCCAGGCCTCGGCTTTTCCAAGCTTGGTCCTGGGCGGAAGGGGCCCCATCGAGAGGCTCGAGTGGTGGACGACACGCTTGTTCGTCGGGAGGATCTGCATCGCCTCGACGAATCGGTCATCTCTGAACGGCACCTTCAGCCACAGGGTGAACGTCGGGACTTCACCTTGCGCAGGCAGGTCGAACTGAAAGGGGAATTCGATCACCTGATCGGGCGGACGGTTCATCTGCCGATTCCACCCCTCGGGCTGAAAGACGGGAGAGGCGGGCGGCGCGCCCTCGCCCTGCGGCGCTCCCGCGTCGGCCCATGCGGCGATCGTCGCGATCTGCGCCGCGGTCAGAGTGGGCTTGTTGCCGAAATCGCCGAATTGGGAGTCCGCGTACCAGGGCGGCATCTCGCGGGCCATCACCTTGTTCTTCATCCCGCGGGCCCAGGGGCGCGCGTCGGCGAAGGTGAGAAGCGACATGGGCGCGACTTCACCAGGACGGTGACAGGTCACGCAGTTCGCGTATAGGATCGGCGCGACGTCGCTATTGAATGTTGGGGCCGCCGGACCGGCGTCCTGGCTCACGACACCGGCCGAGAGCCCGAGGAGGCACGCGATGACGCCGACGACCGGCCGGAGTCGGTAGCAGGCCACGGAACGTATTGTACTCAAGCGCGCGAACAAGTAGGGCTCAAGAGTCATGGCTCAGGGCTTATGGCCTGAGCCAGCCTGAGCCTTGAGTCCTGAGCCCACGCAGCGTCCGGCTTCAGCCGGATGCTAATTCGTCGCGTTCGCCTTGCCGATGGCCGCCCGCAAGTCGTTCATCGTCACCATCCGCGGGCCGTGGCCCGGCAGAATCTGGTTCACGTCGAGCTTCATGGTCTGGATCTGATTGTAAAAAGCGACGGTCACCGGATTGGCTTGCGCCGCTTGCACAGCCGGCGCGTTCGCCGCCGGCGCGTTGAACACATCCACCTCGAAGAGGATCTTGCTCTTCGGCAGATAGCCGACGAGCATCGTGGAAGTGTGATCGGTCGGCAATGGATAGATCTCGAGGGTTTGCGTGGCGTCGCTGAGGACTCGCTTGGCGGTCACGGCCTCGACCGTCGGGGTTTTCGGCGACTTGGCCAGCAGGTCGGGAACGATCGTGTGCGGCATCTTGGCGATCTGCTCGTAGTACGGCTTGTTCGCCGCCGCCGTGATGATCGTGATCCCCTCGGCCATCGCGGCTCTGACGCCGCCGAGGTGGTCGAAGTGGTTGTGCGAGTTCACGACGTACCGGAGCGGCTTGTTGGGAAGGGTCTTCTTGACGGCATCGAGCAGAGCCGTTGTGCGCGTGTCGTTATTCGGCGTTTCGAACAGCACACAGTAGTCGCTGAATTCGACCAGCATGCTGTGATGAGTGCCACCCGTCAGGTAGTACACGCCATCAGCCACCTTGGTCGTGGTCACGGTTTGGGGAGCAGGGGGTACGGCGGCGTTTCGCGCCGGAGGCGGATTGGCGGCGAAGGACGCCTGGACGCTCTGCGGGATCGGGACGCTATTCATGATCCCGTTGATCTCGACTTTCGTCACGGTGATGTCGAGGATCGGGAAGCCGCCCTGCACAGTGACGATGTGCGTGGGGAACTTGGCCTTGCCGAACTGCTTGTACTGTGAGTAGGTCGTTTCGGTCAGCGTGTCACCAACGACGGGCTGGTCCGTGCGGTATTCCACCTTCGACACCAGATTGTCGGCGCCGATGGTCGCCTTGACCGGAGTGCCGAACATCGTGAAGCTGATCACGCGGCCGGCCACACTCGGCTTGTTGACGTCTGCACCGGCCGCCTCGAGCACGCCGTGAGGCGAGGTCCAGAACTCCAGCTGTCGTCCGGTGAGGCCGGCCTGCTGCGGGGCGTTGGGGTCCGCGCCCGGCGCCGGGTTGGTGTTCACGTTCCAGGCCGTGCGGTTGTTCAACCGCTGATCCAGTGTTTGCGGATTACCCGCGCCAAATAGCGGGAGCCCGCCGCCACCGCGGACCGGTCCCGCCGGGTTGGTCCGCTCGATTTGAACGCGCATCGTGTTGTCCGTGTAGCTGAGCGCGACGTCGTAACTCGTGATCTTGAATGTCGGCCACGCTCCGCCCGGCGCGTACGCCTGGCCGAACGAGGCGTTGGTGCCCGTGCCCGAGTATGTGACGCTCTGCACCGAACCCATGGCCGCGTTTGCGGCATCGAGTAACGTCTTCACGTCCTGCGCGTGGACCGTCGTGAGCGCGGCCGTCGCCACGACCGCTGCTGCCAAAGCTGTCTTTCGCATAGAGCCTCCGTCTCCCGGTGTTTTCGAAGTCGAATAACGAACAGGCAAGCATAGTCTTGCCTTGGCGATAGCTCAAGGCAGAACCGCGGATTTCACACCTGAAAATGGCCCTCGCCAAGGGTCGCAGGCGCTTGAATGCGCTTAAGATAGTAGAGAAATGGCGCGATCCCTGCGAGGCCTCATCGGCGCCAGCCTGATGCTCGGGCTCTTGCTCGGTACGGCCGGCGACCCCGCCGCCGCACAGCAGAGTGCAGGCGGGCAGCCGCCGACCTTCCGCACCGGCGTCAACTTCGTCAAGGTCGACGTGATTGTCACTGACGGGACGGGCCGGCCGGCCCTGGACCTGAGCCAGGGCGACTTCCAAGTGACCGAGAACGGCAAGCCGCAGACCGTCGAGTCGTTCAAACTCGTGAAGCTGGATGGCGGCGTCGCCCCGACGCCTGACGGCCCCCCGAAGGCCATCCGCAACGACGCAGACGAGGAATTGGAAGCCGCGCGTGACGATGTGCGGCTGTTTGCGATTTTCTTGGACGACTACCACGTGCGCCGTCTCAACAGCCTTTCGGTGCGCGAGTCGTTGTCGACCTTCATTGAGACCGAGCTCGGACCCTCCGACATGATCACGGTGATGTCCCCGCTCCAGCCGGTGTCGTCGCTACGCATGACGCGTAATCGAGCGGCCGTGGCGCAGGCGGTCCGGGGATTCGTCGGACGCAAGTACGACTATCAGCCGCGAAACGATATCGAGCGGCAGTACTCGCGCCAGCCTGCGGAAACCGTCGAACAGGTTCGCAGCCAGGTCTCGATGACCGCCATCAGAGGGCTCGTCACGCACATGGGATCGCTCAAGGAAGGGCGGAAGGCGCTGATTCTGGTGAGCGAGGGCTTCATTTCTGCCCTGCCGCCAGAGCTGACTTATCAGGTTGCCGAGGACGGGCTTGCCTCGGGCCTGACCGGCGGAACCGGCTTCTTTGGGTTCGCCAACATGCAGAAGGACCTGCAAGAGGTGTACGACACGGCCAATCGCAACAACGTCGCGATCTACGTGGTCGATCCGCGCGGCCTCGCCGTGTCGGAATTCGACATCGAGCAGCGCGTGCAGGGTCAGGCCGATCGCGAGTTCCTGAGCGCGACGCGGGATACGCTGCGGACGCTTGCCGAACAGACCGACGGCCGTGCAGTGATCAACCGCAACAACCTGGGCGAGGGCATGAAGCAGATTGTTCGCGATACGAGTGGGTACTATCTGCTCGGTTACAACTCGACGCAGTCGACAGCGGACGGGAAATTCCACGAGATCAAGGTGAGCGTGAATCGACCTGGCGTGCAGGTGCGCGCGCGCAAGGGGTACTGGGCCTTGACGGCGGAAGACACCGCCCGTGCCGTGGCGCCTCCGGCGGCGGGGCCGTCAAGAGCTGTCGAATCCGCGCTCGCCTCGATCAGCCAGCCGGCCGACGCGCGCGTGATTCGGACCTGGGTCGGCATGTCGCGCGGAGAGAACGGCAAGACGAGAATCACCTTCGTGTGGGAGCCGGCGCCACGGGTGCCCGGCAGCCGCGCGGCCGCGGAGGCCGATTCGCCTTCGCGCGTGACGCTTGTCGCCCTCGCGCCGGACGGCGCGCCGTATTTTCGAGGCGCCGTGCCCGATGGCGCCGGCGCCGCAAACCGTGCGGGCGCGGCCTCGGGCGGCGCCCGCGTGACCTTCGAAGCCAATCCGGGTCCGCTGCAGCTTCGCGTGTCGGTGGAGGGTCTCTCGACGCGCCAGCTCGACGCCGAGACACGCGAGCTTGCCGTCCCCGATCTCGGCGTCTCGCAGACGTCGCTCGGGACGCCGGCCGTCCTGCGGGGGCGCACGCTGCCGGAATTTCAGCAGATCAAAGCCGACTCGCAGGCGGTGCCGATCGTCGCCCGCGAGTTCAGCCGGAGCGATCGCCTGCTCGTCCGCATACCGGCGTACGGTCCAGGCGGCACGGTTCCTACGCTCGGCGTCCGATTGCTCAACAAGGCTGGGCAGGCCATGAGGGAACTGGCAGCCGCCTCGTCTGGTGCGCCGGGAGTCCAGCAGATCGAAGTTCCCCTTGCCGGGCTGGCGCCCGGCGACTACCTCATCGAGATCAGGGCGCCAGGCGATGGCGGCGACGCCACCGAGATTATTGGATTTCGCATCACGAGCTAGGTAGCCCATGCGCGTCTTCCTTGCGGCGGCCCTCACGACTTCGCTGGCCGCAGTCCTCGCTGGCGCGCAGTCGACGACCGAACGCGAGCAACCCGTCGTCACGCATACCGTACGCATCGACGCGATCGCGCTCGACGCGGGCGGCCGCTTCGTCGCCAATCTGGGCGTGGGCGATTTTGATCTGCGTGAGGACGGCGTGCCGCAGACGATAGACGAGGTTCGCCTCGTGTCGACCGGCGCTACCTCGGCAGGGGAGACGCTGCCGCCTGTGGGCTCGGCGGCCGACGAGCGCCGGGAAGCGGGGCGCGCCGGCACGAGGCTTGTCGCCATCTACCTCGATGAGTACCACGTCAGCGCCGGCGCGAGCACCGATCGGGCACGCGAAGCTCTGAACACGTTTCTCGATCGCAACCTCGACCCGCGCGACCTTGTGGTCGTGATGAAGCCGCTCGATTCGCTGTTCGGCATCAGGCTGACGCGCGATCGCGACCGGGCTCGTCAGATCGTGGCCGGCTTCGAAGGGCGCAAGGGCGACTACACCCCACAGAATACGTACGAGCGCAACTACATGGCGGGCACACCCGAGCGCATCGAGATGGCGCGCACTCAAGTCACAGTCTCGGCGCTGAGCGCCCTGGCCGTGCATCTGGGCAGCCTCGGCGACCTCAGAAAGTCGCTCGTCGTGGTGAGCGAAGGGCTGGAACGGACGCCGCGGCAGAGGGGCCGGGAGTACCTGTCAACGGTGGACTCGACGCTCCGCGCGGCGAATCGCTCGATGGTCTCGATCTATCCCATTGATCCTCGGGCATCGGTGACCGACATGTCCGCCGCTGAAGACCAACGCGCCGTGCTCCGCACGCTCGCGAGTGGGACCGATGGCCGGTTCATCGAGGGCGCTGATGAGCTGGGCCCGGCTCTCAGCCGGATGATGGCCGACTCGACCGCGTACTACTTGCTGACCTATCGGGCCGCGCATGTCGAGAACGGCGGCTTCCATGAGGTGCAGGTGCGTGCGAAGCGGGCGGGCGTCGAAATCAGGGCCCGCGGTGATTACTGGGCCCCGTCATTGGACGACAAGCTGCGCGAGGCGCTGCTGGCGCGTGCGAACAATCCGCCCCCGCCGCCGCCGGTGGAGCCGGCCCGCCACATCAGCCTCCTCATCCGTCCGTGGTTTGGCTTCTCGCTCGGCGACGCCGGGAAGACCCGCGTGAGTTTCGTCTGGGAATCCGTTGGTCTCGTGCCCGGAGACCGGTCGCATCACGGCCCGCCGGCGCGACTGGTGTTAACAGCGCTTGCCGCGGACAACGCGGTGCTCTTTGAAGGCCCAGTGCTGCCGGCCGGGCCAGGCGGCATCGAGGATGTGGGAACGTCGACGCGGGCCGTTTTCGACCTGCCCCCGGGCCGCCTCAAGCTGCGCATGAAGATTGAGGACTCGGCCGCGACGCTGCTCGACTCCGATGTCCGCGATATCGCGGTCCGCGACTTGCGGCGCGGGGTGTCGATTGGCACGCCCGAAGTCTTCCGCGCGCGCACCGCCCGGGAGTTCGCGGCCCTCGACGCTGACGCGGCGGCCGTGCCCGTCGCATCGCGGGAGTTCAGCCGAACGGAGCGCCTCCTGATTCGCGTGCCGGCGTATTCAGCCGGCGACGGCGGCAGCGATCGGCCGACGGTGTCGGCGAGGCTTCTCGGTCGAGGCAGCGGTCAGGCGCTGCGGACCCTCAACGTGCAGCCGGCAGCGGGCAACGTGAACCGGATCGACTTCCCGCTGGCGGGACTCGCCATCGGGGAGTACCTCATCGAGGTGACGGCCAAGGGCCGCCCCGGCGAGGCGAAGGAACTCATTGACGTTCGCATCACCAACTAGGCGTACATTCCCCGCACCCGTGTGACAGCGGCCACGCGGTCGATGGCCAGGATGTAGGCGGCCGTGCGCATGTCGACGTGGTACTTGAGCGAGGTCCGCAGCACGCCGCTGAATGCCTCGTGCATCTTGGCCTCGAGCCGATCGTTGACTTCCTTCTCCGTCCAGAAGTATCCGTAGCGATCCTGCACCCACTCGAAGTAGGAAGCCGTGACGCCCGAGCTGTTGGCGAGGATATCCGGCACGACGAATACGCCGCGCTCGTGCAGATGACGATGCGCCTCCGGCGAGGTCGGACCGTTGGCGCCCTCGATGACGACCTTCGCGCGAATACCCGGTGCGTTCTCGATCGTAATCTGGTTTTCGAGTGCCGCCGGGATGAGCACGTCGACCTCGAGCGCGAAAAGCTGGGCGTTACTGAGCGGCTCGGCGCCTGCGAACCCCGCGACGGTCTTCTCCTTGCCGACATGGGCCGTGAGCGCCGCGAGGTCGAGCCCACGGGCGTTGTAAACGCCGCCCTTCCAGTCGGTGATTGCGACGATCTTTGCGCCGAGCGCGGCGATGAGATCCGCTGAGACGGATCCGACGTTGCCGAAGCCCTGGATCGCCACTCGCGATCCCTTGATATCAAATCCGAGATGCAGGGCCGACTCGCGTGCGGCGATCATCACACCGCGCCCGGTCGCCTCGCGCCGGCCCAGTGAGCCGCCGAGCTCCACGGGTTTGCCCGTGACCACCGAGGTCACCGTATGACCGACGTGCATGGAATAGGTGTCCATGACCCACGCCATCACTTGCTCGTTCGTGTTGACGTCAGGCGCCGGCACGTCCTTCTCGGGACCGATCGCGTCGATGATCTCGGCGACGTAGCGGCGGGTGAGCGCTTCGAGTTCCCGTTTCGACATCTTGCTCGGATCGCAGATGACGCCGCCCTTGCCACCGCCAAACGGGACGTGGGCGACGGCGCATTTCCACGTCATCCACGCCGCGAGCGCCGTCACTTCGTCGAGTGTGACGCCTGGATGGTAGCGAATACCGCCTTTGGCGGGGCCGAGGGTGATGTTGTACTGCACGCGATAGCCGGTGAACACCTCGATCTCGCCGTTGTCCATCTGGACCGGGCACGACACCGTGATCTGTCGCTTGGGGCTTGTGAGGATATTCCAGATGCCGCGCTCGAGCTTGAGGATGCGGGCGGCCCCCTCAAACGCCTCGAGCATCTCACCGAAGATCGGTCCGTGTGGCGCCATGGCGCATTAGTCTAACGCGAGCCGATATAATGCGACACGCATGAAAGCGACCGACGCGGCCGTCTTCACCACAGTGTCCGGTCGTCCCGTCGACCGGCTCTATACCGCAGACGATCTGAGCGGCATCGAGTACGCGCGGGATATCGGCGATCCTGGTCAGTTCCCGTACACACGAGGCATTCACACGACCGGCTATCACGGCAAGCTCTGGACGCTCCGCCAGTTTGCGGGCTTCGGTACGCCGGAGGAGACCAACGAGCGCTATCGGACGCTCCTTGAGGCTGGCGGCACCGGGTTGAGCGTCGCGTTCGACTTGCCAACCTTGATGGGCCGCGATCCCGACCACGAGCTATCGCTGGGCGAGGTGGGGAAGTGCGGCGTCAGCGTCACGTCGCTGGCCGATATGGAGACCTTGTTCCGCGGCATCGCGATCGGCGAGGTCACGACCTCGATGACGATCAATTCCCCGGCCGCGATGATCCTCGCGATGTATCTGGTCGTTGCGGAGCAGCAGGGCGCGGACTGGAGGACGCTCTCGGGCACGATCCAGAACGATATCCTCAAGGAGTTCATCGCGCAGAAGGAGTACATCTTCCCGCCGCGCCCCTCGATGCGAGTCATCACGGACATCTTCGCGTTCTGCTCGAAGGCAGCGCCGAAGTGGAACACGATCTCGGTGAGCGGGTATCACATCCGCGAGGCCGGCGCGACGGCGGTGCAGGAGCTCGCCTTCACGCTGCGTGACGGCCTGGAGTACGTGCAGTGGGGTGTCGAGGCCGGGCTCGACGTCGACGAGTTCGTGCCGCGCATGTCGTTCTTCTTCAATGCGCACAGCGACTTTTTTGAAGAGATTGCGAAGTACCGGGCCGCGCGGCGCCTCTGGGCGCGCGCGATGCGCGACCGCTTCGGGACCAAGAGCGATCGCTCGTGGAAACTGCGTTTTCACGCGCAGACGGCTGGCGTGTCGTTGACGGCCCAGCAACCCTACAACAACGTTGTCCGCACGGCGCTCGAAGCGTTGTCGGCCGTGCTCGGCGGCACCAACTCTCTCCATACGAATTCGCTCGACGAGGCGCTGGGGCTTCCCACGGCCGACGCGGCGACCCTCGCGCTTCGCACGCAGCAGATCATCGCCCACGAGAGCGGCGTGGCCAGTGTGATCGATCCGCTGGGCGGATCCTATTTCGTCGAGAAGCTCACGAAGGAGCTCGAGGACGGCGCGACCGCGTACGTTGAGACGATCGATCAGATGGGCGGAATGGTGGAGGCTATCGAGCGCGGGTTTCCGCAGCAGGAGATTGCCGAGAGCGCGTACAGGTTTCAGCAGGCCGTCGAGCGCAAGACCCGGGTCATCGTCGGCGTCAACGACTTCGTGCAGGAAGACGAGCGGCCAATCGAGGCGCTTCGTGTCGACGAGCGCGCCGCCTACCGGCAGCTGGCCAAGCTCGAGGCGCTCAAGAACGCCCGGAGCGCCGATGAGGTCCGACGCCGGCTCGACCAGCTGCGCCGGGCGGCCGGCACGACCGTCAATCTCATGCCGCCGATCCTTGACGCCGTGCGGGCGTACGCCACGATCGGTGAGATGTGCGACGCGCTGCGGGAGGTCTGGGGGGAGTACGAGGAGACGGCAATCATCTGAATTGATGATTGCGGATTGTTGATTGATGATTGGGAATCCGACTCTATTGCTTGCCGATGACAGCGTCACCATTCGCCGTGTGATCGAGCTGACCTTTGCCGACGAGAACATCACGGTCGTGGCCGTCGCCGACGGCGACGAGGCCATCGAGCGTATCGAGGCCACGCTGCCCGATATCGTGCTGGCCGACACCGGCATGCCCGGGCGAAGCGGCTACGAGGTCGCTGCGTACATCAAGCGGTCTCCGCGCCTGGCGCACATTCCGGTCGTGCTCTTGACCGGGGCATTCGAGACCGTCGACCAGGCCAGAGTCGGCGAAGCAGGATGCGACGGCGTGCTGGCCAAGCCATTCGAGCCACAGGTTGTGGTCGCCCGCGTCAGAGAGCTGCTGGCCAGACCGCGGGGAGCGCACGCGTCGGTGGCTCACGAGCGCCTGCACGTCAGCGCTGCGCCCAAGAAGGCCCTCGATCCGGCCGCCCTCGACAGCTATTTTGATCGCCTTCAGGCGGCGTTCTCGAATCCGTCGGGGACCGAAGAAGCCGAGATAGACTTGTTCAGGACAGAGTTCACAGCCGACCGACCGGCGCCGCCGCCGATCGATCTGCCGCTCTCCCATGCCGTACGTGAGGATTCGAAGGAGCCACAGATGACGAACCCGACGCCCCCCTTGGCCGATGCGTTTGCGGCGCTGCTCGCCGCCGAGCAGCGCGAGCCCCTTTCAGCCCTGCCTTCGAGCTGGCCCGCCGCGGGCGGGTCCGCGGCCTCCCAAGCCTTGGTCGACGAAGCTACCCACCGCGTCCTCGAGCAGCTCTCCGACAAGGTCGTGCGCGAAACGGTGACCAAGGTCGTGTCGCAGGTGGCCGAGCGGCTCGTCAAGGAAGAGATCGAGCGCATTAAAGGATCGATCAAGTAAGTTGTCGTCGCCATTGACCAGTCTCGACCCCAGCCGCTTACAGCTGCCCGACAAGCCTGCCCTCGAGGGACTCGAAGCCAAATGGACCGAGCGGTGGGAGGCCTCCGGCGTGTACCGGTTCGATCGAAACCGGCCGCGCGCCGACGTGTATTCGATCGACACGCCGCCGCCGACCGTCAGCGGCTCCCTGCACGTGGGCCACGTCTTCTCGTACACCCATACCGATGCCGTGGCTCGGTTCCAGCGCATGCGCGGCAAGGCCGTGTTCTATCCGATGGGATGGGATGACAACGGTCTGCCGACTGAGCGGCGCGTCCAGAATTACTACGGCGTGCGCTGCGATCCGTCGCTCGCCTACGATCCGACGTTTGCGGTGCCGGACAAGCCGGGCAAGCAACCCGTGTCGATATCGCGACCGAATTTCATCGAACTGTGCAATCGGTTGACTGCCGAGGACGAGAAGGCGTTCGAGCATCTGTGGAAGTACCTGGGGCTGTCGGTCGACTGGTCGATGACCTACGCGACGATCAGCAAGCGGGCGCAGCGCGTCTCGCAGCTGGCGATGCTCAGACTGCTCCACCGCGGTCTCGCCTACCAGCTCGAAGCGCCCACCCTCTGGGACGTCGATTTCCGGACCGCGGTCGCGCAGGCCGAGCTCGAGGACCGCGAAATGCCCGGCGCCTACCACCGGATCCGCTTTGGCGCCGGCGGCGCGCGCTCGATCGAAATTGAAACGACACGTCCCGAGCTGATTCCTGCGTGCGTGGCTCTCGTGGCGCACCCCGACGACGCACGGTACCAGCCGCTCTTTGGCACGGAGGTGACCACGCCACTCTTCCGAGTACCGGTGCAGATCAGGGCCCACCCGTTGGCGGATCCCGAGAAGGGCAGCGGCATCGCGATGATCTGCACGTTTGGCGACGTGACGGACGTCACGTGGTGGCGCGAGCTCAATCTTCACGTGCGTGCCATCCTTCAGCCCGATGGCCGGCTGGCGCCCGTGCGGTTTGGTCAGCCGGGCTGGGAGTCGGACGATCCAACGCGGGCGCAGGAGCTCTACGCTCAACTCGAAGGCAAGAACGTCAACAAGGCCAGGGAGCAGATCGTTCAGCTGCTGCGCGACTCCGGCGATCTCGTCGGCGATCCGCGACCAATCACGCACGCCGTGAAGTTCTACGAGAAAGGCGATCGGCCGCTCGAAATCGTCACGAGCCGGCAGTGGTTCATCAAGGCGATCGAGTTCAGAGAGGCTTTGCTCGCCCGCGGGCGCGAACTCGACTGGCATCCGCCGTACATGCAGTCGAGGTACGAGAATTGGGCCAATGGCCTGAACGGCGACTGGTGCATCAGCCGCCAGCGGTTCTTTGGTGTGCCTTTTCCACTGTGGTACCCCCTCGACGCCACCGGTCGTGTCGACTACGCGCGCCCGATTTCGGCCGAGGAGGCCAGGCTTCCTGTCGATCCATCAACCGATGTGCCGCCCGGCTACCGAGCAGACCAGCGAGGCGTGGCGGGCGGGTTCGTTGGGGATCCGGACGTGATGGACACGTGGGCCACCTCGTCGCTCACGCCCCAAATCGCCTGCGGATGGGCCGACGATCCAGATCTCTTCGCGCGGACCTTTCCGATGGATTTGCGTCCGCAAGCGCACGACATCATCCGCACGTGGCTCTTCGACACTGTGCTGCGATCGCATCTCGAGCACGATTCACTGCCGTGGGCGCACGCCGCGATCTCGGGCTGGGTGCTCGACCCGGACCGCAAGAAGATGTCGAAGTCGAAAGGCAACGTCGTGACGCCGCTCGCGCTGCTCGAAGAGCACGGGTCAGACGGTGTGCGCTACTGGGCCGCCAGCGGACGGCCCGGCACCGACACGGCATTCGACCCCGCCCAGATGCGCGTCGGTCGGCGCCTGGCGATCAAGCTGCTCAACGCCTCGAAGTTTGCGCTCGGCGCGGCCGAGCCGCAGGGCGCGATCGTGGCGTCGGTGGATCGGGCGATGCTGCGGAATCTGGTGGCGCTCGTCGGGGAAGCAACCGAGGCGTTCGAGGCGTACGACTACGCCCGCGCGCTGCAGCGGACCGAAACATTTTTCTGGCGCTTCTGCGACGACTATCTCGAGCTCGTCAAGGGCCGCCGCTACGGCGACCAGGGACCGGAAGGCGCGGCCTCGGCGAATTCGGCACTGACGGCTGCGCTGTCAGTGCTGCTGCGCCTGCTGGCGCCGTTTCTGCCGTTCGTCAGCGAAGAGGTCTGGTCGTGGTGGCAGGAGGGATCTATTCATCAGGCGGCGTGGCCGGTACCCACCGAACTCGAGTCGCTCATGGCGGACAACTCGGCGGCCGTCTGCCAGGTCGACCAGGCCGCGTACGAGTGTGCAATCGAGGTGCTGTTCGAGGTGCGGAAGCAGCGCTCGGAAGCCAAGCAGCCGTTGAAGGTGCCCATCACCCGGGTGATCGTGAAGGCCGACGCGCTGCACGTCGAGCAAATGCGAATCGTCGAGGCCGATCTCAAGTCGGCGTTGCGCGTGCAGGTGTTCGATGTGTCGGTCGGCGACCCGCGCGAAATCGTCGTGCAGGGGTACCAAGCGGTCGCATCGTGATCGCGCCCCTCGATCCCTCGCTCTTCCGCGACATCGTCGAGCGGGCCATCGAGGAGGACGTGGGCCCGCGTGACGTCACCACCGAGGCCACGGTCTCGCGCTCCCAGCGCGCCCGGGGCGTTTTTCTGGTCAAGGCGGACTGCGTGATCGCGGGCCTCGATGTGGTCTCCGAAGTGTTTCGCCAGGTCGCCGAAAGGGGATCGGCGCCAAGGCCCGTCACCATGGCGCGCAAGCTGGACGGCGACTGGTGCCATGCCGGAGAAACGGTCGTCGAGGTGACCGGATCGGCCGCCGTGCTGCTGACGGCCGAGCGCACCGCACTCAATTTTCTGCAGCGGCTGTCTGGTATCGCGACCCTCGCGCGGTCGTTTGTCGATGCCGCCGGCGGACGCAACACCGTCCACGACACGCGGAAGACGACGCCCACGCTGCGCGCGCTCGAGAAGTACGCCGTACGCGCCGGCGGCGCGACGA
>JBGPHH010000042.1:0-22129 GCA_041484265.1 Vicinamibacteria bacterium
ACCGTATCGCGCCATTGGCGAGCGGCTCCATGCCATCATCAAAGCCAGCGCGCCAGCCCTCTCGCCGAAAGTCTGGTACGGGATGCCCGGGTATGCCAAGGACGGCACGGTCGTCTGCTTCTTCCGCGGCGGGCAGATGTTCAACGAGAGGTACATGACGCTCGGCTTCAACAGCAAGGCGAACCTCGACGAAGGCGCCATGTGGCCGATCGCCTTCGCGCTGAAGGAGTTGACCGCCGCCGAAGAGGCAAGGATCGGCGCGCTCGTGAAGAAAGCGGTGAGCTGAGGAGCGATCAGGTGGTCCAGGGGGAGGAGTTTGGCTGGGCGAAAATGCTCGAACGTTTCCAGGAAGTGCTTGCGGGCTCAGTAGCCCAACGCAAGTAGGAGCGCCGCCGAACCAAGCGCCGCACCTGACCGCGGCGGCATTTCGGCTCTCGCGCGGCATACTGCGTCTTTAGTTGCCACGGCAGGTGAGCTTCATCGACGGTGAGAATCCAGACCGAGCGCGGCCATCAGGTCTGCGATACGGGGCTGTACCGCCTCGTGCGTCATCCCGGCTACCTGGGCATGCTGACGTCCCTCCTTGCTTTCCCGCTGGTCATGAACTCGTACTGGGCGCTCGTCCCGGCAGGTATCGGGGCGGCACTGCTGGCGGTTCGCACTGTTCTCGAAGACCGCTTCCTGGTCGAAGAGTTACCCGGCTATAAGGACTACACCAACAGGACGCGGTGGAAGCTGCTCCCCGCACTGTTCTAGGCGGCGTGTTGTTCTGGGCCACCGCTCTACACTATCCCCGTCACTCCCGCCGGGGGGTTACGTAGAGCGAGGGGCAAACTGCTACACCCTCCGCCGCACGCGACTCGCTGAACTGTGCATCGTCAGCGAGCGATCAGCGTCGTACTGCGCTGCCGGTCGAGCATCCCGGCGGTTGTCACGGCCCGATTGATAAGCGTTTCAGGGGCGCCGTTCAGTCGTAGCAGAGCGATCGCGTTTCTCGTTGTCGCAGGCCCGTGCTGGAGCTGATGGTTGAAGATCAGCCCGTCTGGTCCGACTGAATCGCCGAAATGGTAGGCGTCGAAACTTTCTGGTAGCAACTCGACCAATTCGCCGTCATGCGTAGCGGCCAGCACCACATGCGGTTTAGTCCTGCCTCCGGAGTCAAGCAGTTCCTGCAGTACTGCTTGGCCCGCCGCGATTCGCTCGACCGCGTTCGTGCCGCGAAACAGTTCATCCAGCAAGAAGAGATGCGGCGCAGACTTCTCGCTCGCGCGGACGAGCGCGAGGAGCGATTCCACCTCGACGATGTAGTAGCTCTTGCCGGCCAGAAGATCGTCAGCCCTCCCGATGGAACTGCGCACATTAAAGATGGGCGCCGCGTACTGTCGCGCCAGACACGTGCCGATCGTTTGGGCCAGGATCGCATTGATGCCGACCGTCCTCAGAAAGGTCGATTTGCCAGACATGTTCGACCCGGTCACGAGCACGCCACGTCCAGGTCGTAAGGCGATCGAATTGGGAACCGCATCATCGACGAGTGGATGGCGGAGTTCTGCTAATTCGGTGGTCGCGTCTGGCACTCGAAACTGAGGGCGCGTCCAGTCCTGTCGGCCGGCCCGGTACGACGCGACGCTGATGGCGGCATCGACATCTCCAGCGGCGGCAACAGCGCGAAGGATCGAGCCTCGGTGGGCACGGAGATCTCTGGCGCCAAGGTAGACGCCAGTCGCGTCCAGGAGAAGCGCCAGATTGAGGTACTCGTAAATCACTCTCACGAGATCGGTAATCACGATCTCCAGTCCATGGGCGCTCACCGACAGCATGAACGGGTCGCCGTTCACCCAGCGAGAGATCAACTTCAGCCTGGCGAGTTTCGAGACCTCGGTGTGAAGCGAGCCGACAATGGGTTCAATATCATGGCCGGCGAGGAATCCTAACGACTCGCCTGTCGCAATCAGCGGGGCCAGCTGCCTGAAGCTCCGCGCGATCGGGCCGACATGGCGATCCGTGCTGTAACGAATCGCCGCGTTGATGGTCAGGGTGACAACGATCGGCGCCAAGCCGAGCCAGAACGGCACAACCGCAATCGAGACGATCGCCGCCGCGGTGAGGAACGGAAAGACGCCGTACCACGCGCGTGGCTCGACGGCGTCGGAAGCGCCCAGCCACCACACGTCGTAGCCGTGTGGATCTTGAAGGCGCGCGAGCGCCAGTTGCGCACGTTCTCGGGTTGGCACATCGAGAGTCATCCGGTTGACGAGCGCCTCGAACGCGTCGAGATGGTCAGCGACCGGCGCCGTTCGGAGGCGGTGATACAACGCGTGCTGACCCAGCGTGCTTTGGGTGCGATCGATCGCGACGAACACGTCGTCCAGATTCAGGTCGGTCCACGTCCGATCGTCGAGAGAGCGGCCGCTCGCTGCAACCGTCAGACGGGAAGTGTGTGATCTTGATATCGCGTCCAGTCGATGGATCCGTTTGATGGATTGTCCCCAGCTGGCACGAATCTCATCGAGCAGCTGCCGACGCCTGAGGCAAATGGCTGCGGCACCGAGTAGCAGCAGCAAGGTCGGTACGACAACCCAGACAAGGCTCATCGCTGGCGTCACTCTAGCAGAGCGCGCGTTTCATAAGAACGTGAATTGGTTGTGCGCGCACACGCAGGACGTGCGCCCACGCGCACACGTTGAATCCCTCCCGACGGGGCGCTAGACTCGCGAAAAGGCTCTTGCCCTGCAACAGCAGCGAGAGCGCAGGTTGATAACTGCTGAACATCACTCGTTTCACGACGGGCCACAGTATTTGAGCAAGATAGGGACTTGATCAGCGAGAAAGTGGTTTCGATGACTAAATCATGCTGAATTCAAAGTTATGCAATCAAAATGACTTCGAAAAGGATTGGTTTCGTGAGGCCTGTGTGAAGCTTCACGAGCGACACAACTACCATCGCAAACTGTGGGAGTTCTGCTTTATTTATCAGGCACTGTTGGAACGCGGCATGCTAGTGCCCGGCAAACGTGGGCTGGGCTTTGGAGTAGGCAAGGAGCCATTGGCAGCTGCCTTCGCCAGCCACGGCTGCGAAGTATTGGCGACAGATCTACCGCTTGAGGCAGCTATGGGTTGGGCTGCCACCAATGAACATGCCAACAGCCTGAGCGACTTGAACGAACGTGGTATCTGCGGTCCAGACGCGTTTGTGCGGTTGGTGTCCTATCAACATCTGGACATGAACCACATTGGGCCACAGCACTTTGGCCAGTTCGATTTCACTTGGTCCTCCTGTTCGCTGGAACACGTTGGTTCAATTGAACTGGGGCTGCAATTCCTGCTGAACCAAATGCAGTGCCTGCGGCCCGGCGGCGTGGCCGTGCACACCACTGAATTCAATGTGTCGTCAAACCATCAGACGCTGAAGACCGGCGGCACCGTCATTTTCAGGAAGCGAGACATTGAACGCGTAGTTCAACATTTGCGGCGGATGGGGTGCGAATTGATGGTTGATTACACAGTTGGCGCAGGTGAGATTGAGTCGTACGTGGATATGCCACCTTACAAACAAGACCCGCATCTCAGGTTAAAGCTCTATCAATACGTTTCCACATCAATAGCACTGGTCATCCATCAAGGCGACAAGCCTCATCCCGCCCCCCGGCTATCCCAGGGCACACTAAAGAGATTCATCGAGCGGATGTTCTCTGGTCTTGGATTTGCGTGATCTGTCATGGCTCACATCGCGGCCCAAGCAGATTTCGACAAGCACCTCGCATCGCGGCATGTGTGGGTCAGTTCACCCCGTCACTCCCGCCGGCCCTCGAAGCGAAGTGCCGAAATCTGTTCCGACACCAGGCCGACGAGGAAGATCACGACGCTCAGGAGGATGAGGAGCACCGAGGAATTCGTGACGTGCGACTGCGTGACAATCGTCCACGCCGCATAGGTGGCGCCGACCAGGAACATAGCGGCGCTCACCGGCAGAAAGATGCGGAGCGGGCTGAAGATCGTCACCACTTTCAGCAGAATCAGGAAGAAGCCGACACCGTCGGATGCCAGCCGGATCTTCGACTGGCCCAACCGTTCGGCCGCCTCGACAGGCTCGAATCGTACGTTGTAACCCGCCTTCATGAAGGCGAGCGTGGTCGTGGTCGGCGTCGAGAAGCCATTCGGCAGGAGGTGCAGAAACTCGAGCAGGCGGTCGCGCCGTGCGGCCCGGAATCCTGACGTCAGATCGGGAATCGACCGTTCAGCGAGGTAGCCCGCGATTCGGTTCAGCCAGAGGTTTCCAATCCGCCGCGCCGCGCTGGCCTGCGATCCCGCCGAACGGGCCCCGACGACGAGGTCATAGAGATCCAGATGGGACACGAGTCGCGTCGCGTCGGTCGGTCGATGCTGGCCGTCGGCGTCGATGATCAGAATGAAGGTGCCTGTTGCGCCTCGAATCCCGGTCTTGACCGCGGCACCATTGCCTTTGTTATACGGATGCCGGATGACCCGCGCCCCGGCGGCTTCGGCGAGCGCTCCGGTCTCGTCGCCCGACCCATCGTCAATGACCAGAATCTCGTGCCATGTGGCGGTCGATTGCAGGTCCGTCACCACCGAACCGATGGACGAGGCTTCGTTGAATGCAGGAACGATCACGCTCGTTGCCGCAGAGAGAGACGAGGGCGTCACGTCGCGAACCGGAAATTGATGATGTCGCCGTCCGAAACGATGTACTCCTTGCCTTCGAGGCGCACCTCGCCGTGGTCGCGGCACGCCGCCATCGTTCCGCGCGCAATGAGCGCCTCGTAGCTGACGACCTCGGCTCGGATGAAGCCGCGGGCGATGTCACTGTGGATCTCGCCCGCCGCCAGTTGGGCTGTTGTGCCGCGAGGGATCGACCACGCGCGGCACTCGTCTTCGCCGACCGTGAAGAACGAGATGAGCGCCAGCAGGTCGTAGCTGGCGCGGATGACGCGATCGAGTCCTGATTCCTTCAGACCGAGATCGGCCAGGAAGGCCGCGGCATCGGCTTGGGCGAGCTGTGCAATCTCGAGCTCGATCTTGGCACACACGGCGACGGCTGCTGTCGCGGCGCGCGAGAGAAAAGCGGTCAGTCCCGCGCCTTCCGCCGCCCGATCGATGCGCATGGCCGCCTCGCCGCCGTCTGTGAGTTCCGCCTCGTCGAGATTGATGACGACGAGAAGAGGTTTCGCGGAAAAGAACTGGAAACCGCGAAGCCGCTTCCGGTCTTCGCCCTTGAGATCAAGCGCGCGGAGGGGACGGCCCTCCTCGAGCGCCGAGCGACAGAGCGTCAGCACGTCGCGCTCGTGTTCAAGTTCTGCGGTGCGCTGTTTCTTCAGGTCCTTCTCGAGCCGTTCGAGGCGTCGTTCGGCGACGCCAAGATCCGCGAGAATCAGCTCGTCCTCCATCGCCTGGGCGTCGCGTGCCGGATCGATCGGGCCGGCCGGGTGCGGCACCGACGGGTCGTGGAACGCGCGAAGGACGTGCACCAAGGCGTCCGCGTTTCGGTACGCGGCGATGTCGACGAGCGTCTGCGCCCCGGTTGTTCGGCCCGAGGCGGGGAGATCGGAAAATTCGACTGTGGCCGGCACCCTCTTGCGCGGGTTGTACATCGCCGTCAAACGGTCAAGTCGCGCGTCCGGCACTTTCGAAATACCAACCGACGTGTCGCCCTTGGCCTGGCTGGCGCGCGAAGCCTCGTGCGCGCCGGTCATGAGTTGAAAAAGGGTGGTCTTGCCGCTGGATCCGAAGCCAATGAGGGCTGCTCTGAGCATGGGTATGAAAGCCCGGCATGGTAGCACGCAGGTCCATGTACCCACTCCGTAGCGTCAGGATTTTTGGCCAGCCAACCTAGGTCACGCAAGAGGCGATGAAAAAGCAAAAGATACTTTCGTAACTTACTGAAGGAGTAGATTTTGCGGTTGACAACCCCCAGAGGGCTCTCCTACTATCGCAGTGGAATTTTGTGGATAGAAATGGAGTAGAAGCGCGTGTTTAGGGGCAGTTCGCCGACCCGCATCGATGACAAGGGACGACTCAAGGTGCCGAATGCCTTCCGGTCCCTTCTCGAGAGCAAGTACGGGCGGGAACTCTTCCTGACGAGTCTGACCGGCGAGTACGTCCAGATCTATCCCATGCCGGTGTGGCTGGAGATCGAGGAAAAGGTCGGCCGGATGCCGACGACGCATCCCTCGCGTCTTCGCTTTCTCGATCGCGTCAATTACTTCGGTCAGGCCGGCGAGCTCGACGCGCAGGGCCGCGTGATCATCCCGCTCCGCCTTCGCGAGGCCGCGACGATGGAGGGCGACGTCGATGTCATCGGGCAGTACAGCTACCTCGACGTCTGGAACCACGAGCGATTCCTGAACAAGCTGCAGCGCGACCCCTACACGGACGCTGATGCGCGCGCGCTGTCGGAGTTCGGGGTTTGACATCACACATCCCGGTCATGACCGCCGAGGTCCTTCAACAGCTGCAGCCCGCGCGCGGCGGCGTGTACGTCGATTGCACGGTCGGCCTTGGCGGGCACGGCCGGGCGCTCCTCGACGCGGGCGCGACGCGGCTCATCGGACTCGACCGCGACCTGGACGCGCTTGAGATCGCGCGCACAACGCTCCTGCCCTGGGGCGATCGGGTCGAGCTCGTTCACGCAGACTATCGATCGCTCGCCGACGTGCTCGATCGCTGCCACGTTCCGCTCGTTGACGGCGCGCTCGCCGATCTCGGCCTTTCGTCGCTGCAGCTCGAAGCGGCCGGGCGCGGTTTCAGCTTCCAGCGTGACGAACCGCTCGACATGCGGATGGATCGAAGCGGCGGCGAGACAGCGGCCAGCTTGCTGGCCCGTGCCGGCGAACAGGAACTGGCCGACGTCATCTTTGCCTATGGCGAAGAACGGTTTTCCCGCCGCATCGCGCGAGCCATTGTCGAGAGCCGTCGCGAGGCGGCTGTCGAAACGACTGGACGGCTGGCGTCGATCGTGCGCCGCGCGGTTCCGCGCCGCGGCTACATGCGGATCGATCCCGCGACGCGCACGTTCCAGGCTTTGCGGATCTGGGTCAACCGCGAGCTCGAGGGGCTCGATCGGTTCGTCGAGATCGCCGCACGTCGGCTGCGCGCTGGTGCCCGGCTCGTCGTCATTACGTTTCATTCACTCGAGGATCGGATTGTGAAACACACGCTGCGTGCACTCGAGCAGGGTGGCGAGGCGGGCATCAAAGTCCTGACGAAGAAGCCGCTCGTCCCGGGCGATGAAGAGCTGGCCCGCAACCCGCGCGCGCGAAGCGCCAAGCTGCGCGCCGCCGAACGAGTCGCGTAACGGTTTTACTCGAGCGCGAGGTCTTAGAGCGAGTTGGGGGCAGCCTTGAGCTGAGCGCGTGGGGGTGGGGCCCCACGCGCCGTGATGATGAACCCCAGCGAGCGGAGTAATAGATGGAGCCATTCGAATACGCCATCAAGAAGGATGTTCGCAACAATCCAATCGTGCGCGAGGTTGACGAGACGCGCCAGCGGGAGCTGTGGAAATGGGTGGGCGTCGCCGGATTCCTGGTGCTCGTCCTGCTGTTCTCGGCGTGGCAGCATTTCGAAATCCTGCGCCACGGCTACCAGATCGAACAGATCGATCGAGAGCGGGCCGCTGAAGAAGAAACCAAGCGGCGTCTGTTGCTCGAAATCGAAACGCTGCGGTCGCCCAAGCGCATCGAGGCACTAGCCACAGAACGGCTCCATCTCGTTGCGCCCTCTCGCGACGAGGCCATCGTCATCGAACGAGTCCAGCCGGTCGATCCGCCGGCTAAATCTGTCGTCGCACGCCGCTAAATGAGCGAAGCGGGGGCCGACTGGCGCGCGATCTTGAAGCGGCGGATTCTCGTCGCGGCGGCTCTGTTCGGGGTGTGGGTCGTCGGCGTCGAGGCGCGGCTCGTGTATCTCCAGGTGTTCCGGCACGCCGACCTCGTGGCACGCGCCACCCGTCAGCAGATGCGGACGATTGCCGCACCGGCCAAGCGGGGGGACATTCTCGATCGGCGCGGCCACTTGCTCGCGACGAGCGTCGATGCCGACTCGATCTACGCGGTGCCATCCGAGATCGACCACGGTGAAGTGGTGGCCGCCAGGCTGTGCGCCGCCTTGGGCGACTGCAAAGACCGCGAACAACAGGCGCTGGCCGATCGGTTGGGGCGGCAGAAGGCGTTCGCGTACGTGCGCCGCCAGGTCTCGCCCGATGAGGCGCGTCACGTGGGGGCGCTCGAGCTTGAGGGCATTGGCTTCATCAAGGAAAGCCGCCGGTTCTATCCAAATAAGGAACTCGCCGCGTCGCTGCTCGGCTATGTCGGCGTCGATGGCAACGGGCTGAGCGGCCTCGAATGGGCGTACGACCCCCAGATTGCCGGAAAGCCGGGCACCGTTCTCATTCAAACCGATGCGCGGCGCCACGCGTTCAGCCGTTTTGAGCGGCCGCCCACCTCCGGTGCGACGGTCGAACTGACCATCGACGAGTACTTGCAGCACATCGCAGAGCGCGAGCTGCACGCAGGCGTCGTCCTCAACCGTGCGGCCGGCGGCAGCGCCATCGTCCTCGATCCTCGAACCGGCGAGATTCTGGCGATGGCCAACGAGCCGACGTTCAACCCCAACGCGTATCAGGAATTCGGCGAGATGGCTCGGCGTAACCGGGCGGTACAGGACTTGTACGAGCCGGGTTCGACGTTCAAGATCGTGACGGCGTCGGCGGCGGTCGAGGACAAAGTGATGTCGGCCGATGCCGTGATCGACACCAGTCCCGGTCAAATCCAGATCGGATCGAGCGTCGTCCACGACGATGCCCATCACAACTACGGACGGCTCTCGGTCACCGACGTCATTGTGAAGTCGAGCAACGTCGGGGCGATCAAGATCGGTTTCCAGGTCGGCGCGAATCGCTTGAGCCGCTACATGTCCCTTTTCGGATTCGGCCATCCCGTCTCGCCGGATTTCCCCGGCGAGAGTCCGGGCATTGTCTGGCCGCCGGAAAAGTGGACCGAACGAGTGCTCGCGTCGGTCTCCATGGGGTACCAGGTAGCCGTGACGCCGCTGCAGATGGTCACCGCGGTGGGTGCAGTGGCCAACGGCGGACAGTTCGTCGAGCCGCGTGTTCTTCGTGCGGTGTATCGCGACGGTCGGCGCTTTGCCGTCCAACCGAAGATCGTCCGGCGCACGATCAGCGCCGATACCGCGGCGACGATCACCCGGATTATGGAAGGCGTCGTCGAGCGTGGCACTGGACAACCTGCGCAGATTCCGGGATACACGATTGCCGGTAAGACAGGCACGGCACACAAGCTCGTTGACCAGCACTACTCGAACTCTGACTACAATGCCTCGTTTGTCGGGTTTCTTCCTTCAAGGAATCCTGCCGTCGCGATCATCGTGGTCGTCGATTCACCGCACGGAACGAACGGCTATTACGGCGCGCAGGTCGCCGCCCCAATCTTCAAGCGAATCGCCGAAGCCGCGCTGCAGTACTTGGGCGTGGCGCCGACGATCAATCCCGCAGCGCCTGTGGTGGTCGAGCGCCGCGACGGCGGACCGGGCCAGCAGCGCGCCTCTGAGGTCGAGGCCAGCCGGCCGATTGTGAGCCTTGTCGCCGACGGGCCACCGGGCACGGTCCCCGATCTGCGCGGCATGAGCGCGCGCGAGGCGGTCGGCAGGCTCGCGAGGCTCGGGCTGAGCGCGCACGTCGCTGGGGATGGATTCGTCGTGTCTCAGGACCCTGCGCCGGGAGAACCCCTTGAGCCTGGCAGGATCTGCCGGCTGGTGCTCAACCGCCAGTCGAGCCGGACGGGACGCGCAAGCGAAGGTGTTCGGCCATGACGTGGCTGGAACTGCTCGCTGCGCTCCGTGGACGCGGACTCGTGCGAGCCGTGGACAGCGCTGCTGACCGAGCCGCGGGGACGGTCACTGGCATGGCGTACGACTCGCGCGCCGTGGAACCCGGCCACGTGTTTGTCGCCTTGAAAGGGCAGCGCACCGATGGAACGGCGTTCGCGCGAGCGGCCGTCGAACGCGGCGCGATTGCCGTGGTCTCAGAGCAACCACCGCCGGGCCCGGCCTCCGGCATGCCTGGGATCGATATCCCGTGGGCGAGAGTCGACGATGCGCGGCAGGCCCTGGCATTGGTGGCCGCAGTGTTCTACGGCGATCCCAGCGCCGACATGCAAGTGATTGGCATCACCGGCACGAACGGCAAAACAACGACGGCCTACCTCATCGCATCGATCTTTGAAGCGGCGGGAGTGCGATGTGGATTGCTCGGTACCGTCGCGTATCACATCGGCCACGAAGTTCGCGAAGCCACGCATACGACGCCAGAGGCGTCCGACGTCGAACGAATGCTCCGCGAGATGGTGGACCGTCGATGCGGGGCGTGCGCCATGGAAGTGTCGTCGCACGCGCTCGAGCTTCGCCGGGTCGATGGCGTGCGGTTCGCGGCCGCCGTCTTCACCAACTTCACGCGCGATCACCTCGATTTTCACGGCGACATGGAGGCGTACTTCAGGGCGAAGCGCCGGCTGTTCGAAATGCTGCCGCGGGATGCGCCGGCGCTGCTGAATGCCGACGATCCGCGAAAGGCCGCGCTCGTTGAGGTCGCCGGCCGTCCGGTCACGTACGCGATCCATCATCCCGCCGACATCACACCGGGCCCGCTGTCCTTCTCGCTCGACGGACTGACGTTCGACGTCCGGACGCCGCGCGGCGCTCTGCACATGCGCTCCCGGCTCGTCGGCCGGACCGGCGTCTACAACATCCTCGCGTCGGTGGCCGCAGCGGTTGCATTGGACCTGCCCTTTGATGCGATCGAACGAGGCGTGCAGCAGCTCGACAGCGTGCCAGGACGCTTTCAAGTTGTTTCCGGTGCACGAGACGAAGTGACGGTCGTCGTCGACTACGCGCATACCGACGATGCGCTGCGCCATCTGCTCGAGACGGCACGGCCGCTCGCCCGGGGACGGCTCATCACGGTGTTCGGCTGCGGTGGTGATCGCGATCGGACGAAGCGCCCGCTGATGGGAGCCGTCGCCGAGCGGCTGAGCGACGTCATCGTGGTGACGTCGGACAACCCGCGCAGCGAGGATCCGGGCGGCATCATCGAGGAGATCCGGCGTGGGTTCACGCCCGACCTGCGACGCGACGAGAGCCAGCGGATGCTGTCGATCGTCGATCGGCGCGACGCAATCCGGAAGGCCATCGAGTTGGCGCGTTCCGGCGACCTAGTGCTCGTGGCGGGTAAGGGGCACGAGAAATCGCAGGTGATCGGCGACCGGGTGCTGCCGTTTGACGACGTGAGCGTCGCACGGGAGGCGCTCGCGCGGCGCCGGACCAATTCCGGCGTCGTGTAGGAACGTCGGACGTGGCCGAAGCGCCGGAGATTCGGCTGACCGCGGGCTGGGTCAAGGGCGTCCTGGAGGCGGCCCACGGCGCGTCGATGTCCGGGGACGCGGCGCGTGTGTTTCCGGGCGTGTCGATTGACACCAGGACGCTGGCGCCTGGTGAGCTGTTCGTCGCGATTCGAGGCGAGCGGTTCGATGGTGCCGATTTCGCGGCCGCCGCGGTGCAGGCCGGCGCGGGTGGGCTCGTCGTGCCGCGCGGTCGCGGGCGCGAGGCGGCGGGAGGGCGAGCGGCAGGGGTCGTCGTGATCGAGGTCGACGACGCCACCGCGGCGCTCCAGACGCTGGCGCAGGCCGTGCGGCGTCAGTCGGGTACCAAGGTCGTGGCCATCACCGGCAGTGCCGGCAAGACCACGACGAAAGAAGTGACGAGTGAGTTTCTCTCGGCGCGGTATCACGTGATCCGCAATCGAGGGAACCTCAACAACCATATCGGGCTTCCGCTCTCGCTTATGGACCTGAGACAGCGTCCGGAGATCGCCGTCGTCGAGCTGGGGATGAATCACGCCGGTGAGATCAGCACGCTCGTGCGCATCGCGGAGCCGGACGTGCGGGTCTGGACCAATGTGGGCGAAGCCCACCTCGGGTTCTTCTCGTCGGTGGACGCGATTGCCGATGCCAAGGCGGAGATTCTCGAGGGCGCCGTGGCCTCGACCGTCCTCGTGGCCAATGCCGACGACGATCGGATTGTCGCGAGGACGGGCACGTTCGCGGGTCGCGTCGTGAGGTTCGGCATGGCGCGGCAGGCCGATGTGAGGGCAACGGCCATCGTGGATCGTGGCATCGAAGGGACGGCGGCCCGGGTGGCCACGCCCCGTGGCTCGTTTGAACTGACGACGCCGCTTGTCGGAAGAGGCAACCTGGCCAACATCCTCGCTGCCACAGCCGTCGCCGTGGAGTTCGAGATTCCGCTCGCAACCATCGCCGAGCGTGCGACGCGCCTGCGGCCGGCGAGCCATCGTGGCGAAGTGATCGCGCTCGCGAGTGGCGTGACGCTCATCGACGACAGCTACAACGCCAACCCGACGGCCACCAAGAGCGCGCTCGCGGTGGTTGGGGGATCGCCGTCGGCGACCCGCCGGGTGGCGGTGCTTGGCGAGATGCTGGAGCTGGGCCATCGCACGGTCGCTCTTCATGAGGATGTGGGCCGTGCCGCCGCATCTGTTGGCATTGACGTGCTGGTCACCATCGGTGGCGAGGCCTCGGTCGCGATGGGCGAGGCGGCGATCGCCGCCGGCCTCACGCGCGCCAACGTGCTTCACTTCGCGACAAGCGACGAGGCGGCGTCGGCCGTTGGCGACCTTGTGCGCAGAGGCGATCTCGTGCTCGTGAAGGGGTCGCACGGCGTGCGCACGGACCGCGTCGTGGATCGGCTCACAGCT
This sequence comes from Vicinamibacteria bacterium, assembly GCA_041484265.1. Taxonomy (GTDB): domain Bacteria; phylum Acidobacteriota; class Vicinamibacteria; order Vicinamibacterales; family CAVVIG01; genus 2-12-FULL-65-11. The sequence continues at coordinate 12,800 of JBGPHH010000042.1, forward strand.
CAACGGACGGAGCGCGGCTGATGCTCTTTTACGTGCTCTATTCGTTCCACACGCAGCTCTCGGTGCTGAACGTCATTAACTACATCACGGTTCGGACGGCGGCGGCCAGTTTCTCGGCGCTGGCCATCAGCTTGGCGCTCGGACCGTGGATGATTCGCACGTTGCGTGAGTTTCAGATTGGACAGGTCATCCGCCAGGAAGGGCCAACCTCCCATCGGGCGAAGGCCGGCACGCCGACAATGGGTGGGCTGCTGATCCTGACGGCGGCCATCGTGCCGACGCTGTTGTGGGCGGATCTCGGGAATGCGTACGTTTGGGTCGCTGTGCTGACGACCGCCGCATTCGGCGGCGTCGGGTTTGCCGACGACTATCTGAAGATCGCCGGTGGATCGCACCACGGTCTAAGACCGCGTTACAAGCTGGCCTGCCAGGTGCTGCTCGCGATCGCGGTCGGACTCGTGCTGGTCGTCCTCAAGGGCGACGGCCTCTACAACACACGGCTGATCGTCCCATTTTTCAAACGCGTCATCCCTGATCTCGGCTGGGGATACGTCATCTTCGCGGTGTTCGTGCTCACGGCGGAATCGAACGCCGTCAACCTGACCGACGGCCTTGATGGACTCGCGATCAGCTTGTTTGCCATTGCCGCAGCCGCGTACACGGCGCTCGCATACGTCGTCGGCAACCGCGTGCTGGCGGAGTACCTGCTCATCGCGCACTTCTCGCTGGCCGGGGAGCTGACGGTGTTCTGCGGGGCGCTCGTCGGCGCCTCGCTCGGCTTCCTTTGGTACAACTCGTACCCCGCCGAGATCTTCATGGGCGACGTCGGGTCGCTGGCGCTCGGAGCCGCGCTCGGCACGGTGGCGATTCTCATCAAGCAGGAATTGCTCCTGCTGATGGTGGGCGGCGTGTTCGCGATCGAAGCGCTGTCGGTCGTTGTCCAGGTGGCGTCGTTCAAGCTGACCGGGCAGCGCGTCTTCCGGATGGCGCCGATTCATCACCACTTCGAGGCGATTGGGTGGAGCGAGCCGAAGGTGATCTCTCGGTTCGTCATCGTGGCCATCATTTTCGCGTTGTTCAGTCTGACGACGCTCAAGTTGCGATGACCGTAGGGACTAGGGACTTGGGACTGGGGATTAGGAAAGCACTGACGAAATGTCGTTCAGCGTGGAAGGCAAACGCGTGACCGTGGTGGGCGCCGCGAGGAGTGGGCTGGCGGCCGCGGGCCTGCTGGCGCGCAAGGGTGCGCGCGTGACGCTCTCCGAAGCGAGGGGCGTGATCTCCGACGCCTCCGCTCTCGGTGCGCTCGACGTCACGCTCGAGCTCGGCGGGCACAAGGTCGACACGTTCACGTCAGCCGATCTGATCGTGATGAGTCGTGGTGTGCCGCTCGATCAGCCGGCGGTCCGGGCGGCGCGCGAACGCGGCGTGCCCGTCGTGGGCGAGCTCGAGCTCGCCTCGCGGTGGCTGCAGGGGCGTCTCATCGCGATTACCGGCACCAAGGGCAAATCGACCACGTCGGTGCTGATCGGACGAATCCTCGAGGCGGCCGGATTCAAAGTGACGGTCGGCGGCAACATCGGCGCGCCGCTCTCGGCGCAGGTGTCCTCGTCGACACCGGACATGCTGCACGTCGTCGAGGCAAGCAGCTTTCAGCTCGAGAGCATCGACACGTTCCATCCGTGGATAGCCGTCATGCTGAATGTGTCGCCCGACCATCTGGACCGGCATCCCAATGTCGAGGCGTATGGGGCGGCCAAGGCGCGGATCTTCGAGAACCAGAACGCGCAGGATTGGGCCGTCGTCAACGCCGACGATCCGGAGGTCCTCGAGCTTGCGCGGCGTGGGCGGGCGGCCCGACGGCCGTTCTCGCGCAGCGGATCGATCGCCGAAGGCACCGTGGTGGACGGCGAGTGGATTGTCGCGCGACAGGGCAGCACGAAGGAGCGCCTCGTGCCGCTCGACGTGATCCATCTGCTGGGGCAGCACATGGTGGACGACGTGATGGCCGCCGCGACCGTGGGGGCCATTGCCGGCGCCGCGCCGGCGGCCATGACAGCGGCTGTCGATGCATTCCGGGGCCTCGAGCACGCCATGGAGCTCGTCGCCGACGTCGGCGGTGTGCGCTTCGTCAACGATTCGAAGGCGACTAACGTCGTCTCGGCGCTTCGGTCCATCGAGAGTTTTGACGCCGGCCTGGTGCCAATCATCGGCGGCCATTTCAAGGGCGGCGACCTACGGATGCTCCGTGAGGCAATCGGAGCGCGAGCGAAAGCCGTCGTGGCGATTGGCGAGGCCGCGCCCCTCGTGCGGGACGCGCTGGCCGACGTGGTGGCGGTGCACGTCGCGGCCTCGTTTCGGGCCGCGATCGATCAGGCGTACGAGCTCGCGAAGCCGCGCGGCGTGGTGCTGCTGGCGCCGGCCTGCGCGAGCTTCGACATGTTCAAGGATTACGCGGAGCGTGGGCAGAAATTCAAGGAGGAAGTCGCGCGGCTTGTACGGAAGTAGGCCGGATCCTATTGGTCCGGCGAGGTGATGTGTGTTGAGCGGTGAACAGTCGTCAGTCGGTGTCGCGGCGAAGGACTGGCTGCTGGGAACGCGGGCTGCCCCGGCCTGCGAAGCTGGTGCCCTTGCCTGGCACCGACTGATGACTGTTGACCGCTCAGGAGCGTAGGCGAATTGCTGTCCGAGATCAAAGGATGTTTCGGTTTAAAAGCGGCTGGGCAGTAGGGGTCAGGAATAGAGGCAAATGGCTCGCAAACTGAAGTCCGACAAGGTGCTGTTTCTCACGACCCTCCTGCTCGTCGGCTTGAGCATCGTGATGGTCTACAGCGCCTCGGCCGTCGTCGGCCTCGAAAGATTCGGCAGGCCCTACATGTTCCTCATCAGGCAGGGAATGTGGGCGGGGCTCGGCATGGCGATGCTGAGCGTCGTGATGCGCGTCGACTACCACACTTATCGTGAGCCCGTCTTCATCTGGACGGCGCTCGGCGTTGTCACGCTTGCGCTTGTCATTGTGCTGTTCAGCGCGCCGGTGAACAACGCTCGGCGATGGTTCGGCGTCGGGGGCATCGGTGTGCAACCGTCCGAACTGGCCAAGCTCGCCGCGATCTTCTTCATCGCGGCGCTGCTCGAGCGCCGGATGCATCGTATCGACGAGGTCGGCTATTCGCTGCTGCCGATCGGTATCGTGACCGTCGTGCTGGTCGGCCTGATCCTGCTCGAACCGGATTTTGGCACCGCGATGTCGCTCGGCCTGATCGCGGCCGTCATGGTGTTCGCGGCAGGTCTCGACCGCCGCTACATCCTCGGTGCCGCGCTCGCGGCGCTCCCCGTCGTTTACCTCGTCGTGATGGGCGCGTCGTATCGGCGCCGGCGGATGCTGGCGTTTCTGAATCCGTGGGAAGACCCGCTCGGCAGCGGCTTCCAGGTCATCCAGTCGCTCATCGCTGTGGGCACCGGCGGTGTCTGGGGTAAAGGCTTGATGAACGGCGTCCAGAAGCTGTTTTACCTGCCGGAGCCGCATACCGATTTCATCTACTCGGTCATCGCTGAAGAACTGGGTCTGATCGGGGCGACTGCAGTGCTCGTCTGTTTCTGCGTGATTGCCTGGCGAGGGTTGCGCGTCGCACTGCGTGCGCCCGACGGGTACGGCGCGTTCCTCGCCCTCGGTCTGACGACGATGGTCGTCGTGCAGGCGCTCGTGAACATCAGCGTCACGCTGGGGCTGATGCCGACCAAAGGCATACCCCTTCCGTTTGTCAGTGCGGGTGGGTCGTCGCTCGTCGTCAACCTGGTCGGCATGGGAATTCTGCTCAACGTGTCGCAGCACGCGTCGTCCGAGGCATGAGCGGCGATGCCTCCCCTTCGCGTCGTGATTGCCGGCGGCGGTACAGGCGGGCACCTGTATCCCGGGATCGCCGTCGCGCAGGAGTTGCGGTCGCGGCAGCCGGATGCCGTGATCTCGTTTGCGGGGACGGCGAAGGGCATCGAAGCGCGCGTCGTGCCCCGCGAAGGCTTCGCGCTGGATCTCGTTCGCAGCAGTGGACTCAAGCGCAAGTCGGTCGGCGAGCGCATACGAGGCGCCGTGCTCTTGCCCCTCGGGTTCGTGGACGCCTGGCGGATCGTGTCCAACCGGAGTCCGGACCTCGTCATTGGGGTCGGTGGGTACAGCGCCGGACCGGTGGTGCTGGTCGCCGCGCTGAGGGGCGTGCCGGCCATGTTGCTCGAACAGAACGCCGTGCCCGGCCTCACCAACCGGCTGCTCGCTCCGTTCGTGCGAGCGGCGGGCGTGACCTTCGAATCGACACGGGAGTTCTTTGGCGCGAAGGCGTTTGTCAGCGGTAATCCGGTCCGGCCTGAATTCCTCGGGTCGATCGAACCGCGAACGGAGTCTGACGCGGATGGCGCGATCACGACGGTCTTAGTCTTTGGCGGCTCCCAGGGCGCGCATGCGATCAACGTGGCCATGGTGGCGGCAGCGGCGAAGCTGGCCGCCCGCGGTTCGCGTCTTCGTCTCACGCACCAGACGGGCGAGCGGGATCTGGAGATGGTGCGTGCCGGCTACCGCGAGGCAGGACTGGCGGCCGACGTCGAGCCGTTCCTGTACGACATGGGACGGCGGCTCGGCGGGGCGGACGTGATTGTCTGTCGCGCCGGTGCGACGACGTTGGCAGAGATCACGGCGGCGGGGAAGGCGGCTATTTTGATTCCGTTTCCGGCGGCGACCGACGATCACCAGCGGCGAAACGCCATGGCCCTGGCCGAGGCCGGCGCCGCCGACGTGCTGCTGCAACAGGACTTGACCGGTCCTGTGCTCGCGGATCGGCTCTTGGCGCTCGCTGCCGATCGCGTGCGGCGCGAGCGGATGGCCGCGGCGGCTCGCACGCTGGCGCGGCCAGATGCGGCCCGCGTCATCGTCGACCGCGCGCTCGAACTGGTGAAGCGGTGATGGGTTCCGGGTTCCGGGCTCCGGGTTCAGGGTTGGGTTCGGCGTGTTAGGCAAGACGCGACACGTGCATTTCGTCGGCATCGGCGGGATTGGCATGAGCGGCATCGCGGAGTTGCTCGCCAATCTGGGGTACGTCGTGACCGGATCGGACGAGCGGCGATCCACGGTGACCGATCGGCTGTCGACGCTGGGCATTCGAGTCTCGTACGGGCACGACGCGTCGCACGTGGGTGAGGCGGACGTCGTGGTCGTCTCTTCGGCGGTTCGGCCGGCCAACGTGGAGGTCTGCGAAGCCGAGAGACGGCAGATTCCGGTCATCCCGCGCGCCGAAATGCTCGCGGAGCTGATGCGGCTTCGCTACGGGATTGCCGTCGCCGGGTCGCATGGCAAGACCACCACGACGTCGATGATCGCCTTGATGCTCGAGCGCGCCGGGATGGATCCGACGGCGGTGATTGGTGGACGGGTGAGTGTCTTCGGCAGTAACGCGCGGCTCGGCAGCGGCCAGGTCATGGTGGCCGAGGCGGACGAGAGCGACAGGTCGTTTCTGAAATTGTTTCCGACTTTGGCGGTGATGACCAATATCGACCACGAGCACCTCGAGAACTACGGCGGCTTTGCCGATCTGCAGCAGGCATTCGTGGAGTTCGCCAATAAGGTGCCCTTCTACGGCGCTGTGATCGCGTGCGCCGACGATCTGCCGCTCGCCGCAGTGCTGCCGCGCGTCAGGCGCCGAGTCGTGACGTATGGACTCACGGCGCCTGACGCCGACATTGCCGCCAGTGACGTCGCCCTCGGTCCGCTGACCGCGAAGGCGACCGTCACCGAGCGCGATCGGCGCCGAGGCGCGCCCGCCGGGAGGACCGCTCTCGGGACGCTGTCGCTCTCTGTTCCAGGCCGTCACAACCTGCAGAATGCGCTGGCCGCGGTGGCCGTCGGGCTGGAGCTCGGCTTGCCCTTCGAGCGCGTTCGGTCTGGATTGCAGGACTTTCGCGGCGCCGAGCGACGGTTCGAGATCCGCGGCGAGCCCAACGGCATCCTGGTCGTTGACGACTACGGGCATCACCCAACCGAGATTGCGGCGGTGCTCGAGGCCGCGCGGGGACTCAACCGGCGAATCATTGTCGCGTTTCAGCCGCACCGCTACACGCGGACGGCTGCGCTGATGGACGCGTTCGGTCCCTCACTGGCCTCCGCCGATCACATCGTGCTGACCGACATCTACGGCGCGGGCGAAGACCCGATGCCCGGCATCACGGTCGGGGCCCTGGCGGCGGCCATCCGCCGCAGCGTCCGTGCGCCTGTCGACGTCGTGCCGCGCCTCGATGACGTCGTGCCCGCGCTCATGCGGGTCGCGCGGACCGGCGACGTGGTGATTACGCTCGGCGCGGGGTCGATTGGATCGGTGCCGGAGCGGCTGATCGCCGCACTGGGGGAGCGCTCATGAGCGTCGTTGCCGCTCCGGCCGATCGACGCTTCCGACGCGCGCACGTCAAGCCTGCGCGCAGGCGGTGGCGCTGGCGGGCGATGGCCGTGCCGGTCGCGCGCTACACCGTCGTGGCATTGGTGCTGGCGTACGGCGCGTATCGCGGGTCGATCGCGGCCGCGCGCGCGCATGTGCTGCAGGTCGATCGCATTGTCGTGCGCGGCAACGAGCGGCTGTCGCAGGGCGAGGTGCTGGCGCTCGTCGGCGGGCTGCGCGGCGAGAGCCTCTTGTGGACGGATCTTGGCGCCTGGCGCGCGCGACTGCTGGCATCGCCATGGGTGCGCGACGCCGCGCTTCGGCGGTCGCTGCCGTCAACGGTCGAAGTGATCGTCCGTGAGCGGCAGCCGATCGGCATCGGGCGCATCCGGGACGAAATGTACGTCATCGACGATCGAGGCGTGATCATCGATCAGTACGGGCCGCCCTATGCCGACCTCGATCTGCCAATGGTCGACGGACTGGCCGCGGCCTCAGGCGGGGGAGGCCTGCTGACCGATGAGGCCCGCGCAGACTTGGCAGCGCGCGTCATTGCGGCGCTCAAGATGAGGCCCGAGATCTCGCGCCGGCTGTCGCAGATCGACGTCACCGACGTCGAGAACGCCTCGGTCATCCTGAGCGGCGATCGCGCAGTGATCGAGCTCGGCGCCGATCAGTTCCTGGCCCGACTGCAGACATACCTCGAGCTCGCGCCGGCACTGCGCGAGCGCGTGCCGGACCTCGATTACGTCGATGTGCGGTTCGACAATCGGATTTACGTCAGGCCGGCAGCCAAGTCGGTACGGACGGCAGAGGCGGCGAAAGCGCCGGCCAAAGCGGCGAGCCCCGGCCGTGTGGCCGGACGCTCCGAAAACCTAAAGAACGACGGCGGGAAGAAACGTTAGACCCGGAGGTGCCGTGGCACGTAAAGAGCGATATCTGGTCGGACTCGACGTCGGAACGTCAAAGGTGACGGCGGTGGTTGGCGAGATCCTGGACCGTGGCGGCCTCGACATCGTCGGGATCGGTGTCGCCGAGTCGCGCGGCATCCGGCGCGGCATCGTCGTGAACCTGGAAGCGGCGGTCGAGTCGATTAAGAAGGCCATCGAGGAAGCCGAGCTGATGGCTGGCGTCGAGATCGACTCGGTGCATCTTGCGCTGTCGGGTCCGCATATCAAGGGCTTCAACAGCCGCGGCGTGATCGCCGTGGCCGGCAAGAATCGAGAGATCACCCGCGAGGACGTCCGACGGGCGATTGAGGCAGCCAAAGCCGTGTCGCTGCCGGCCGGTCGCGAGATTCTGCACGTGCTGCCCCAGGACTTCGTGGTCGACGACCAAGACGGGATCGGCGCGCCGACCGGCATGACCGGCGCCCGGCTCGAAGTCAACGTCCACATCGTCACCGGGAGTCAGAGCTCGACCCAGAACCTGGTCGCGTGCGTGAACCGCGCCGGGGTGACGGTCGCCGAAACCGTCGTCGAGCAGATTGCGTCGAGCGAGTCGGTGCTGACCGAGGACGAGAAAGAACTGGGCGTGGCGCTGGTCGACATCGGCGGCGGCACGACCGACGTCGCGATCTACGAGCGCGGCAGCCTCTGGCACACGGCGGTGATGGGCATCGGCGGCGATCACTTCACAAACGACATCGCCGTCGGTTTGCGCACGCCCGTCCCTGACGCAGAAAAGATCAAACGCAAGTGCGGATGCGCGCTTTCAGGCATGGTGGACGAGGACGAGACGATGGACGTGGCGAGCGTGGGCGGCCGCAAGCCGCGCGTCATGTCCCGTCGCATTCTGTCGGAAATCCTGCAGCCACGCGCCGAAGAGATCTTCCACCTGGTATGGGACGAAATCCGGCGCGCCGGCCACGAGAAGAGCCTCAACTCGGGCATCGTGCTCACCGGCGGCGGATCGATTCTGGACGGCATGCCGGAGATCGCCGAGCAGATTTTCGACCTGCCCATCCGCCGTGGCTGTCCGACAGGCGTCGGCGGACTGGCCGATCACGTCAACAGTCCGACGTTCGCGACCGGTGTCGGACTGGTGCTGTACGGATACCGAAATGCGGTGGAGGAGCTGGCGCATGCGCCGGTCGGCGCCGGCGCCTTGGTGCGCGCGGCCGGACGATTGCGCGGTCTGTTTAGAGAATTTTTCTAGAAGCCGTTTCAGAACGTACCGGGACACAAACGTAGTGTCCGGCTTCAGCCGGACCTGGACAAAAGGGAGTGCCTGCATGGCTGACAACAAGACGCCGAAAGTCGACGACCGAGTGGCCTCACGGCTGCGGCTGCAACTGGCCGACGAAGCCAGCCCCGGCGCCCGCATCAAGGTGGTCGGGGTGGGCGGCGGTGGCAGCAACGCCGTCAACCGGATGGTCCGCGTCGGTCTCGAGGGCGTCGAGTTCATCGTCGCCAACACCGATCTGCAGGCGCTTCGGGGCAACGCCGCGCCGAGCAAACTGCAGATTGGCGCCAAGCTGACCAAAGGACTGGGCGCCGGTGCAGACCCCAACGTCGGCCGGCAGGCTGCGCTCGAAGACACTGAAAAGATCATCCAGGCGCTCGACGGCGCCGACATGATCTTCGTCACGACCGGGCTTGGTGGCGGCACTGGCACGGGCGCGGCGCCGGTGATTGCGAGCCTGGCGAGCGAGCTCGGCGCGCTGACGGTGGCCGTTGTCACCAAGCCGTTCAAGTTCGAGGGCAAGAAACGTCAGCTGCAGGCGGAGCGGGGTCTCGACGCGCTTCGCGAGTGTGTCGACACGATCATCACCATCCCCAACGAACGGCTGCTGACGATCATCGATCGCACCACGCCGCTCACCGACGCGTTCGCGACGGCCGACGATGTGCTGAGGCAGGCGATTCAGGGGATCTCGGATCTCATCCTAGTGCCAGGGCTCATCAACCTCGATTTC